>CANLPK010000001.1 GCA_947492885.1 Bacteroidota bacterium
ACAAACAGTAATTACAAGGCTAATTTACTCGATAGAGTACAAAAGGCCACAGCATATTTTACTAATATGCTCAAGGTTTATGCAAAGAAAATATCCCAACATGCTTTGCAACTAACCGATGAGATGCAAGTGAAGGGCTATGCAAGTAACTTGGCCGATATGGAGGAAATTATTTTCAGACAAATGCAATTGATAACCAAGGGACTTGGATTGGTGACTTCATTAAATGAGAACAAGAGTTTTACCAAAGAGTTTATCAATACAGATGAATTGAATAAAGAGAGGATAAATGAATTGCCCGTTTTTCCTAAAGGCAGTAGAAAGAAGAAGCCACAGAAAGGGGAGTCTAGAGAATTGAGTTACCAATATTATAAGGAAGGGAAGAACCCTACAGAAATTGCAACCTTACGTGAACTTACTATTAGCACTGTTGAAGGGCATCTATCTTATTATGTTGGTTTGGGTTTAATAGATGTGTTTCAATTTATTTCGAAAGAGAAATACGAAACAATTAAGGGAGTTGCTATTGAATTGGATAAACCATTTGCTGGAGTAATAAAGGAAAGGTTGGGCGAATCTTTTACATTCTCTGAAATTCGAATGGCGATGGCATATTATCAAAACTCAAACAAAAAACCAGCACTCGACTAATTATGGGTTCATTCTAAATCCAACTTCAGTTTTGATGATTTGACAATAGGGTACTTTAATGCTATGATAAAATAGAAGTGTGCTATGTTGTGCGATACTTCGATTGCCGAATTCAATTCTTTTTTCAGCACTTTTTTTGCCATCAAAATCATATTTAGCGATAAATTTTCGCATTAGTTGATAGAGGTCGGGTAACACATCTCCACCAAAGAAATATACTTCTTCCTCGTTGCGTATTGTATATGCTTGGTGAAATTCGGTATGGCCTCCTGTAATTTCGTATCGTATCTGTTTATTAATTTCTCCATCTCCATCGAGTAAAACCAGCTGCCCAGATTGATAAAGTGTTTCAATTATTTCTATTCGATATGATTTAGATGGATGTGAAACTGCTTTTTCATACTCCCCTCTCTGCACATAGTATATAGCATTGGGGAAGGCCAATTTCAATCCATCGTGAGTTTGCATAACAGTACCTCCAACATGATCAAAATGCAGATGAGTTAATAGTACTTTACTTACCTGATTAGGCTCAAAACCACGAGCTCGTATATTTTCAAACAGCATCAATGAACCCGATTTTCCAATATAACCCAGGCCTGTATCGCATAACAATAAGTCATCGGCTAATGAAATTAAGAAAGGTTGAATTTCAACCAATAAGGAAGCTGGCCGATCCTTCATTTGGTCGGTTTCTGGGTTGAAAGGGTTGAATATTTTATCTTGAGCTACGGTGTAACTGCCTTCGGGTAATGCAAAAATGCTCACTTTATAATATAGGTGTAAGGTGCAAAGGTAGGAGGATAAATGGTAATGTTTGTGGTTAAAAAGTGCCCTGGGATTGGACTTAGAGGATGTATACTTCGAATACGCTAAAAATCTGTATATTCGCCGTTCTAAAAAATAACAATAATCATGGGTAAAGGTGACGTTAAAACCAAACGCGGTAAAATAATCAACGGAAGCTTCGGAGTAAGTCGTCCGCACAAAGCTAAGAAAGCTGTGAAAGCCGCTAAAAAAGCATAAATTATTTAAGCTTAAAACATAAGGCTTTGCTACAATAGTAGTGAAGTCTTTTTTGTTTCTATTAACCGAAGTTTAGTTAGAATCCAATCTAAAAAGGCATATCTTGCGCCTACTGATGACGGTATTAAGTATCATATTGATTTTCTTGTTGTATCGTTCGTATCTTTTTTATAAAAAACGAACCGACTTTAAAATGCTTGCAGAAAGTCAAAAGATATACTTGAATGATTTTTTCCCAAAGCACTTTACTTATTTTACTTATTTAAATGAAGAGGAAAAGCAAGAATTTATAATTCGAGCACTTCATATTCGAGAGCAATTAAAGATTAATGCTAGTTCTGATTTACTTGTTTCTGAAAATGTTAAGACCTTAATTAGTGCTGCCTACACACAAATAACTTTTGGGTTTGACCACTATTATTTAGGAAACTTTAATCGTATTTTTCTGCATCCCGGAATCTTTTACTCTCGTTTCATTGATCGTGATGTAAAGGGACTTACCTTTGGGAATGGCATTATTCATTGGTCGTGGGACGATTTTGTGAAGGGCTATATGTATAGTGATGATAAAATAAATTTAGCTTTACATGAGCTTGCGCATGCGTTGCAGCTCGAATCGTTCGAGAATCAAGAAGTGGAAACACCTTTTTATAATGCTTGGTTAACCTATGCTGAAATTGAATTGGCGGAAATGAAAGTCCACCCTGAGAAGGCGTATTTTCGAGCCTATGCAAGCACCAATATTCACGAGTTTTTCGCAGTAGCGGTGGAGTATTTCTTTGAAGATCCAATAAATTTTCGTGAACAGCGGGGTGTCTTATATCAAGCTACTTCTAAGGTGTTAATGCAAGATATGGCGGAGCGGATATCCCCATCACTAAACCCGAGTTAGTCGTTGAATAAGTTCCAGTTTTTCTGGGAATGCTAAAATTAATTTTTTTCGATCGGCCATTTCAAAATCATTAAAATCGAATCCTGGTGCTACAGCGCAGCCTACCAAGGAGTAGTTCCCGGTGGATTCACTTGCAAACCAATCGCCAGCCTTTACTGTAGCTTGATAAGTTTCTCCATTAGTAATATCTGAACCAAGTTTAAAGGATGAATACCCACCTTGTTGACGCAATACATGAATTACACAAGAATTTCCTTCATGAAAGTACCATAGTTCATCACTATTGATTCGATGAAATGCCGAGAAATTCCCAGAAGTAATCAGGAAATAAATATTAGTGAGTAGGTTTCTGCTTTCACCGAAATCGGGGCTATGCAATAATTCTTCACTACGATATGTTTCCTTAAAGAAGCCACCTTCGGGATGGGTTTGTAACTGAAGATGATGAATGAGTTGATTGATACGTGAGGACATGAATGCAATGATAGGAGTAAGATTTAATTATTGAATAAAATATTTTTCAAATTTAGCGGATAAATGATTTAGTGCACTTTATGAATTAGAAGAAATTAGAATTCAAAAATGCCCATGAATCAGTATTGATATTTTTTTATCTTTGACAAAATTGAATGTAGAATGCTGGAAAATTTTGGATTTATAAATATCATTGATATCGTAGTATTGGGGCTATTACTTTACCTCATGTTTCGACTATTAAAAGGCACAACAGCTTTCACTGTAAGTATTGGCTTGTATATTTTGTTGGCTATTTTTGCAATTGCTAAAAAATTCCAGATGCCAATACTGAGCACAATTTTGGGTGCTTTCTGGGATATTGGGATTATCATTGTTGTAATAATTTTCAAAGATGAAATTAGGCGATTTTTGATGTTGCTAGGGAAGAGTGTTTTATCTGGGAATAAGTTTTCTATCTCTCGAATCTTCCCAATGGCACTTACCTTTAAAGAAAAGGAACTACATATGATGGAGGCTGTATTGGAAGCTTGTGACAGGATGGCTCAAGAGAAAACGGGAGCTCTTATTGTGTTTACAGGAACTACCGAATTAAAATACATTTCGCAAAGCGGGACCAATATAGATGCTGTAGTTTCATCAAAAATTATCGAAACTATTTTCAATAAGACCAGTCCAATACATGATGGTGCACTAATTATAAACAGGAATCGAATCAAGGCGGCAGGATGTATTCTCCCTATTTCACAAGAAATATCCAATTTGCCAGAAAATGTTGGAACACGGCATCGTTCGGCGGTAAGCGTTACCTATCAAAGCGATGCCATTGCAATTATTGTAAGTGAGGAGAATGGAAGTATTTCGATTGCCAAGCAAGGATTGCTTTTTTACAATTTGAATAAGCAACAAATTTTGAAGGAGCTCTTGGAGCAGACCCTTTAAAATTCTATAAAGCTGAAAAAGGTCAGAAGAATCATTCAAAGGTTACTTTTCGATTTGTTTATGGTGCAGAAAAATGCATCTCTAAAACTAGCCCTCTGAATTCTGCCATAAAATTGAATTATTTGAAGAATTCTTAGCACAAAAAAAAGACCCTGAAATTTTATTCAGGGTCTTTAGCATAAAATCCGAAGATTTATTTTGGCTGTGTTGCCAATGTTTGAATCATCACTTTTAACGCTTCAATTTGAAGTTGTTGAGCAGAAATTTGTGCTTGTTGTTCTTGAATGGCTTTTGTTAAAATAGGAATCATTCCAATATAATTTACACCTTTATAATCAATTGATCCTTCACCATTTTCTCCAGGATGTGACCCTTTTTCAACTAATAATGGAATTACTTTTTCTAACTCTTGTGCTACAAATCCATATTGTCTAAAAGTAGGGAAGTCCATACATTTAAATTCATCTGTTTTAAACTCATAGGATGTAGGATTTAACTGATTTATTAAACCTAATGCACTTTGAATTGGTTCGAAATTCTTTTTGAATTTTTGATCCGATACGTTACTCCAAGTACCGGTATAACCACCACTTCCACTGCAATATACCCCATAGTTTGAGCTCGTTCCGCTGTTTGCAGTACCATAAAATCCGTAAGCATTGGTACCACCAACAGCCACTGCAGTTACTCCAATATTATAAGTAGCACCTGTAGCATTCGCTCCAGTCATAATAGCACATGAAGTACCAGAACCAGCCGATTTGAAAAAGTTTGCAGTGTTATTAGAACCAAAACTAAGCATTGTACTAGTTGTTGTACTTGCAGAAGTAATATCTAATTTTTGTGCAGGAGAAACAGAGCCTATACCCACATTCCCAGAAGCATCAATGGTCATTCTAAAAGTATTAGCTGTTCCAAAATACATTTTTGCTGACTCCCAGTTCCATACATAGGCTTCATTAGTTGAAGCATCAGCTATCAATTCATATCCATTATTTGTATTTCCGGGACTTTTTATACGTATTCCATTTTGGCCGCTAGGGATATCTATTTGTAATTTTCTTGCTGGAGTAGTAGTTCCTATCCCCACATTACCATTAGCATCAATAACCAAACGATCAGCACTAGCAGTTCCATCATAAAAATATAATTTTCCCACCCCAGCACTGTTACTTGCTTGACCAGTACCAATTCTCCATTCTCTACCACTAGTTCCTGTAGATTTTAAACGATATTCAGGTCCAAAAGTTGTAGCGTTAGTAGTAACACTAACATTAGCTTGAGCAACCGTTGAAACGATATCTATAGCGGAAGCTGGAGCTGTTGTTCCAATACCAATGTAGCCTTGATTTGGATTAATTGTAATACTTTTTGTTCCATTCGACACGAAATGCCAAAAATCATTTGCATCAGCATACATTAAACCATAAGTAGGAAATGCTGGCGAATGTCCAAGAACCATACGATCAGTATTAGATGCACCCGAGGCGAACATATAAAGCATCGGAGAAGCAGCTGTGGTAACCGCTGGGAAAGTAATAGAACCAGCAGCGTCATTAAATTTCATTGAACCATTGGCATTAGTAATATCTAATTTTGCATTAATAGAGGTTGTTGTTCCATTTTCAGTAATTGCCGAATTACCCATTACCGTTGCTGATGTAAATTTACCAACTGTATTTGTTGTTCCACTTACAGTTCCTGATCCAGCAGGGCCCTGAGGTCCAGTAGCACCTTGAGGTCCAGCAGGCCCTTGAGCGCCAGTAGCACCAGCGGGCCCTTGAGCACCAGTAGCACCAGCAGGACCTTGAGGGCCAGCAGGTCCGGCAGGACCTTGAGGGCCAGTTGAACCCTGAGCAAATAAAGCAAAAGGAACACTTTGTAATTTTGAGGTTCCCATGTCTACGTATGCAGTTCCTCCTGCAGGGTCAACTTCAACTTTTATAAATTTATTTCCAGTAGTCCAGGTGATGGCACCAAAAGTACCAGTTCCAGCAACGCCATTACCAATTACAATATTGAACAATCCAAATTGATTGGTAGTTACGCTGTGTGTTTCTGAATATTGAACAGTTCCTGTTGGGGTGCCATCAATAACGCTAATACGCACACCTACTGCTTGGGTAGCAAGTACACTTCCGCTTGTATTGCGGGCTACTGCCTGATAATTGATTCCCTGTGGAACCTGAGCACTCGACGTTAGATAGGCGAGGGCAAATACAAAGAGGGTAAATAATTTTCTCATGATATTAAAAAGTTAGTTGTTGGTTTATTTATTGATTTGAATTTTAAGATTTTGAATTGATTCTTGATTACTAGAAATAGCAATCAGGTACATACCACTACTCAAACTTGAGAAGTCAAGCTTCTGTGTAGTTGCATGCAAGGCATCGGCAGTAAAGTCGCCATTCATTAATGCTTTACCATTCATATCAAAAACGGTGTAATGCACTAAACTTGAAGTTGGAAGGTTCACCTCTAAATAAACAGTATTGCTTGATGGATTAGGATAAGCAGATGCCATTAGTGCCTTAGAGTTGTTAGTAGTAATGCCTGCCAGCCCTGAAGTTGGTTGCTGGAAACCTTGCATTAATGTTGTACCAGCAGCTGATGACGTAGTAATTATGCCTTCACCAACGGTGGCTGATAAACTCCCCCATGAGGCTGTAGAGTAGCTTCCACCAGAGGCGATTACCTTGTTTGATAATGTTTGCGATCGAATGGTGATCGAGAGGCAAAACACTAGAAACAGGAAAATGTAAAATTTTAGATTCATAATGAGTTGAGATTAGATTATTAGATTTCGTTTTCCAAAAATAGTAAATTATTTTTCATGACAAAGAAAATATAATTATTGATAATTTTTGGTTCAAAATTCGCCATAAATTAGAATCCAAACCCCTATTTTCGTAATCAGTAGTTCAGTTTTGAAAATCACGAGTAATTATATATTCCAGTTAATTCATTCGCTTTCGCGTAATGAGAAGGGCTATTTTAAAAAGCAGGTTCTTGCACATTCGCATGATACCCTCGATGTTCAATATCTTAAATTATTCAATGCTATATTAGATCAAACGGAATATAATGAAGAGAAACTGCTTCATAAATTTAGAAACGAGAAGTTTGTAACCCAGTTTTCAGTAGCAAAAAATTACCTCAGTTACCTTATTCTTAAGTCATTAGTTCAATACCATTCAGGGAAAAATGCCGAATCGAACCTGAACCGGGAGCTCGACTTTAGTCATATACTTTTTATAAAGGGATTCTATAAGGAGTGTATGACACAACTTACCAAAGCCAAGAAGATTGCCTATAAATATGATAAGCATGACTATACCATTACCATTATTAAAAAGGAAAAGCAATTAATAGCCAGCCTTAAAAATGATGATATGATAGCTGATTTGCAGCGATTATTGGAGGAGGAGCATAAAGTATTACATAGCCTTAGCATTGAAAGTGAGTTGGGGGTGGTGTATTATAATTTTTTGAAAGAAATTCATAAGAGCAGGATGCGGAGCAGTGTTATAGAGCATGAACAACTTAATGAACTTCGAAACTCGATTGGAGTAAAGAAGGAATCAGAATATCAAACATTTAATGCAAAGAATTATTTTTATGGTATTGAGACCATTTACAATTACCTTATTAATGATTTCGAAAAGTCGGCTTTTTATGGGCGTAAGCACCGGTTGCTTTGGGAGGAAAACACCGACCGTTTCAATGATGAAAATGATGATTATCTTGAAATAATTTATCATTATATTAGTGCCTGCTTTCAAACAAAAAATTTCAGTGAAATTCAAATTTGTTTGAATCAAATAAAAAATTTTGAAACCAACACAAACGATAAGAAACAGCGTAAATATTTTATATATTATACCTTGCAAATGCGCTACTATGCTTCATTAGCACATTATACTGAATTAGTAGCATTGATGGCTGAGATAGAAACGAATGCAAAGGAAATTGCTGATGAGTTATATCCAGCTTATAAAATTACGATGTGCATTAATTGTGCAATCATCTATTTCATTTTTGAAGATTATAGGCTTGGTCTGAGTTGGCTTAATAAATATTTGAACACACTTAATAAAGATATTCGAAAAGATGCCTATAGCTTTGCACGAATCTTCAATCTCATGATTCATTATAAGCTGGGGAATAATGATTTGTTGGAGCACGTAATAAAAAGCACGTATAGAGAATTTAAGGGGGAATCATCTATATTTGAATATGAAAAAATGATTTTATCTTTCATTAAAAAGAGTGCAAAAAACAATACTAGAAAAAATGTGACTGCACATGCCCGAAATTTACAAATTGAATTAAAAAACCTTCAGAATAACCCGATTGAACGGGATGCGATGCGATATTTTAATTTTATTCGTTGGCTCGAAAGTGAGATTCAACACATCGCTTATCGTACACTTGCTGAAAGAGAAATAAAGGGATAAATATAAATAATAATTGATTTAAAGTATGAAATCTATCTTAAGTTTAATCTGTATTTTATTGGGTATCGTTGGAATGGCCCAACATGACTCTTTGCATGTATCTATTAAAAAATGCAATCATGCCAAAAAGAAAGTATCAATTACGCTAGTAAACAATGGTTCGAATGAGGTTCAGCGAATGAATCCAATGCAGCCCTTACAAATTTTCAAATGGAATGGGAAGGAATGGGTTCAGGTAGCAATGATTGGATATTGTGCCTGTGGTATTTATAGTTGCCCACCACCTCCAGAACAGGTGCCCTTTGCATCGCATGACACGTTGGTTTTTGAATGGGATCAACTATCAGGAATTTGTACCGATAGGGAGAAAGGCACTAAGGAATACCATTACTCGGGAAGAGGAAAATACAAAGTGGTATTTGAGTTTAAGAAGGAGCGCTATGGAGAATCGATCTTTGTAGAACAGTTTTTCAATATTCGCTAAAGCTGTAGTGTTGGCGATTCGTAGGTACTATAAAAATAGTTCGTTTCACTTGGAAACTCTGCAGCACAAGTATCTACCATTTTATATGTACGTGTGATACCCATCGATTTTCTTTTTTCGTAAACTTCATCTTCTGTGCAATTTCCAAGTACATAGGCGATTTGTGTATCTGCATAACCATGCTTTTTCAATTCCCAGAATAAATCTTCAGGAACATTATTCAAGTTATAACGGCGAAGGTCTTGTTCTAATGCGACTAATTTTTGAATTTGATTTAAAAACCAGAGATCCACTTTTGTTATTTTGTGCACGGTGTTTAAAGGCACCCCCATACTTAGGGCGTCTTTAATAAGGAATAATCGATTCCAAGATGGATTTTCTAATCCTTCAACGATTTCTTCCAGTTTACGTTTTTGTTTGCCATCGGCACCTAAACCATCACGACCAATTTCTAAACTCTGACAAGCTTTTTGAAGTGCCTCAATAAAAGTTCTACCAATTGCCATCACTTCTCCTACACTTTTCATTTGCAATCCAAGCGTACGATCTGCTCCTTTGAATTTATCGAAGTTCCAACGAGGAATTTTCACAATCACATAATCAATACTTGGTTCAAAGAAGGCACTGGTGGTTTTGGTAATTTGGTTTTTCAATTCGTTCAAATTATAACCAATCGCCAATTTCGCGGCAATTTTTGCTATAGGGTAGCCAGTAGCTTTCGAAGCCAATGCAGAAGAACGAGATACCCTAGGATTGATTTCGATAGAGTAAACCTCTTCTGTTTCAGGATTCATACTGAATTGAACATTGCAACCACCTGCAAAATTTCCAATATTTCGCATCATTTTGATGGCCATATTTCGCATGGTTTGAAATGCGGTATCGCTTAGGGTCATTGAAGGCGCAACGGTTATGGAGTCACCTGTATGAATTCCCATAGGGTCAAAATTTTCAATTGTACAGATTACGGTGATATTGTCAAGGTTATCTCTCAATAACTCCAATTCATATTCCTTCCAACCCCAGACACTTTTTTCAACAAGTACTTCATGAATAGGAGATGCTTTTAATCCGCGGTTAAGGGCTTCATCCAATTCCTTTTTATCTTTTACGAATCCACCACCTGTTCCACCGAGTGTATAACTTGGGCGAATTACTACTGGGAATCCAATTTCTTGAGCAAACTCTTTACCTTCTAAAAATGAGTTTGCTGTTTTGCTTTGAGGAACTGGAATTTCCAGTTTATGCATTAGTTGACGGAATAACTCACGATTTTCGGTGGTATCAATGGCTTTAATATCTACGCCGATGATTTTCACATTGTATTTTTTCCAGAGCCCAATTTCTTCTGCTTCTTTACAAAGATTTAAGGCCGTTTGACCGCCCATGGTAGGCAGTACAGCATCAATTTTTTGTTCTTTTAATATTTGCTCAATACTAATTACATTTAGTGGGAGTAAATAAATATGATCTGCAGTTACTTTATCCGTCATGATGGTGGCGGGATTGCTGTTAATCAAAGTTACTTCAATTCCTTCTTCGCGTAAGCTTCTACTGGCTTGGCTTCCAGCGTAATCGAACTCACAAGCTTGACCAATGATAATGGGTCCGGAACCGATGATAAGAACTGACTTAATGGATGTATTGCGTGGCATATTTTTTTAATTATTCGGGTCTCAGATTTTAGAAATTCAATCAAGACGCTTGTTGATTTTGTTTTTCTGATTAGGAGTTAAAAACTCCTTTATTTATTTCGTTACAAAGTGCTTCAAAAATACTATCAATACTTCCAATCCCATTCACCCCTTGATACTTGTTTTGGGCTTGATAATATCCCTTAACTGGCATTGTTTCGGCGTTATACACATCGATTCTTTTTTGAATAATATTGGGGTCGGCATCATCGGGGCGGCCACTTACTTTGGCGCGTTCTGTTAAACGAACTCTTAGCTCATCTTCCGACACCTCTAAAGCGAGCATCATTGAGATGCCTGTATTTTTGGTTGCTAAAAATTCATCGAGTGCTTGGGCTTGAGCATGGGTACGAGGGAATCCGTCGAAAATATAACCTTTGGACTCTGGATGTTTATCGGCTTCCGATTGTAACATGTTAATTGTTACAGCATCGGGCACTAATTGCCCTTTATCCATATAGCTTTTCGCGAGTTTACCCAACTCCGTTTCGCCTTTAATATTTGCTCTGAAAATATCACCGGTGCTCAAATGTACCAAATGGTATTTCTCAATTAGTTTCGCTGATTGCGTTCCTTTTCCTGCGCCCGGAGGACCGAACAGTACGATGTTTAACATGGCAAAGAAGGTTGATTTATTTGGAGGCAAAAATAGCAAAAATAAAAAGCCCCGGACAAAAATTTATCCGGGGCTTTTATATGGCTTTGAACTAGGATTATTGTTTCACCAATTTGGAGGTGATAACTTGGTCGCCAGCGGTATATTCAATGATATAAACACCAGTAGCCAAAGTCGAAACATCAATGGTATTTTGATAGATACCAGTATTTTGTTGGTTGTTTACTACTTGCATTACCTCTCTTCCTTGTAAATCTTTAACTACAATTTTCACATTGTTGGTTTGAGATACGATATAAGTAAGTTTGGTTTCTGAAGTCGCAGGATTAGGGAAATTTTCAATACTATTAACCAAAACTGAAGTTACATTGTTTGGATCAATACCTGTAGAGAATTTATTCATACGAACGGTAGCACATCCAGTATTATTAGCTGTATTAGGGTCGGTTGATCCATCGGCAGCAGCACGATTGAAAAGACTCATTTCGGTGCAGAATTGGTGGTTACCATCGATACTATGAGTAAGCATTAAACCAGCATATAATGAGATGGTAATTTCATCACCTTTTTTAATTGTTTGACCATAAAATGCTTTTCCTAATGGATTACCACTACTTGTGATATAATTAGCATCAATTTTTATGAGGTATAAAATGGTATCCGTAGCTTTGATATCGGCTGGGCCTAAATTTTTCACTCTTATAGTGATATCAAATGGTTTGCCTGATTGAATTTCCCATCCATTTCCAGGTAGGTATTGAGAAATCACTAAGTCGCACGATCGTTGTGCATTAGCAATTGTTAAAACTGATAATAATGTAATTAGTGTAAATAATTTTTTCATGATAGATGGTGATTTGATGATTTATGCTTCAAATATATAGAAATTAGTTTGGAAATTCGGGGGAGTCATTGCATTGCATTAAAAATAAATTACCACTTTTATGTGTGATAGTTATGAATCCATCTTCCAAAGTTTGGTTACTACTAGAAGTTCTTAAACCTAGTTCCAGGTCCTCCTGGAGTAAATCATATTTCATACCATGAGTAGTAACTTGGATTGCTTTACCTATGGGCATTATTGATAAGTTGGTATTGGCAGGATACCATTTCTCATATCCATTTTTAAGACAGAAAATTTTACTCCAATCATCATGGATTACTAATGTTATCTGATCCTTATACTTGGCTACACTGCTTAGGTTATTGAGTGTGTGGTCGGCACGCAACCCTGTTGCCCAAACGATGTTGGCAGCTTGATGGCCTTGTGAAATAAGGTATTCGATACCTTTTTCTAGATCGGTTTTTTCTTGATCCGGGGTATAAATAATTTCAATAGGATATTGTGCTTTTTGAATAGCGTCCATGTCAATACCTTGATCGAAATCGCCCAGTAATACATCTACTTTAATGCCTTTTCCCATCACACGATGAATGGCTTTATCGAGAACAACTATAATTGGACTCCATTCGAGCAACTGCCCAAGTAAAGCATCGCTACAAGCAGCTCCATTCGCGATGATTAATGCGGGTTCTTGCTTATCTCTAACAACATGATGTGAACTCATAATGCAATATTAAGGATTTGATACAGCGGATTATTCATCAACAAAAAAATAAAGATTATTTTTGAATAAAAATTAATCCTTTGGATCCGAAATATTATCTATCACCTTTTGTCTTGCATCAGCTGAGATATGCGAAGCATTACTTTCATTTTTTAAAGCATCAATCCAAGGTTTCTCAAAACAAAAAATACTTTCAAAAGCACGTAGGAAAAAGATGTTTTATCATTGGAAGCGGGCCTAGCATGGCCAATACCGATCTTAGCGCATTGCAAGATGAACATGTAATTGCATTGAATAGTTTCTTTATGAACCCTCAATGCAATGAAGTGTTGCAGGTATCGAAACCCGAAAAGTACTATTTAGTGCCTCCCAATCATCCCCCACAAACTGCAGCCGAATGGGTAGAAACCTTAACCACGATGCAACAAAAAATAGCCAACCCATTAACCATGTTTTGGGGAATTGATTATAATAAAGACCATTGGCGCACGCTGATTGAAAAAAATCTACTCTTTGAGAAATTCAATATTCAATATTTTTACTCAGGTGTTAATACACGAGAAGGTTATCGTTTAAAAAGGAAACATCTCAATATTGCCAGGATGACTTTATCGGCATCCAATGCATTGATCAATGCATTATCACTTGCACTATACATGGGTTTTAGTGAAATTTATTTATTGGGTTTTGAGCACAATCATATCTGTGTTCAAAAACCCGAGGAGTATAGAGCCTATCACGATGCTGCACATTACCAAAAGGAGCTTGATTATGATTTTGGGGATCAACGCCCAAGGCATATAAATTTTGAGATACTAGGTAATAACTTTTATACGTTTAAGATTTATTTAGAAATCGCTGAATTATATCCCGAAACCCGAATTGTAAACTGCACGCCTGGGGGTATTTTAGATGTATTCCCAAAAATGAAATTTGAAGAAGTAATTAAACGTTAATCAACATGAAATCCACTTTAAAACGCCTATTCATTACTGTAATAATTATTAGTTTATTTGCACAATGTGGCAATAAAAATCAAGATGATGAGATTCCTGTGGTACCTGTAAATATTTATATCGATTTAAATATAAATACCAGTGCGCCGTTGAACACCTTGGGTGGATTTATCTATGTATCAGGTGGCAACAAAGGCATTATTTTACTTCATAATTATGATGATAATTATTTAGCAATTGAGCGAACCTGTTCATTCCATCCATATGATAGTTGTAATTTGATCACTATGGATAATAGTGGCATTAGCTTAAAGTGTGGATCTTATTCAGGCACAACCTTCAATGCTTGTTGTGGTTCGGCATTTACGATTGAAGGGTATGTGAGCAAATCGCCTGCTACTCGGCCTTTGCGCACCTACACTGTGAGTAAATCAGCGAATATTATTCATATTTATAATTGAAGCCGTGATTTGTTTTTTACTTTAAATGACTTTTTCTTCCTGCCATATTTTAAAGTAATTTTTGCTTCAGTGAAACCACGAGCATTAAAAACGAATTCTGTTTCATTGCCCCCATCTTGTGAGATAATAATATTGGTTTTGTTATACGAAACGGTAATAACAAAACTTTTATTTTTAGGTACAATTGCATGTATATATAAGGAGTCGTTAATAACTACTGCCTGAATATCATCAATCGAATGTGCATTTGTTTGTAGGGTGGTATCTAATATGCAGGTATATACACTAAATTGACCGTTGTCGTTGGATGTAAAAATGGGCATAATTATTCCGTTATTAGCATCCACATCAATATAGTCTCCAAAAAATTCTGAATTACCAGGAGCTGGAAATGGCTTTGAAGTAATGCGATAGTTGGTCCAGTGGTTTCCTCCATCCGCGCTCTTGGCAAGATATACATCTAAATAGGCACCGGTTTGACTATTTCGTTTATCATAGAATACAATATAGAGTTCGCCTGTAACTGCATCAATACTAAAATTATTACTAAACTGATCGGCACCATTTCCTAAAACATCATTATTCACCCGTATATCATTACTCCAAGTTTCCCCACCGTCGTCGGAATGTTTCAGGAAGATATCTGCATCTCCATTTCTTGTATCGGTCCAATTAACGTACAATCGATCTTTAAAGTTTGAAGCACTTTGGTTACATAAGATGAATGGCATTCCATTGGCTCTAAAAATATTACGTACGGGCACATCCCATCCACCATACTGTGTAGCAATAATTTTATCGGTGCCAAATGATTTTCCTGCATCGGTACTTTTATCGAACCATAATTTATTGATACCACTCCAGCAAACATAAATATTGCCTTTGCTATCCGAGCAAGAAGTAGCCCCTTCCATAGTGCTATCACCGTCTAGACAATCTCCTTCTTTATCTGATACAACAATTGGCTTTGCCCAAGTAGTTCCAAAATCTTCTGATTGAGAAAACCGAATTCGGGAATGATCTTTCGGGTCTTTACTTTTATATCGATCGAATTCTGTCCACGTCAGATACAATGTCCCTTTTAAATTACTGCTAAGCCATTCTTTATCTTGGATTTTTCCATCGTTAAACCCAATTGACGCATCGGCGAAGCAAGAATCATACGACATGTTAATACGTTGCACCACCATTTTGTCGATCCAATTCGGAAAGTATTTTTCTGGATTTTTTCCAAGGTGGGCATAATATAAATTACCCAAGGCATCGAAATGAACCATGGGGTCGCCCCAAACGCCATGTTTTGAGTTTACCTTCTTTTCTTTCCAAGTAATACCCCCATTGAGACTATAGTAGTAGTTGCTTATATTAGATGAAGCTGCAACACAATTCGGGTGTACCGGATTGATTGCGATACTAACCTCCTCGGGGGCATTCATAGTGCGGTTAACTTTGATGAGCTTTTGTTGTGCCAGTGCATTAATTCCAAAAAAACAAAAGAGCAGGAGAATAAATTTTTTCATATTAGTTCAGTAAAGGTATTTGTTTGATAGGAATAAATAGGGGGATAAATAAAAAAGCCATCTGAATTAACAGATGGCTTTTTTAATTTAGAAATGCATGATTTACATGCGAACCGCGTATTAAGCTTTTTTTGTTGCAGCTTTTTTAGGAGCAGCTTTTTTAGCAGCAGCTTTCTTAGGAGCAGCTTTTTTAGCAGCAGCTTTTTTAGGAGCAGCTTTCTTAGTTGCAGCTTTCTTAGGAGCAGCTTTCTTAGTAGCGGCCTTCTTTGGTGCTGCTTTCTTAGCAGCTTTCTTTGGTGCTGCTTTTTTAGCAGCTTTTTTAGTAGCTTTAGCCATAATAAAATATAATAATTTAGACAGAACAAATGTATATTCATTTTTCTGAACCACAATAGACATCTGCACTGTGTTAATAATTTCGAAACATAAATAACGCTGAAACACCTATTAAATCTATATTGTAAGCAAGCATGTATTAAGTAAAAAAGTTTTACACATTTATTTGAAAAATATTATTGACGTTGAGAAATAATTTATAAATCGCTGAAACCATTACCAATAAAGGGTTTTGTGTGTTTCTAACTTTTTTATTTTTGTTTAAAAATTCTTTTTTTGAAAAAAAATTTGGAAACTCATGAAAAGTGTTTTCAAAATAATACAAGTTGAAATGAAAATAAATTTTCGAAAATGAGTCGTTATATTTTAATAATCTAGATTAGTTGAATCTAAAAAAAAGAAAATATAAATTAATGAAACATTTATAAACAAAGGGTTTTAAGGGTGTAATAAAAATATGCAGAGTTTCAATGAGCGATTTATTTATGAAAGTTGAAGTGAAAAAAATCAAATTCATCATTCAATTATAAGTATTAATTAATTATACCCGTGTATTTTTATTTGAACGATTTAGGAGAGAATATTTTAGAAAAGATGATTTTTTTAAAATCTAAATCTCCTTTTTTTAAAATTAAATCTTGTTTTTTTTATGGTTTGCTTTAACCTAAAATGTATTTTAGCAGCATTATTTTAAATAACACATGAAACTTCAACTGCTTCAATCTAAAATTTTCGAGAACATACCATCGGGTTCAGGTATCGAAAAATGGCAGGATAAAATATATATCATTGGCGACGACAGTAATTTTCTGTTCGAACTAAATAATGATTGGGAAATTATAAATACGATTCGATTGTTTGATCGACCTGCCGATGAAGCGCAACGTATAAATAAAACCATCAAGCCTGATTTAGAAGCCGTAACTTTAGTACCACCAAGTCATCTATTGGCAATGGGTTCGGGTACGTTGCCTGAATTAAGGGATGTTGGGGTGCTTTTAAATCTCGCAGCGCAAGACGAACTTGAGTATTTGAATTTTAATGACATGTATGAAACGTTGAGAAGCATTACTTCTCAGGTGAATATTGAAGGAGCCTGCAATGTGGACGATAAAATTATTTTACTCAATAGAGGAGATAATGAACATTCGAATCAATTAATCATCACTAATTGGAACCGTAAGCAACTTACTGTTGAGAAACAATTGGACATTCACTTTTTAGATTTACCTCAAATAGAAAATATCAATACTGGATTTACTGGTTGTGTACATTTACCAGAAACGGACTTAATGATTTTTGTTGCTTCAGCAGAAGATACTACTAATGGATATGACGATGGCATGATTAAAGGAAGTTTATTGGGTGTAATGCAAAACTTTACTTCTCAATTGGCCCATCGTGATGTAAAGATTTCGGATATCATCATTCCAGATTTCTTTAAAGGTAAAAAGGTAGAATCGGTTTGTATCGATGAGTTTATCGAAACCAATGAAGTGACCTTACTGGCTGTTGCTGATAATGATGATGGAAAAACCGAACTGATGCGTTTGCATATGTCGTTCTCAGATGCATTTTTCAAATAAATAAAATATGATTTTAGTAAGCGGAGCAACTGGTTTTGTAGGTTCGTACCTTGTGTGTGAATTGCTCCGGCAAAATAAAAAGGTACGTGCACTTCGTCGCAGCTCCAGCTCATTAAATGAGTTTGAATTCATTTGCCAAATTCAAAATATTACTGCTAAAGAATTAGAGCACTTAGAATGGTTCAATGCTGATATATTAGATTTAGGTGACCTTGAACTAGCTTTTGATGGAATTGACGAAGTAATTCATGCCGCAGCAATAGTTTCATTTCTGCCAAGCCAGCAGGCGATGATGCAGCAAGTAAATGTTGAAGGTACTGCCAATATGGTAAACCTAGCGCTACATTTTGGTGTGAAGAAATTTGGATACCTTAGTAGTATTGCAGCCATCGGACGAAGTATTAATGGGGCAGCAATCAATGAGAACACTAAATGGGAAACCAGTGAACACAATACCGCTTATTCAGAAACTAAATTGGCTGCTGAGATGGAAGTTTGGCGTGGAATACAAGAAGGATTGAATGCTGTTATGGTTAACCCAGGTGTTATAATAGGAGCATGTGATTTTACAAAAGGAACTGGAAAGATGTTTGAAACCGCAAAAAATGGTTTAAAGTTTTATACCCCAGGAGTCAATGGATTTGTAGATGTACGTGACGTAGTAACTATCTTACTTCAACTAATGCAACGGAATATTTCGGGTGAGCGCTATATCTTAGTATCAGAGAATTATCCATTCAGACAATTTTATGATGAGGCCTGCACTGCCTTTTCCCAGCCCAAACCAAAATTTAATACACCGCGCTGGCTTGGATCGCTTGGATATCGACTACTCGCCATACGTTCGGTGATTACTGGCAAAGCGCCTTTGCTTACCAAGGAAACAACACATGCTGCATATCAGCAATATGCTTATGACACCACTAAAATAAAACAAACTTTAGGAGTCGAATTTATATCGGTAAAGGATACCATTGACTGGACTTGCAGCTGGTACCGTTAAGATAATTAGGGTTCACCACTATCAATAGCTAAATCTTTATTACATTCGCTTTGTGTTATTATTTTCATTAATTACTGAGAAACCGTGGTGGTTTATTGTGTTCTGTGTACTTCTTGGAGCGGCTTATGCGCTTCTTCTTTATCCTTACTCAACTTTAAAAACCATAGAAAAGAAAAAGCCAACACTGCTACGGTGGATGACCGCTTTCCGTTTTATCACCATAAGTTTCCTAGCCTTCCTGCTCTTATCACCATTGATTAAATCCTATTTAGTCGAGGTGCAAAAACCAATCATTGTATTGGCTCAAGATAATTCTCAATCAATTCTACTTAATAAGGATTCGGCATTTTATAAGGATACATATCTCAAAAATTTAGAACAATTAAGAAACACACTCAACCAAAAGTTTGATGTGAAATTTTATGGATTTGGGAAGGGAATATCGGAGAACCCTGCAATTAATTTTGGAGAGAAGCAGAGCAATATAAGTTCTTTGATGGATGCGGTTTACGACAAGTTTGAAGGTCAGAATTTAGGGGCAGTAATACTAGCAAGTGATGGAATTTATAATCAAGGTAGTAATCCTTTATATAGTAATAAGAAGCTAAAAACAACAGTTTATTCGCTAGCCTTAGGCGATACTATGCAACCTCGTGATGTACTCATTAAAAAGGTGAGAAGTAATTCAATCGCTTATCTAGGGAATACTTTTCCAATAGAAATTGATGTTGCAGCATATGGATATTCTGGAAGTAATTTTGTGTTGAATGTAGTACATAATGGGGTTACCGAGTTGGTGCAGAATGTAAGTGCTACTTCAACTCGATTTACCAAAACGGTGCTTTTAAATTTCGATGCCAAAGCTAAAGGAATGCAACGTTATAGCATTACGATTAGTAGGCAAAATAGCGAATTGAGCTATTTGAATAATATTAAGGATGTATTTATAGATGTGATTGATGGACGCCAAAAGATATTGTTATTGGCCAATGCCCCGCACCCCGATTTAGGAGCTTTGAAAAACGCTATTGAAACCAATCAGAACTATGAAATTCAGATACAGTATGCCAATGAGCTCCCAACAGATATCAGATCAAAATTACGTGAATACAGTTTGGTGATTTTGCATCAGCTTCCATCAACGGATTACTCTACAAAGAGTTTATTTGACGCACTTGACAAATTAAAGATTCCAAGGCTTTATATTTTGGGAGGCCAGAGCAACCTTTCTGTTTTTTATAGTTTGAATGAAGGATTAAGTATTGGTAATAACCGTGGAACAAATAATGATGCCTTGCCTAAATTAAACAACGATTTCAGTTTGTTCTCCTTGAGCGAAGAGACCCGAAATACCATCAGTAAATTTCCGCCATTGCAATCTCCATTTGGAACGTATAATGCTGCAGGCGATGCGCGCATTTTATTTAATCAGCAAATTGGTGCAACAGTAACCGATATGCCTTTGATATTATTTACTTCAAAAAATGATTATAAGGCTGGGATTATATGCGGAGAGGGTGTTTGGAGATGGCGTATACAGGAATATGCTCAAACCCAATCACAAGAAGCCTCCAACGAGGTACTCACTAAAATAATACAATACCTTTCGGCCAAAGATGATAAACGATTATTGCGTATCATCTCTTCTCAAAAAACATTTGAAGAAAATGAAAATGTATTATTTGATGCCGAAGTGTATACGCCAAGTTATGAGCTCACCAATGAACCTGAGGTGAGTTTTAAAGTAACCAATGAGGAAGGAAAAACATTCGATTATCAATTTAGCAAAAGCGGAAAGACCTATCATTTGGATGCGGGAATTTTGCCAGTAGGTAATTATCATTATACCGCTTCAACTGTTAGTGGTGGAAAATCGGAAACGGTGGTGGGGCAATTCACCGTGATTCCTTTGCAGGCCGAGTATACCGAGACCGTAGCGAATCATCAGTTATTGGCCACTTTGGCATCTATGCATCAGGGTAAATTATATTATCCAGCCGATATGCAAAAAATTGCTGATGAGATTAATGCCAATGAAACCATCAAGCCCGTTAGCTATGCACACCAACGACTTCAGGATTTAATTAACTTGAAATGGATTTTCGGGTTATTACTTTTCACCCTAAGTGCCGAATGGTTCTTCCGTAAGAGAGAAGGAGGTTATTAGGCTAACTAAGATTATAAATAACTATAAGAAGTTCGTATTATTCTGACAGTTTTTTTAACCATATCTGTGACGTCCTCTTCAATTAACAAGCCATTATCATTATACTTAAAAGACGAACTGGTGCTTGATTCCAATTTATTCTTCTTTTTAAAATAGGTTTCGTTTTTAGAAATTGTCTTTCCTTTAACTGATTTGGATTTATAAACCGACCAAGGTTTGCTCTGATTTTTTTGAATCTGAAATCGCTCGTATGAATTATAATTAGTATCGTTGGCGTAAGTATAAAGACTGCGATATGATAAAATATTCCCTGCCGTGCCTGAATATATTTCAGTTCTCGTAAACCTACCCTTCTCTCCAGATTCTACTATTTTTCTTTCGATGGATTTGTATCCTTCGGTGATTGTAATGGTTTGTGTATGCCCGTTTTCAAGGGTTATATGAGAGGTACAGATATTTTGTTCTTTCCCTTTTTTATCAGGAACTCCTTGCTTTTCGTTGCATTCAAAATTCCAGGAATGAATAAATTTTCCTTTCTTACCATACAATTTTGCAATACCTAGTTTTTTAAATGAATCGTAGGTATAGATTACAATTGAACTAATATTCATCTCCTTGTTATAAGTAATCGAAGATATTTTATTACTATCGGGGTTAAACGAATTGATAACGGTTTTGGTAACCTTCATGTTATCGGGCGATTCACCCTTACGAGAAATAATTTCTATAGGTTCTTTAAAATCAGAGAATTCATAAGCTGTACTGAAAAAATGTTTGTTATAACGATATTGTCTTTCTATGATACGGCCTTTAGCATCGTATTGGAAATACATTCCCCAAGTCATTTCCCCTTTCTTATTTAAATATTCGCATCCAATTGCCATTCCGAGTGAATCATAAAGATTATTGACAGATGATTTTATCTTCTCAACGCTCCCCTTTCTCTGATATGATGTTTTAGTTTCCATTGACACATGATTGCTTTTTATACTCTCGCTGCTATATTCCGCCCTGTAGTATGGTTCGAAGATTAGGATTCCTTTATAGTATAGTTGCCTGTCGGGCTGAGCAAAAACTACTTGAATTACTACCAATAAAAGAAAGGAGAGGAGTATAAATTTTTTCATAAAAAGAAGTACTGATTAAAATTTAGTAAACGCAGAACTACAAATTATATTATAACGAAAAGTAGGAATTCGCTATAGGCCTTGATTCTTAAAGTAAAATTACGCCGTAATTATTTGCCGGTGCATTGCTTTCCTAAA
This sequence comes from Bacteroidota bacterium, assembly GCA_947492885.1. Classification (GTDB taxonomy): domain Bacteria; phylum Bacteroidota; class Bacteroidia; order UKL13-3; family UKL13-3; genus CAINMV01. The sequence goes on from CANLPK010000001.1 coordinate 22,099, forward strand.
TTCTCCAACATGTCTTTGGTCATTTTATCCAAATTGAATTTAGGTTTCCAGCCCCAATGTTTCTTCGCCATTTTATCATCGATGCTACTCGGCCAGCTATCGGCAATAGCTTGACGATAATCGGGAGCATACGTAATTTTAAAATTAGGAATATGCTTCTTAATACTTGCAGCCACTTCTTTTGGAGTAAAGCTCATACCTGATAAATTGTAGCTGCTGCGAATTTTAATTTTTTCTGCAGGGGCTTCCATAATATCAATAGTAGCTCTTAACGCATCAGGCATATAAAGCATTGGCAAGGCGGTATCTGCTTTCAGGAAACATTCAAATTTCTGATGCTGTAATGCTTCATGATAGATGGTCACGGCATAGTCGGTAGTGCCACCACCAGGTGCGCTTTTCCAGCCAATGAGTCCAGGATAACGCAAGCTTCTTACATCCACCCCGTAACGTTTATGATAGTATTCACAGAGGCGTTCACCAGCAAGTTTAGTAATGCCATAAACAGTATTTGGATCCATCACACAATGTTGCGGAGTATCGATGTTTGGTGTATGTGGTCCAAAGACAGCGATGGATGAAGGCCAATATATTTTCTTAAGTCCTAAATCCTTTGCGGCATTCAATACGTTAAACAATCCATCCATATTGAGTTCCCAGGCACCAGCAGGGTTTCTTTCTCCGCTTGCGCTTAGGTATGCAGCTAAGTGATATACTTGAGTGATTTTAAATTCGGTGATGATAGCATGGAGTTTTTTCGCATCCAGCACATTTAAGTGACGATAAATTTTTGGATCGAAAAGGTGTTTCACCTCTTTCTCTTTTCGGATATCGCAGGCAAATACATGCCCTTCACCATGAACTTTCATGAGCTCGTAGGTGAGCTCTGTTCCCAATTGCCCGCAGGCCCCGATAACTAAAATATTTTCCTTTTGCATCTTGATGAATTAAGCTGTGGTATTTTTTCTTTCGCGAATATAGAGGGCAATACTTCCAATAAGTAAGGCCAGGATTAAATAAGAAGAAGCCATGGAGATGGTTTCCCATTTATTATAAGTTTTAGCATTGATTTTAAATTCAATGGTATGTTTACCTGCTGGAATTACAGCGCCACGAAGCACATAGTTACAGCGGAAATAATCTGCTTTAGTGCCATCGATAAATAATTCCCAATCGGGTTCATAATAAATTTCACTAAATACTGCCAACTGTGTAGAGGTGGCATTGCTTTCATATTTAATATGATTTGGATTGTATTCAGTTTGTTTGATGGTGGCTGAGGCATCTTCCCCAATTTGCAAATCTTTCACCTGAGCGGCATAGCGTTGATCAATCACACAAGTTGTGGCAGTATTTAAATGGTCGAGTGCCACCATTTCTGAATCGGCATTGGCTACCATTTGGTATTCTTTTACAAACCAGCAATGACCTAAGCTTAGTGGGTTTTCAACTGGAGGAGCGTCGGCGTTATAGATGAAATATTTAGCATCTAACATATTCAATACAGGAGTTGAACGAAACACATCACGCATCAACGAATCTTCACCTTTGGTACTTTGCAAACCTTTACTCAAAGTTTGAATCTCTGGTTGAATTTGATTTTCGATGAGTTCTTGATAACGTTTTACTTTCGCACCATGGTATCCTCCAATAGAGCGGTGATAGTATGATGTAGAGGCATCGTTAAAAGGAGAAACAGCCAAATTCAATACACGAGCATTGTCGGTATTGACAGCTAATATTGCTTCATCGGCTTTTGATTTTTGAAATGAGCCAGCAATATCTTTTCTCTTTTTCTCTAATTGATCGGCACCCAGATAACGGCGATCAACTTGATACATATCCACTAAAATTGCCAATGCCAGAACACCCAAAACTATTTCAGAGTTAATTTTATTCTTACTGAAAGCGAATAATGCAGCGGCTCCAATTAATACAAATAACAAGGAGCGCATGGCATCGGCTCTTACAACTCCTTTGCAATCGTTGGTAATCGCTTCTTCAAATTGAGCTGGAATAGATTTTCCGAATACTTGAGCATATTTACTTTTAAGTACTTCTTTTTGTTCTTCTTCGCTAAAGGTGGTGAAACTAATAGTAGAACCAGGAGCAACAACAAACAATAAGCACAATCCACCAGATATTCCAGCAGCATAATATAATTTCTTTAGTACATCTTCCTTGGCTTTGATAGCATCAAAAAATGCTTTGAGTCCGAGGAATGCCAGGATTGGCATACATATTTGAGCAATGACGAATGCAGTGGTTACCGCTCTAAATTTATTATAGTAAGGAAAATGATCGAACATGAAATAATTGAAAGATTCGAAATTCTTTCCGTATGCCAAGGCAATCGATAACAGCGTAGCTGCAATTAGTGCCCATTTTATTGGTTTACGAACCATCACACATCCCAGCACAAACAAGAAAAATACAATGGCACCAAAATATGGTGGGCCCGCTGTGATACGTAAGTCGCCCCAATAACCCATGAGGTAAGAGGTAAGTTCCTTGGCACTTTGTTCTTTTGCTGCCAATTGGTATGTTTCACTTTTCTTATCAAAAGGAGCTTGCTCTGCCCCTCCATATAAATTAGGTATGAGCATGGTAAGCGGTTCTAATCCACTGTAGCTATATTCGAAAGTGTATGAGCGATCCAATCCTGTTTCGCTTTGTTGATCTGCCGTTTTGTTGAGTGTAAGTTCGCTCTTTCCACGAATTGAATAATCGCCATATTCTTTGCTTACCATCACGCTACTTAATCCAGTGGCAGCACCCAAGCTAAATGCAATCCCTAAAAACACACTACGAACCAAGAGGTCTTTGTAATTTTTTTGCATGATTGCACCCACAAGTTCACTTATATACCATATCGCTACAATCAGGAACATATAATAGGTTATTTGAAAGTGGTTGGCTCCCATTTGAAATGAAAGTCCTACCGCGAGCAATGAAGCCCCAAGCCATTTATTCCCTCGCAGTACCATATTAAAACCTGCCAGAACTAAGGGGACATAGGCAATAGCACTTACTTTGGTCATGTGACCTGCAGCCGTAAAAACCATATTATTGCTTGAGAGGGCAAATGCAAAAGCCCCGCCGATAGCCATGTATGGATTGACCTTAAAAGTGAGTAGAAGAATATAAAATCCAAGCATCAGAATAAAAAGCTGATTCACAGGATAGGGTAAATACAATCCATAAAGTGTTCCTAATTTATTGTAGAGCACATTACCATAATAGGGCATATTAATAAGATACATGGGCATCCCACTAAACATACTCTCGGTAAAGAATACTGTTTCATCCTTACTGTATTTCATGCTTTCGGCAGCCGAACCTTCATACATTCTGGAGTCGTGCTGTTTAATTTGTTTGTTACCTGCAGCTACTTCGTTGAAGTAGAAAAAGGAAACCAAAAGAAAACAAGCCAATGCCAATAGGTGAGGCAGAAATTTTTTTACGGTAGGGTTCATTATGAATAGGTATTTGCGGTAAAAATAAATAAAATTAATATACCATTACGATTAGAGTTTTAGTGTTACGCTAAGTCCGCAATGGTCGCTGTGCATGCCTTCGGGGTATATTGTTGCATCTTCGAGCCCTGTTTCTAAATTTTTTGACACCATACAATAATCGATGCGCCATCCTTTGTTTTTGCCTCGAGCACCAGCACGGAAAGTCCACCAGGTATAATGATGTGGTTCTTTATTGAAGAAACGGAATGAATCAATGAAACCACTGTCGATAAAGCGACTCATCCATTCGCGTTCTTCGGGTAAGAAACCACTGCTCTTGGCATTGCCTTTGGGGTCGTGTATATCGATGGGTTGATGACAAATATTGTAATCTCCACAAATAATTAATTTGGGACGGGTCACTTTGAGTGTATTGATAAATCCCTGGAAGTCGCTTAGCCACTTCATTTTAAAAGCTTGACGTTCTTCCCCGCTACTCCCGCTTGGATGATATACGCTGATAACACTTATATCGCCAAAGTTGGCACGTAATACCCGGCCTTCATTGTCGTAGGCTTTGATGCCACATCCGTAAACTACCGCATCGGGTTTTACTTTACTAAAGATAGCCACTCCACTGTACCCTTTCTTTTGAGCTGAATAGAAGTAGGAATATGGATAGCCTGCAGCCTGAATTAATGAAATATCGATTTGATCTTCGGAAGCCTTAATTTCTTGAAGGCATACCACATCGGCATGTTGTTGTACCAGCCAGCCGAGCCAGTTTTTGCTCATGGCCGAGCGGATACCATTAACGTTATAAGAAATAATTTTCATGGGGTGATAAGTGCTCGCAAATTAAAGGGAATTAATAATTAATAAATAAGATTTAATAGGAAGTTAATCTAGTAGCTAATACCCAAGTAAATTAGGATGTAGTAGCATTCATTTTCAGGCATCTGAGCGGAATTCCAATTTACAATCGCTCATTCCCAATTCAATTGCCTACCTTCGCGCCGCAAAATTTAAATATCCAAAATCAAACAAATATGAGTCAAATTACATTCACCATGATTAAGCCTGACGCTGTGGCGAACGGACATGCAGGAAAAATTATCAATGATATTATCGAAGCCGGTTTTACCATTGTATCCTTGAAGTACACAAAATTATCACCAGAAATGGCAGGTAAATTTTATGCTATCCATAAAGAAAGAGGTTTCTTCAATGATCTGATTTCATTTATGAGCTCAGGTGCTATTTATGCAGCAGTGCTTCAAAAAGACAATGCCGTGGCTGATTTCAGAACTTTGATTGGTGCCACAGATCCAACGAAGGCTGCTCCAGGTACATTGCGTGCTAAATATGCAAAAAGCATTGATGCCAATGCAATGCACGGAAGTGATAGCGACGAGAATGCAAATATTGAAGCCAATTTCTTCTTCTCTCAATTCGAGCGTTTCTAAGAAATTGTTCTTTTAAATATACGTGCCACAAATATGCTTTAACAGTAAATTTGTGGCATGTTTGTTTTTTGGAATTTCACTTTCGATTCCAGGTAACATTAACTAAATATTATATAATTTTAATTCATCATACGGCTTTATTTATCATGAACAAATACAAGACCTTTGCAATAATAGGCGCAGCCTTTGGTTTGGTGCTTACCTCCATAATTTTTATTGCAGGGATTAAATTTTTCAGAACCATGCAAAATCTTGCATCCGAAAACCCTTCGGTGGTGGCGCCTCGAGATACCTTTCGAGTAAATGAATCATTAGATACGCTTGTTGATGTCAATGCTGCATTAAATCAGCAAATAGCGGAGAAGTTGGTTAGTAAAAAAGATGCTGAATTAGAAACTAAGCAAGCATTACTTCATACCACAGTAATTTCTTTTATGGATACCCTCGATATCCTGGTAGCAGAAGCTGGGAGTGAAGAAATATCGATGGTTCGACTTAAGAATGCCGTTAACAGAACCAATTTAGCGTTTCGGGCGGCCCTGTTTAATGTTAATGACGCCAATGAAATCGAAGCTTTAAAATCATTCATTATCATTGATGAAAAAAATACTGAAAATACTATCTTTGAATGTTTTCTAAAAAATAAAGACCACCGTGCATGTGCTGATTTAATAAAACATCAGACCTTGTACTTAGAATCCATCATACTTGAAAAAAACTTTAATCAATTAAAAACATGAATGAAGCATTTCTGCATTACCTATGGAAATTCAGATTATTTAACACCCACGATTTAAAAACCACCCAAGGCGAATCCTTACAAATCCTGCATCCTGGTGAACACAACTCCAATGCGGGACCCGATTTTTTTAATGCACGCATACGCTGTGGTGATACGCTATTAGCTGGAAATGTGGAAGTTCATTTGCGCTCTTCCGATTGGAAACGACATTTTCATCAGCATGATAAAACGTATCAGAATATTATACTTCATGTTGTTTATGAAGATGATGACCCCACCATCAGCAATCAGGATGAGGTATTTCTTACCTTAGAGCTAAGGCATCGAATTTCGAAACTCGTAGAGGAACGTTATGAAGATTTGCTACAGATGCAGCCATTTGTGCCATGCAAATCGCATTGGGCCAATGTGGATGAGATAACAAAAAGTACCTGGTTGCAGCGGATGCTTATCGAAAGGCTGGAAACCAAATGTGAGGCAATACAAGAATTATTAACCCAAACGGAGCAAAATTGGGAAGAAGCATTCTATATTATGCTGGCTCGTAATTTTGGTTTTAAGATTAATGCGGTGCCATTTGAACTTTTGGCGAGGCATATTCCACTTCAAATTTTAAGTAAGAATCGTGCGAATATATTGCAGATAGAGGCTATGCTGTTTGGGGTTTCAGGCTTTTTAAATGATACACTTAGCTCCGAAAAATACCATGCCGATTTGAGGAAGGAATATCAATATCAAAAACAAAAGCATAACTTTAAGGAAATAGACGTTACTTTGTGGAAGTTTTTGAGGCTTCGCCCGTCGAATTTTCCGCAGGTGCGATTGGCACAATTTGCCAATCTCATGTATCGATCGGCCCCTGTGTTTGGAAAAGTTTTGAATTGCCGGAGTGCTGTTGAAATCAAGCAATTGTTTGTGTGTAGTGCAACCCTGTATTGGGATACCCACTATACCTTTCGAGAGCCAAGTACGAAGCGTAAAAAACAAATGGGAGAAGATGCCGCGGATAATATCATCATCAATACGGTGGCCCCTTTTTTGTTTTACTATGGCAAAACCAGAATGCAACCGAGCCTTCAGGAGTTGGCATTTGACTTATTAGAACAGCTACCAGCTGAAAATAATGCCATTGTGCGAAATTGGGAAACAATTGGAACGAAAGTGAAGAATGCAGCGCAATCGCAGGCGTTATTGCATTTGAAAAAGCAATATTGCGATCAACGATCCTGTCTGCAATGCAGCGTGGGACTTAAAATTTTAAAGAACATATAGATGGAATATAGAGATCAGTTGGACCGCATCGTTAATATAGACAGTACCCCGAAACGTATTGTAAGTATTGTGCCTTCTCAAACAGAGTTGCTGCATAATTTGGGCCTAGATATGGAAGTGATAGCCACGACCAAATTCTGTGTTCATCCACAAAGTTGGTTTCGAAATAAAACGCGCATTGGGGGGACTAAAAATTTAAATATCGAAAAAATACTTTCTTTAAATCCAGATTTGGTGATAGCCAATAAGGAGGAAAACGATCAGGCTCAAATTGAGGAGCTGGCTAAGAAAGTGCCAGTATGGGTAAGTGATATTCAAACCTTGGAGCAAGCACTTCAAATGATTGAAAAAGTAGGAGTATTAGTAAACAAGAAAGCCAATGCACTGAAATTAATAGCTGAAATAAAATTAACTTTCGAGAAATTGAGTAAATTGGTAAAGGAAGGAAATTCAACCTCTGTAATCTATTTAATTTGGCATAATCCATACATGACGGTTGGCCCCGATACTTTTGTAAGTGAAATGCTCGGTGCCTCTGGTTTTCAGAATCTTGTTAAAGAATCGCGCTATCCCAATATTGATATTGAAGAAATAAAGGATCTAAATCCTGATTATATTTTCTTAAGCAGTGAGCCATTCCCTTTCAAACAAAAGCATATCGACGAATTGCAGAAGGAACTACCCATGGCAAAAATTGTGATGGTGAACGGTGAAATGTTCAGCTGGTATGGCAATCGATTAAAAATTGCCCCTTCTTATTTTACGGAACTTATCAATAAACTTCGGGGAACGGTAGCGGTTTAATTTCTACTATACCATCTCAATTCGGTCGTCGTCGATGCCAGGAAATTGATTCAGGCGAAGAAAGATTTTCGCTAGGGTTACTACATCTTTTTGACAATAGAGCACAATACGCTCCAGATTGTTATCTTCCCAATATACCTTCCATACCTGACTTCCATCGATATCATCTTTTGGAGAAGGGATTCCTAATATTTGTGCTAAAAGATTTAGAGAGGTGAAACTTTTATAGTCGCCAAATCTCCACATCTCCATGGTATCTAATAGGGCTACTTCCCAGGGTTTTTTTCCTGCAATGTCGAGAATGCCAGGTATGGTAATTTCGTTAATCACCATGCGCCTGCACAAATAAGGGAAGTCGAATTCCTTGCCGTTATGCGCACAGAGTAAGTGCTCCAGGGTATTAAAATGCTTGTTGAGTAAATCGCAAAAAGAGAGTAATAAACTCTGTTCATCATCACCGTAAAATGATTTTATTTTTAAGCTACCCGATTGAGAAACGTACCCGCAAGAGATACATACAATCTTGCCAAACTCGGCGTAGATGCCGGCTCTGGGGTAGATACTTTCGGGTGATTCCTTTTCAGGATCTTTGATTAAAAATTTCGCTTTGTGGTCCCATAAACCTTTGAACATCTCATCGAGATGCTGATAATTGGCTTGCTGAGGGGTGGTTTCTATATCCAGAAACAGCACCTTAGATAACATACCTTTAAACATAGTAGAATAAGTTTTTTTGCAAGTTATGAATAAAAATAAAATTACAAAAATGTCCTTAATTGAAAGCGGTTTAAATTCAAATGAGCCTGGCGCTAACTTTTTCTGTGAATGGTAGATGCATTGGGCTGAGCTACAGGCATGATGGTGAGCTCGTTAATATTCACATGGGCTGGACGGTTGAGCAAAAACCAAATTGCTTCAGCACAATCGGATGCCAATAAATTTTCAAATCCTTCATATACTTTCTTCGCACGTTCTGTATCACCTTTAAATCGTACAATCGAGAATTCAGTTTCTACGGCACCAGGATGAATTGCCGAAACACGAATCGGAAATCTTGATAAATCTACACGCATTCCGCGCGACAAACTATCGACGGCTGCCTTTGTTGCGCAATAAACGTTGCCATTAAGATAGGCTTCTTTACCTGCGATGGATCCTACATTTACAATATGCCCATCTCCATTTTTGGGGATTCGTGGCAATACTGCTTTGGTAATATACAAGAGGCCTTTTAAATTGGTATCAATCATCTGATCCCAGTCATCCATGGAGCCTTCGTCAATAGTGCTTAACCCAGCAGCCAGTCCTGCATTGTTTATTAATGCGTCAATCGTTTGGCACGATTCGGGCAGACTCGCAATAGCATCAAACACATCTTTTCGATTACGCACATCCATCACCAGGGTGGTTATTTCTATATTGTAAGATGCTTTGATTTCGGCAGCTACAGCATCTAATAAATTTTTTCGTCGACCACAAAGGATCAAATTGCAGTTATTTTGAGCAAGTAATAATGCCGTTGCTTTTCCAATTCCGGAAGTTGCTCCGGTGACCATAACAATTTTAGATTTCATAGTGTAAAAAAAACGATAAGTATTAACTTTGCCTAAATTTTTTTATTGCAAATGCATTTCTCAGTTGATAATTTAGATAAGGTATCCATCATAAAGATTACTTCTCAGCATGTAACCCAAGAAGTATGTACCCATGTGGAAGAAGAAGCGATGGCCCTTATCAACGATAAGCAGGTAGCGGATATCATATTGGATGCCCACAAGGTGAAGGAGTTCTGTGAAGAATCGGCTGAGATGTTTCAGATGATTCAGCTTAGTACGGCACATTTGAAAGGGATATTTGTATTGGTACTCGATCATAAACATGAATTTAAAAAGTTGGCGAGCCTTAAAATTTGCCATACAAAAGACGAAGCGATGGACCTCGTTTTCATGGATCAGATGAAAAGGAATGTACTTACCGAGGAAGACTTTGACTTTGAGGATTTAGAAGATGATTTGGAGTAACTGAAAAAAAGGTTAATTTCGTGGTTTAATCCAGTTTCATGAGAAAATTTATACTTTTACTTTTTGTTATCGTGTTTTCGTATTCGGCCAATAGCCAATGCACTCCCGATGCCAATTTAACCCATTCGGGTTTTTACCCAAATCCACTGCCAGACGGCAAAGTTGGGGTGGCTTACAATCAAAATATAACCTTCCAGTTTCCATCCGATACCAATATTGTAATTTTTGGTTCTTCTCAAGCGATACATATCGATTCGGTTATTATTCAATCGGTGAATGGCTTTCCGGCTAGTTTCACCAAGACTTGTGATGCAGCGAATTGTAAATATTTTGGGAGCTCATTGAGAGGATGTATGAAAATAAGCGGTACCCCAGCGGCAGCCGATACCGGATCGAAGAAATTAGTTATTAGTGTAATACTTAAAATAAAATTATCGGGAGTTCCTTTACCTTACCCTTTAACGGATTCATCTCAAACCTATCGTGTGGCACCAGCCAATGTAGGCTTAAACCGAGGAACGGTGGCCAGTTATAACTTTGGTATTGATCAAATTACCCCAAATCCATTTACAGAAAAGACAGTCGTTACCATCTCATCTCCTAAAAATGATAAAATGGTAGTGATTATTCGTGATATTCTTGGCAAAGAAGTATACAGAAATGAAGTGAACTGTAAAACGGGTGTTAACTACGCCACCATTAATACAGAAGACTTTAAAGCAGGATATTATTTGCTTTCAGTAACCTCCGCATCCGGCGTAATAACCCGAAAAATAACCAAACGTTAAAAGTTGGATATTGCAGCTTGTGAATCAATTCAGATGCTCTGAAAAATTAATTTATCTTTGCAAAGCATTTTTCACTTTGTGACCTCAACTTTTGGAAATACTACACTATGTCGTTTGAGTTAACCATATTAGGCAACAGTTCGTCTACCCCCACATCGCGCCGCCATCCAAGTGCGCAAGTTCTAAAAATAAATAACGATTTTATTTTGATCGATTGTGGCGAAGGCACACAAAATCAAATGTTGCGTTATAAGATAAGCCATAACAAAATCCGTTATATCTTTATCAGCCATATGCACGGCGACCACTTCCTGGGACTTCCTGGATTGCTGTGTACAATGAGTGTTCAAGGGCGAATTGACGATTTGGATATTTATTGCCCTGAAGAATTGGAGTTCTTAATCAACCTTCAATTTAGCTTAAGCGATGTGCAATTAAAGTTTAAAGTGATTTACCATAAGTTGCAATTTGATGGAGTGAAGGAAGTATTAGAAACTCGCGATTTCAGGGTTACTTCAGTTCCTTTGAAGCACCGTATCAATTGCGCAGGATTCTTATTCGTAGAGCGCGTTTATGGACGAAAAATCAATAAACAAGAAGCAGATCCTTTGAATTTGACCCAACCTGAATTTGAAAATCTTAGAAATGGGGGCGACTATAAAGGCAGGGATGGAAAAATAATTCCGAATGCCAAGCTTACCTTCGATCCACGGAAATCATTCCGCTACGCCTATATCACCGATACCATTTATGATGAAGAACTCATTCCTCACTTAGAGCGATTTGATTTACTTTATCACGAAGCTACCTTTGCTCATGATATGGTTGACCGTGCGAAGACAACCTTCCACAGTACCGCCTTACAAGCCGGCAAACTCGCTTCTAGAGCCAAGGTAATGAAACTTATCATAGGTCATTTCAGTGCTCGCTATCAAAATTTGGATGAGCTCTTGGAAGAAACAAAAGATGTGTTTCCACGTGCCGAAATTGCAGAAGAAGGAAAGACCTTTAAGTTGCGCTAAACCAAGGCTTCTAGGCTATTTTTAAACCCTTCCTTCCCTTTAGATAGGGATTCAGGATTATTTCTTATTTTCGCACCTCAAAATTTAAAATTCCTTTTACAATAATGTCATATTTATTCACGTCAGAATCAGTATCAGAAGGGCATCCGGATAAAGTTGCCGATCAAATCAGCGATGCATTAATCGATAACTTTCTAGCATTCGACCCCAATTCAAAAGTTGCTTGCGAAACCTTAGTAACCACCGGTCAGGTAATTCTTGCTGGTGAAGTAAAGTCTAAATCATACTTAGATGTACAAGAAATCGCTCGTGGCGTGATTCGTAAAATTGGATATACCAAAAGCGAATACATGTTCGAAGCTAACTCTTGCGGTATTTTATCAGCCATTCACGAGCAATCGGCAGATATCAATCAAGGCGTTGACAAAAAGAAAAAAGAAGAGCAAGGTGCTGGCGACCAAGGAATGATGTTTGGTTATGCAACCAACGAAACCAGCAACTATATGCCATTGGCACTCGATTTAGCACATGCTATCTTGTTGGAGCTTGCTGCATTGCGTCGCGAGAACAAACAAATCAAATACCTTCGTCCTGATGCTAAATCGCAAGTAACGATTGAGTATAATGATAATAACCAACCTGTTCGTATCGATGCCATTGTTGTTTCAACTCAACATGATGATTTTGATGCAGAAGAGAAAATGCTTGCGAAGATTAAGAAAGATATCGTAAACATTCTAATTCCACGAGTGAAAGCAAATTATCCTAAATATGCGCACTTGTTCAATAACAAAATCAAGTATCATATTAACCCTACAGGAAAGTTCGTAATTGGTGGACCGCATGGCGATACCGGATTAACTGGCCGTAAAATTATTGTTGATACCTATGGAGGTAAAGGAGCTCACGGTGGTGGTGCATTCTCAGGAAAAGATCCAAGCAAAGTGGATCGTTCGGCAGCTTATGCTACTCGCCATATTGCTAAGAACTTGGTTGCTGCTGGCGTTTGTTCAGAAGTATTAGTTCAAGTTTCTTATGCTATTGGTGTTGCTCAGCCAATGGGTATTTATATCAATACAAGCGGTACTTCTAAAGTGAAGTTAACCGATGGACAAATTGCAAAAAAAGTAGAGGAGATTTTTGACATGCGTCCTTACTTCATTGAGCAACGTTTAAAATTACGTACTCCAATGTACTCGGAAACTGCAGCATACGGTCATATGGGTCGTAAGAATGAAACAGTAACCAAAACATTTACTTCTCCTGATGGAAAAGTGAAGAAGATGAAAGTTGAATTATTTACTTGGGAGAAATTAGATTACGTAGGTAAAGTGAAAGCTGCCTTTGGATTGAAATAATTTCCCATATTTTAAATATAACCCCGATTGAAGTATCAGTCGGGGTTTTTTTATGGGTGCACATTTCGGTTATAAGGTGAATTTTATATCTTTGAATCAATCCATCAACAACATTAATGAAAAAATTACTCCTTCTCTTTCTTTGTGTTTATTGTGTAATAATTACCAAAGCGCAGGCAAATAGTGAGTTCTATCCTTTGATAAATAGTATAGGATTTAGCTTCGACATATCATCTCATGATACCAGTGCAAAAGCAAGTTGCGTTTTATTTTATGGAGAGCAAGCAAATTCAACACAGAGAAATTTTGATGGTTCTATTATTTGGGTCAACGGTAAACGCGAACTAAGAGGAAGTTTTTTAAACCTTAAACCCAATACCTTGTATTATATTCAAGGAACGCTTAACTATGGTGATGCTACAACAAAGAGCATCAATACTCAGATTAAGACCCTTGCAGAGCCTAATATTAATGCCAGTTCCAATATTAAGTATGTGAGTCCAACAGGTAGCGGAACGAGTTATACTTCTTCCAATCCGGGAAATTTAAAAGCACTTTTTAATTTAGGATTGGCATGTGGAACCACGGTACTTTTAAAAGGAGGAACCTATAGCACCGGCGATATACAACTTAATTTATTGCAAGATTGTGATAGCGCTTCTCCAATAGTTATTATGGCAGCGCCCAATGAAACACCCATACTCGATGGAGGCGATTATACGCAGTACACCTGGACGCGACATCCTTCCGATACCAATTTATACTATACCACCATCAAACCCGAATTAGAATACAATTCGCTTTGTTTGATGGATTCGGTGCGACTTTATCCGTATGGGTTTCTTACACCATGGAGTATCGACCCTACGTATCCATGCCTAACCAGCTTAAATTTTGAGCAATCGGGTTTTTATAGAAATGCGAATTTGGTTTATATCAAAACCTTAGATCATAAAAATCCGAATAATGCTTCGATAGTTTTTTCTAAATATTTTTATTGCTTGCAAGTCCAAGGAAATCGGCATCAAAACTATGTCTATTTCAAGGGGATCGTATTCAAAAATTATGGTAAAGGAACCTGTACCAAAGATATTCTTGGAAACCCTACCTGCTATCCTTCATTCACGGTTGATTTTCAGTATGCCAATCATGTAATTATTGATTCCTGCCAATTTAACTTCTGTAATATACCATTAGGGTTTTCACATAACTGCAATCAAACTATCATTCAGCATTGCACCTTCATTGATGGAATAGGGCAATGGTCGCATGGTGCGTTTAAACAAACTCGAGATGAGAATATTTTAGAACGAGGTACCTATGGACGCTATCTGGAATATTCTTCTATCAATATGCTTCCCGACGATACCGTTCAAAAAGGTTTTATCATTCGTTACAATACTGTGAAAGGAAGTATTGGAGGCTTGGTTGGTCAACGTATTACAAATACCGAACGCATTGAAGAAACGGAGATTAATAATAATAAAGTGAGTTATTGCTATAATGGTATTAACGCCGATGGTGGAAGTGCCAATACTCGAATTTGGCAAAATGAAATAGATCATTGTTCTGTTGGGCTTTCTTTTATCAGCGCCTCTCTGGGTCCGAATTATATTTTCAGAAATAATATCCATCATATCATTGAAAGAAAAAATCAGCACTTCGATGTGTTTTTTATGGATTGCAATAATGTGCTCTCTGCGAAAATTTGGGGTACTGGTGTCAAGTTAAATGCAATGCCAAGAACCATTCGCCCACCTGAAATGTTCTTCATCAACAATACCTTTCATACCCTTGACACCCTTGGTTTTTGTATGTATTTATGGAATAGCACCTGGAAGAAATTATATAGCCGAAATAATATATTCTATTCAGAAGGAATGTCATCCATGTTTTTTGATGGCCCCAAAGATGATAGCACCTATTCGTTTGATTCGAAATATGATTGCTACTTTAACAAGACCAATGGAAAAGCAGCGATTGTGCAACCCACCAATGGAATTCCAGTATGCAGTAGGTATACCAATGCAACGGTACTCGGGCTCGATTTAAAATTTTTAAGTAAAGCGCAAGATGTAAGCATTACCAACGATTTTAATATTTCACCAGGATTCATGAATGTAAACAACGACTTACATTTACAAGGTTCAAGTATCTTAATTAATGCAGGAACAGCCATCAATGGGTTTTATGATTATGCTGGAAGTGCCCCCGATATTGGTGCTTATGAGACAGGAAATATTGGTATTCAAAAAAGTAAGCCATCGAATTCGTTATTTCAAGTTTATCCGAACCCAGCAACGAATCAACTGCAAATTGAATTAGATACCAATCCTAAAGAATGGGTATACGCAATCTATTCTATTCAAGGTCAAATTTTGCAAACAGGAAAATTATTGAATCGTCGATCCATCATTGAAATTAATACACTCGCATCAGGTATTTATTTCATACAAGTAGGAGAGAGTACTGTTAAGTTTGTGAAAGAATAGCCTGTAAAGTAATATCCTAATGCAATAAGCGCCAATGTGTAGGATACATATTATTGATGCGATTCGGGATGCAGTTGATCCAGCCCAAATTAACACCTGCAAATCGAATTATTTTATATCCAATGGTGGTATCCAATGCAATGGTTTGCTTGCGCAGATAGGCCATGGCTGTGGCTTCGTCTACATCAATATATTCTACAGATGGGTTTAGCGCTTCGTTTAATGCGAGTGCATGTGCTGGAATAAATTTCGTGCCTTTCAAATTCCCTACTTCTACTCCACATTGTATTAAATTTATTTTATGTTGACGTAAATTCTCGGTGAGTTCTAAAACAGAATTGGTAGCAGCATAAATGAAATCGTTGTGTATGAAATACTGAAAATCACCTTTTAAATAATCGGTGAAAGATGCATCGGGCTTGAGCATTTTAAGGGTGCGAGGAGCAGGTTTCGAAGCTGAGTTAGGGCTTCCTTTTTTTCGCAATACCGCCATAAAAAATCCTTCTCCTGCAAGTTTGTAAGGATAAAATCGATAACATCCTTTTTGTGAATGAACGATATTCCATGCAGCTGGAATATTTAAATCCACAGGCTCAAGCCCGTGTTCGGCACATAACCAGTTCACCATCTCTTCGTTCTCTTGCACCGAATAAGAGCAGGTACAATACATCAATATACCTCCTGCTTTTAATGCAGGAATCAAGTTGCATACGATGCGTTGCTGGCGGTCGCTGCATAGATTTACATTCGCTTCGCTCCATTCGTTTATGGCAGCAGCATCTTTCCTAAAAAGTCCACTGCCACTGCAAGGTGCATCCACTACCATGGCATCGAAACATTCATCCAGCTTTGAAAATTGCTGGGTATCGCTTTGTGTGATGATATTATTGGCGTGTCCCCAACGCACAATATTTTCTTGTAAGATATTCACACGAGAACGAATCACTTCATTACTCACCAAAACACTTTCTGGACTTATGAGCGAAGACAATAAAGTACTCTTACCACCAGGAGCTGCACAGGCATCGAGTACACACAAAGGTTCATTTAAATTCAGGGTTTGTTTTACTGCTTCTTGTAAAAACATACTCGAGGCTTCCTGCACATAGAAAGCTCCCGCATGCCAGTAGGGATGTTGTGCATAGCGAGCCCGCTCATCTAAATAAAAACCATCATTACACCAAGGTACTGGTCGCGTATCAGGAAATGGAGAAGCATTTATTTTATTTCGATTGATACGAAATGAATTCACAGCCGGCTCATTGTGAGAAGCAATAAAAGCTTCGGCATTAAACTCCGGAGCATTTTCAAGGGTGGCAATTACTTTCTGCAACTCGAGCATGAATAGATTCAGATTTCGTATTAAAGTATTTCGTTGAGTCGCATCACGGCTTCAGGCTTGAACCCTCGCTCTGTTTGGGTTACAATAGCACATTCATTCACCGGGTCATGCTCAAAGAAGAGCACTGTTTTTTCGGCAGCAGCACGTGTTAAGAATTCGGTACGCTCGCGCATGGTATCGAGTGGTCGCACATCATACCCCATCACATAATTGGGCGGTATATGGCCCAGCGACGGAATTAAATCGGCCATGAATGCCACCGTTACTCCACCATATTTTATCTGAGGAATCATCATGCTTTGGGTATGACCAATACTTTTATAAAGGCTCATCTCAGGATGAATGATTTCATGATCTTTAAATAAATTCAGGTGACCTGTTTCTTGAATAGGGATGATATTATCTCTAAGGAACGATGCTTTCTCACGCACGTTAGGATGCAATGCTTCTTCCCAGTGTTCTTCATGAACATGATACACTGCATTTTTAAATACGGGCTGAAAGGCAGTATGGTCGCTATTCCATTTTATACTTCCGCCACAATGATCGAAATGAAGATGCGTCAAAAAAACGTCTGTGATATCATCTACACTAAACCCATATTGAGCCAGCGATTGCTGAAGGGTATCGCTACCATGCAAGTAATAGTAGCTGAAAAATTTTGCATCTTGTTTATCTCCCATACCATTATCGATAAGTATTAGGCGTTTGCCATCCTCGATTAAAAGGCAGCGCATGGCCCAGCTACACATATTGTTTTCGTCGGCGGGATTGAGTTTGTTCCAAATAGATTTGGGAACCACCCCAAACATGGCGCCACCGTCGAGTTTAAAATGACCGGTATTGATGGTATATAATTTCATAACAAGGTTGATTTTACAAATATGAAAGGCCATTTCATAAGGACCTTCAGATTACTCGTGTTGAATCGTTATTTTCGCGTGCAATTTACATATAACCCTTGTACAAATGGAAATAGATTGGAAGCGAGCATGGTATTTTATCTCACAGATATTGTCGATCTTGGGCTTTACTTTTTTTGGATTATTGGTTTCGTATTCGGTGGCACTTTTCGCCGGACAACAATATTTTAAATGCGATACTGACCATATCGAATCCATGCTTAATAATCCTTCGTTAGAGCCCGCTGTTGCGATGTTTCTTCGGTTCTTTCAGATGCTCACCAATTTTGGAACCTTTGGAATCCCTGTAATTATCTATCTCATCGTTTATAAATATCCGGTGTTCAGTACTTTGCGATTAAACAAAGGCATTTCTTTTCTTCAAATTATTGGCACCTTAATTTTCGCCGTAGCGGCCATTTTCGGGATGTCGTTACTTAGTGAATTCAATCATTGGTTACCCTTGCCAGAGAGTGTTAATGAAGCGGCACAGCGCATGGATGAAACACAAGAGAAGCTCATCAGTGGAATGATGTTTATGCCTTCAAGTGTACATCTCTTGGCTAATTTAATAGTTGTAGGACTCGTTGCCGCCATTAGCGAAGAACTTATGTTTAGAGGGTTATTGCAACCATTCTTTAAAAACTGGACACATAATATTCATTTGGGAATCATCATTTCTGCGGCCATTTTCAGCGCCATCCATTTTGATTTAAGTAATTTCATTCCACGCATGGCCATTGGTATTGCCTTTGGTTATTTATTTTATTGGAGTGGAAGTATATGGGTTACCATCCTAGCACATTTCTTAAATAATTCAATTGAAGTATTGATCTATTATTATAAAGACAATAGCTGGTGTAATTATTTTTTAGAAGTAAAGTATATGCCTGTTATGTGGGGCATTGGAGCGATGGCAATCATTGGAGGCGTGATGTTTTTATTCTATAAAAAACATAAATCCAGCTTAGCTGAGGCTTAATATTATTCGTAATCGAAGCCGTAAATAAAAGAGACTAATCTATCGTTCTGAAACGTATAGGTGGCATAGTACAAAGTTTTTGAGTGTCGTTGTAAATAACCACCACTTTTAATTCTGTACTGAACGATGCTTTTTGAATTGCTTCTAAGCAATTGACCACTGCTACCCCATATTTGTTGTACCTGAGCAACCGTCATTCCCAGTTTAATTTTCTTGCCACTTTCAAACGCAGTGAAATTCGTTTTGATGTAGCGAGTACTGGTATCTTTTGAATCAACATAACTCAATTTAAATTCAGAAACATTGTAATCGGGATTGCCATAATGCTGAATTAATTCCAATTGTTGTTTGTTGTCGGCACTTCTCAAAATCAATCGAGGATATTGCGTTGTGTTGGTGATGGCATGTTTCCAGGCGGTGTTACCCACCTGACGAATTACCGATGACTTATGATCGATGGCCATGCCATTGCAAGCGGTGTCAGGGCTTAAACGAATTGCCGGCTTGGCTCTTGCCTTTGATTGTGCCAAAGCAGTAAGTGGAAATAGCATGATAATTAAACATGCAAACAGGAAAAATCGGATGGACTTGTTCATAGCAAATAAGGAAAATAGTGATGCGCTAATTTCTCTCATAGGCTCCGATACATGGTTGAAGATCGCGGGGTTTTCCAAGAATATCAAAATCTACAATACCTGTGAGTGGCTTTCCTTTATTGATATACTTAGAGGTGCTATCGAGTTGATAATTGTATTTACACATGTCTTTAAATATCGGATCAACATTAATCAGATTTCCATTTGTATCCAAGCCGAGTAGTTTCGAACGAAGTGCACAATGATCAATAATTTGTTGCGTAACATTCGCGGGTCTGCCACCATCATAAATAGAGAATTCTTCATCGTTGGTACTTTGTCCGTAAATGATAGAATTCACCAGACTATATTTTAATTTGCTTGGAATGGTTTGAAGTACCGTGCCATTCGCATCGGTAATAACATAATCTGAATTGCCTAAATAGAAGCATGGATAATTGCTTTGAAAGTTGAGGCAATGTGGGTTAGATATTGTGCAATAGGTAAAAGAGTAATCACCACCATACTGCGCAAATACGCAGAGCTGGCCTGCATCAAAGAAAGCACAGTTTACAAATGAAGCTGTTGCACTGTACATGGAAAGGCAGGACGACGACATGGTACGAATGATACTGCCCGACATCCGCAGACTGGGGTTGCTATTCACATTCACCGAATCGATTTCAATTCCTACCACAGCATTTTTTATGATAGAACTATTGATGATATTGTTTTTTGAGCCAGGTAAAAAACGAACCCCCCACCATTGGCTTGGCACATCATCGAGGTTACGTTCTAAACGATCGCCTTGAAGAATTACAGGTTCATTTACTGTCCCCTGCATTTCTAAAGTTCCTTGTACATAAATATAAGAACCCACATGGCTGCATACTTTCACCCCATTAGTAATGGTAAGTTTTTTTCCAGGAGCCACCAGGATGGAATTCCAAATTACATAAGGTTTGGTTTTATCGCTCCATACTGCATCATAGTCAATCACACTATCCATGAGGTAATGCGCATCTTGTCCCCAGGCAACCAAATGTACTTTTTCTTCATTGCCATTGGTACTAAAGAGGATGCTATCTTCAACAAACAATGGATTACTTTGGGTAGTAATTTTCGGTGTTACTTGTACAAAGAGGTAGAAGCTATCCTTTGGGGCGATTTTGAAATGATCGATATGATCGGTTGGGATGCCGTCGATATTAATGCGATAGACAGAGGCATTGCCACCCATCAAACGAATATCTGTGTATACAATGCTATTATAGGGATTGAAAATCTTTAAAATTTTGGTAGTGGATAGTGGTGCATGATTGGTATCGAAACGACTGAATACCGTATCGAAAGCGATACTATCGGTAGAAAAATTGAGGTGTGCATTCGAATCCGTATTGATATCGCGTTTACGGCATGATATCAAAATGACCACGGCACAAATAAAAAGGAGGAAGTATTTCGGCATCTGAGAATAGCAACGAAGATAGGAAAGAAATATTTTATAGCTATATGGAATTTGGGAATTCAAATATTAGTTGACGCTCAAATCGAAACATGAAAATATTTCAAGAAAACGTTCCTTTAATAAAAGAACTCATTACCACACTTCCAATTTAAATTAGTAACGACTACTGAATCAATATTTTTTTATAGGAATAGGTGCTATTATTTTGAATTAAGGTGGCATAATAGATCCCAATTGGAAGGGCATTCCAATCAAATAAATCGTCACTTGAGAATATCGTTTTTTGAAAGACAATTTTGCCTGAAATGTCCGTAAGAATTAAATTAGCATTTGGTATTATGTTGGTTAATTGAAAGGTATTTGTGTATTGTCGCAGAAGAAAAATAGGGTAGTCTTTTTTTTGCGAATCAATCCCAGTTCTGTAGCCCTTATGTACAATAAGCTTAACAAGTCGGGCTCGATATTGATTTGCATTATTTTGGCCTTCAACCCAAAATTGAATAAGGGTATCGGTTAGCATGGCATAGCTGGTGGCGGTGATATTAAAAATCACTGTTTTAGAAGTGTCGGAATATCCCTTCACTGTAGCTATTGCTGGGAAGTTGGTGGAAGATGCTCCTGGGTTTATTAAGATGGTAGTAGTTTTATCAGGTGAAGTAAGAACCGCTTCCAAGGAATCAATTCCAAAATACAAATGTTTAACTGTGATGGAATCAATTGGTTTTATAAATGTAATCTGACTTGGAAGTGATAGCGCCAAAAACAGGCTTGCAATTAAGATAAAGTTTCTATTCATATTATTTTAATAATTTGAAATTATAATTGTATTGTGAATTTGAAATGGATAATAGATAAAATCCGTGGGCTAGCTGGGAAGTGTTTATTGTATTTTGAAGACGCATTGAAGGGTAATCTGCCAATAATTGCCCAGTTGCGTTATAGAGTCTTACCTCAAAAGCTTCATTCACATTAGGTAAAACGAGTTTAATTTCATTCTCAAAAGGATTGGGGAACACGGTGACTTCGGGGTGTGTTGAATATTCAATCCCTACAGGGGCTTTCACAATACAGCCTGTTTGAGAGGGATACGGCGGACCACCATTTGTATAATTAACAATTAGAGGCGTTTTTTGAATTGAACCATTAAATCCACCATCATATAAAACACAAGTGCTATCAAAAAATACCGCTTGATTAAATTGATACCCTGGAGCCTGGGTTGTCTTTACCCAAGAGATACCACCATCCGCTGTTTTATAATGATAATCATGAAATGTAGTGATAACACCTTCACAATTATTGTAAAAATGAATTCCAGTTATCGCCAGCCAATTATTTTTTGAAAGCGAATCTATAATTATATGGTCTGAAGCAAGTACACTATCGTTTTTGAAGCGAACCAAATAATCATATTGAGAATTTGAATTTATTGGTCCTGTAACACTGATATAACCTTCATTTTCCTTGGTTTGAGTAACACACAGATTAGAATAACTCCATGGTTTGAATTTAATTGGAACGGGAGTAACGGTCCAAGTTTCACCATTATCGCGCGAATGCAGCAAATCGAAAGTGGTGGTATCGGTATTGTTTCGAATTGGATAGGGCTTTAACCAATAAATTGAACTTCCTTTATAGCTTAAATAAGGTGGAATATTAATATTTAAAGGGTATTTTTTTAGGAAGTTAGATGGAATTTTTCGATAACTATTCCCTCCATTTTCGAAGATTACAATTTCATCGCTTAAACAAATAGATTTATTACGATCAATATTTACAAAAAGTGGCCAAATTTGAGCCGAGTCACTGAATAATTTTACCCAAGATTTACCGCCATCATTCGAGTGATAGAACGTTAGATTCTTTCGTTCCCAAGCTATTAGGCTATCCTTATTTATATAGCTAAACATACATGATTGATAATCTGGAATTACATTAGTAATATCATAGGAATTGAGTATGGTCCAAGCATTATTTTTAAGTTCAGCCAAAATGAACATTCCTTTTTGCGGGCAATTTTCGCATCTCATAGTTCCATAAAATGTAGGGCATTTATTAGGGCCATCTAAAAAATAGCTGATATGCGTCGAATCAGTTGAATAAACTAAACTCCAAGTTTGGGATTTACTAAAGAGGGAAAAGGTAAGCAGGGTTAAAACTAAAAGTGTTTTCATATTTATCGATAGCTATTATTTACAATCGGGAAAGTAATTCCAGGGCATGACCTTGTAACCCCATAATTTAGAGTTGAGTTATAGACATTTGAATTAAATACTTTTCGAATTTGTCTATCACAAAAGTTACTAATATCGGGATCGGTAAATAGGCTTTTCAATCTTACATCACCAAAATCAATAACATGGAAATCGGAAATTGATACAGTATATAAATTTTGATATTCAATTAATCGGTCCTTCACAAAATTGCTGCAACATTCTTCAGGCCAACGTGTATTAAAGAAGTTATTTGTAATTGAGGAAATGTACAAGTTGGTACCTAAATAAAGAGTAGGGCAACCAGGGTCG
Organism: Bacteroidota bacterium; assembly: GCA_947492885.1. GTDB lineage: Bacteria > Bacteroidota > Bacteroidia > UKL13-3 > UKL13-3 > CAINMV01. The sequence continues at coordinate 45,316 of CANLPK010000001.1, forward strand.
TTATTGGTTGTATAGAAGCTGGTCAAAAATTCGCCTATATATTCATCAAAAATTATATCATAAGCATTATCAAGAAAGGTGTCATTAGTGGCAATTAAAATTCCACCGGCCTTATCACTACTTAATCCAGGATGTCCAAATGTTCTCTTTCCAAGAAAAACAGCGATATCGGCATTGGAAATTGTTGTATTAATAATTGTAAGCTTTCCTTGAATAGCGTTCGGAGCGCACGAATTTACATCACCCCATACTTCAATACCTTGCCATCTGCATCCACCTATTCTAGAGTTGACAATTTTTAATTCAGCATAATTATCAACTACAATAATTCCACACCTTTTCATTTGAATATTACAATTAGAAATAGTCAGTCGTAAACCTGGTGGAACTTTTATTGGAACACCAATAATAATATTAGTATTGTCTTTGAAATAATTAGTATCTGCCGCAGTGAGGACATAATAAAATTGATGGAACATATCCTCAGTTTGTGCTCTGTTTTCAAATGGGGAATTGGCAACCAAATTGCTACAAGCACTGATATCAAATTGAATGTAAACTGAATCAATTGTTGAACAATTACCTCCAGGCGGAAAAGCTATCATTTTATACCAGCCTTGTTGAGCTGGAACAATGTTAAAAATACTATTCGGATTATTTTGTTGCATCACACTCCCATTAGGTAATATTAATTGATATAGATAACCGGGAAGCTTTATTTTACAATCTAAACTTAACAAATCTCCACTTGCAATGCAGCGAGTTAATATTAAAATTATATGATCATAATTATTTTGAACTTGTACATTTACTGTATCGGTATAGGAACAGAATGGTGCAGTGGTTGAAATAATACGTATAACATAACTGGCGTTTTCGGTAATAGTCTGTAATAAGGTTCTACTGTTTCCAATAATGGTATTATTACCTGTCTTACGCCATTCATAGGTATAGTTGCCGTTGTTACCTAAGTTATTCTTATCACCATCTAACAATACCTGCTTAGAACAAGGAGAAGTTATATCAGATTGAGCAAAATTAGAAATCGGATTTGCATTTGATACAGAAACAAAAATACTATCAATAAGACTACAACCGGAACTTGGATATATTTTACATTTATACCAACCACTTCCAGGGTTATGAAAAATAGCTTGATTATTATATGAATAATTTTGCTGACTACCTGAAGGGGTTGTCCATGAATAAATCATTTGACCTGGAATTGTAGACCCAAGAATCAAGTCATTGCCACAAGTTGATGATTGAATAATTTGCAACATAGAAGTACCTTGAGGGCCAGGTATTATCTCTATTGTGTCAGTTCCTATACATAATGGTGAATTCTGAGAAGGTAGGGTAACTCCGTTTACATAGAGTTGCCTATTAACAATTAATTTTGTATAGACTGATGTTGTATAATTAAATGATAAAGAACTTCCTATTAAATTGCCATTTAAATCATAAATGCTATACTGTGGATTATAAAAATTATATGTTGGCATTTGCTTATCAACTAAGTTTATAGTGGAAGATATACCACAAGTTATTGTTATTTGTTTGTTTTGAACAAAATTGAAGTTCGGAATAACTTCAACATTATCAAAATAGAAACCAGATTGACTTGAACCACATAATGGATTTGTACTGAAAGGAAAAATCCATAACTTACCTGAACTCATTCCCATTTTCCCGGGATTAAATTTTATTGAGGTACCATATGAATTCCAATTTGTATTATTTGTTTTAGTGATTTTCATAATTTCCATTCCATCATTTGGGTTCATTGTTAATATTGCGGGATTAGTTAATAATCTAACTGCATCATAATCTATGGTAACCCCAGGAGGAAGAAGGTGTTTAATTTTCAACCCAATTAAATAGCAACCTTCGGAGAAAGAAAATGAATCACTAGCAACACTTTCAAAATAACCAACACTATTAAAAGCCCAAACAAATCCTGAAGTTGGCAGCGATACATTATTCGGGTCCAAATCAGGGGTCGCGTTATATTCCCAATGATCAACAAACCCGAGAGAAAATGCATTGCCCATCACCATTCCATTTAAATACCAATGAGTATTAGGAGTTATTTCTGGATTCTTTATAAGATTGGCGGGACTTTGGGCAATAAGGCACAGAGAATTTAACTGCAAGAATAAATACAGAATGAAAAATGATTTTGAAGTTTTGTTTGAATTCATAAGAATAGAATTTTAAAATAAGAATTTTAGTTATTCAAATCTATGGATTAATTGTTAGAATAAGATAAATTTTTTATAGTATCAGAATAGCTATGGTTTAAATACCCTTAAGGATCTTTCCAACATATATTTAGTGGGATGCATCTATTCAAGCAAATTTTAATCTTAGAATGTAGAAAAAACTAGATTTATACTATTTAATTATTTAAATGTATGAAAGAATTCAGTATTTGAGATCGATTATAGATAAGGTCTATGGATTAGTTGTGAAATGTTTATAGTGTTTTTAATATAAGCTTTGAAAAGTCATTTCAAAAAGCCAATTTGCTAAAAGTTCCAGAATAGAAATTCAGTGAAAAATTCAACGAATTATTAAGAAAGGTGATTTTGTTTTGTTCCGTAGGAACTTATCGTGGGTAGCCAAAATATGATTCCCCTTCTGAATTGTTCCGTAGGAACCAATCGTGTTGATTTTAATCGTGAAATTAATTTTGAACTTATTGAAGCAATTAATATAATTGTAGAATAATAAAATAAACTTATGCCTAATAACTACTCCCAAGTTCATCTACAATTGGTCTTCGCTGTTAAATATCGTGAAGCTGTCATCCATAAAAGTTGGAAAGAAAATTTACATAAATTCATTACTCGAAATATAGAAACGAATAAACACAAATTGCTTCAAATAAATTCAATGCCTGATCATGTCCATATATTGATTGGTATGAGACCTCATCAATCAATTTCGAACCTTGTGCAGGATATAAAAGTAGAGAGCAGTAAATGGATTAAAGAACAGAAATTTTGCATTTTCCCATTCTCTTGGCAGGAGGGATATGGGGTATTCTCTTATTCAAAAAGTCACGTGAATGCAGTAATTCGATATATACAAAATCAAGAAATCCATCACGAAAAAATTAATTTTATAGATGAGTATCGAAAATTGTTAACTGTGTTTGAGATCAAATGGGAAGAACCTTATATCTTCAAACCATTGGAATAATGCAATATCTACACGACTGGTTCCTACGGAACAGGAAGACGGGGGGCGTGTCATATTTTCTACCCACGATAAGCCCCTACAGGGCGAGAATACAAGTCAAAATTTGTTTTCATTGTTATTTATTGTAATCAATTTCTACACGATTGATTCCTACAGAACAGGAGAGACGGGTGATGTGCGTTTTTCTACCCACGATAAGCCCTTACAGGGCAAGAATACAAGAGTAAGTTTGTTTTCATTGTTATTAACTGAAATCAATATCTACACGACTGGTTCCTACGGAACAGGAAGACGGGGGCGTGTCATATTTTCTACCCACGATAAGCCCCTACAGGGCGAGAATACAAGCGTAAATTTATTTTCTTAGTTATTAATTGAAATCAATATCTACACGATTGGTTCCTACAGAACAGGAGAGACGGGTGATGTACGCTTTTCTACCCACGATAAGCCTCTACAGGGTCAAGAATACAAGACTATTTTGTCTCCAGCATTTTTTGCATTGCAAACATCTCATCACGAAGCTTTGCAGCAAGCATAAAATCGGTTTCTTTGGCTGCTTTTTGCATGGCTTTCTGTGTATCAGCAATCATTTTTTCGAGCTGTGGTTTGCTTAATATTTTCATCACCGGATCGGCAGCCAAATCAGGGGATATAGGTTCTAAATAGAATTTACTTCCACCATCTTTGCTATCGGCCACTTTTGTTTGACGCATGATTTCATCAATACTCTTACGAACGGTTTGTGGTGTGATACCATGTTCGGTATTGTATGCAATTTGCTTTTCGCGTCGACGGTTGGTTTCTTCAATGGTTTTTCGCATGCTCTCGGTGATGCGGTCGGCATACATGATTACCTTCCCTTGATCATTACGGGCTGCACGTCCTATGGTTTGCACCAACGAAGTGGTGCTTCGTAAAAATCCTTCCTTATCGGCATCCATAATGGCTACCAAACTCACCTCAGGCAAGTCCAAACCTTCTCTTAATAAATTCACCCCAATCAATACATCATATACTCCCAAACGCAAGTCACGCAATATTTCTACGCGATCGAGGGTCTTCACTTCACTATGAATATAAGCACATTTGATATTCAAACGAAGCATGTATTTGCTTAGCTCCTCCGCCATACGCTTGGTGAGGGTCGTTACCAATACACGATCTCCCATTTTCACGCGCTCATCAATTTCATCGAGGAGGTTATCTACCTGGTTGATGCTTGGTCGAACTTCAATCACAGGATCTAATAAACCAGTAGGACGAATGAGTTGTTCTACAATCAATCCTTCTGCTTCATTCAATTCGTAATCGGCTGGGGTGGCGCTTACATAAATTGTTTGTTTTGTAATCTCACCAAATTCTTCAAATTTCAAGGGGCGATTATCCATCGCGGCGGGGAGTCGGAAACCGTTTTCCACCAAGGCTTGTTTGCGACTTCTATCACCACCAAACATGGCTTTTATTTGAGGCATCGATACATGACTTTCATCCACCACAAGCAGGAAATCATCTGCGAAATAATCGAGCAAACAGAAAGGGCGATCACCCGCTTTTCGTTTGTCCATATATCTCGAATAGTTCTCAATGCCGCTGCAGTAGCCCAATTCACGCATCATCTCCAAATCGAACGTAACACGATCTTCGAGGCGGCGTGCTTCAACAGTAAGGCCCACATTGCGGAAATATTCGCATTGCTTCACCATATCATCTTGTATTTCGTGAATGGCTTGTTGCAATGAATCTTTTGAACTCACATATAAATTGGCAGGGTAGATGGCTACCATATCGGTCTTTTCCAAACGCTGTCCGGTAAGCGGATCAAACATTTCGAGTGCTTCAATTTCATCGTCGAAGAAATGAATGCGATAGGCATAATCCGCATAAGCGAGATATACATCCACGGTATCGCCTTTCACACGGAAATTACCTCGATTAAAATCAGCGGTGGTGCGACTGTAAAGTCCATCCACCAATTGATACAAAAGTGTTTGTCGGCTAATGCGTTGTCCGAGTTTTAGATGAATGATACTTCCCTTGATATCCATTGGATTTCCGGCACCATAGATGCATGATACCGAAGCCACCACGATAATATCTCTGCGTCCACTCAATAAGGAAGAAGTTGTTTTCAAACGAAACTTTTCTATCTCTTCATTAATCTGCAAATCCTTTTCAATATAAGTTCCGGTAGAAGCAATAAATGCTTCTGGCTGATAGTAGTCGTAATAGCTCACAAAATATTCTACTGCATTATCAGGAAAGAATTGCTTGAACTCCCCATAGAGCTGGGCAACGAGGGTTTTATTATGGCTTAGAATAAGGGTAGGGCGGTTTACTTGTGCAATCACATTGGCCACAGTAAAAGTTTTACCACTCCCCGTAACACCGAGCAATACCTGCGCTTTCTCACCTCGATTCAAGCCACCCACCAACTGTACTATAGCAGCTGGCTGATCGCCAGTAGGTTGAAAGTCGGATGTAAGTTTGAAGTCCATAATTGAGGATTGCAAAGGTAGTCAATGCCAAAGGAAAAACGAGGAGGGAGCTAAGTATTGGATGAAACAAACATTGGAACTAGGTTTCGTTAATTGTTTTTATCCAATGAACATTTCAAACCAGAATGATTTTTCTTCCTTTGGGTTTAAGTGATTGATGCCACGTTTTTCAATTATCTTAGAATTTCTGTCAGCCTCATCAGTTACACCCCACCAGGGTTCTATGCATACAAATGGCGCGTTGGGTTGTTTCCAGAGGCCAAGATAAGTGCAATCATCCCAGGAAACTTTTAATGAATAGGTTTTGCTTTTTAATGCCACCCATTTCGATTTGAATTTGGATAGTACCAAAGCATCGTCTTTAAATAGTAATTCAGAAATAGGAAGCCGTCTATTTTCTAGTGGGATTTGTTGTTCGATATTAGTGAGTAATCCATCTTGTAATAAGGTACGATGCAAAATTTCATCTGCTTCAAATTCAAAAAAGTAATCCTCCAAATTTTCACCAGTATTCAAGGGGCATAAAAACCCAGGATGTGCTCCCACACTAAATTGTAACACCTTGCTTCCTTCATTCACAATACGATAGGTGGTGCGTACGCCTTCAGTCCCTAAAGTGTAGGTGATATAAAAATCATACTCAAAAGGATAGTTGGGGTTTTTGTTTTCAAGGAGTCGAAACTCAAGACTGCTGGATGTTTGCGCAACGAGTTCGAATTCACTGTCACGTGCAAAACCATGTTGCGATAGCGAGTATTCCTGGCCTTCATACACATAGCTATTATTTTTTAGTTTGCCAACTATTGGAAACAGAACTGGTGCATGTCGCTGCCAAAAAGGAGGGTTTTTGGTCCAAAGATAATTGACCCCATCTTTTTTCAATTCAGTGAGTTCGGCACCTAAAGTATCGACACTGATTTCATAATTATCTTTTGTGAGATTGTATTTCATAAGGAATATTTATTCTTATTCCATCTTTTACCAATATGAATTACTCGCCTTTGAAATTGGCTTTGCGTTTCTCAATGAAAGCTTGCACTCCTTCTTTATAATCATGGCTATTGCCTGCAATTTCCTGGCAGTACATTTCATATTCAAGCATGGTATCAAGGTCGCTATGATATGATTTGTTCAACATTTTCTTCATTAACCCATACGCTTTCGTTGGGCCGTTAGCATACACAGTGGCTATGGCATTTACTTCTTCATCGAGTTTCTCTTCAGGCACCACACGATTCACCATACCCCATTCAAAGGCTTGTTGGGCGCTTACTTTAGTTCCCAATGTTGCGAGTTCAAAGGCACGAGCACTTCCTATTAATCGTGGTAAGAAATACGACGAGCCGCTATCGAGCACCAAACCAATATTAACGAATACCTCAATTAGAGAAGCCTTTTCAGAAGCCACAATAAAATCGGATGCCAGGGCGAGCGAACAACCTGCTCCTGCAGCAACACCATTCAAGCGGCATACAATAGGCTTAGGCATATTGCGCATGGCGCGAATAATGGGATTGTAACGGGTAGTCAACGATTCGATGAAAGAACGTTTTTCGGCACCTGAGATGGCTTTCAAATCTTGTCCGCTGCAAAATGCTTTTCCAGCCCCAGTGAGCACTACCACATTCACTTTGGCATCGCGCTCCATTTGCTTCAAAGCGTCTTGCAATTCAAAGCTTTGGGTATTATCAAAAGCATTAAAAACTTCTGGACGATTCAAAGTAATTGTTCCTATTTTGTTTTCCACTTTCAAAAGTAAGGTGGTATAAACTTTCTCTTCTTTTTTAGCCACGGTAATAATTTATTTAGTGTTGATTATTCTAATTCGAGTTCTTGAAGTTTTTCGGAAAGGGTTTCAAAATCCATCATACCAGTTTCATCCTCACCACCTGTAGTAAAGGTGAGCGCGAAAATGGATCCATCCTGATTTGTAATCTGCTCAGGTTCGAGTAGGCAGTCGATGCCAAAAATACTACTTGGTCCAATTTTTTGAAATGGCATAGAAGCAATTTCTTCTGGAGAATAATTTCCTTGTATTAATACGGCATCCAATTGGAGTTCGAGTGCAATCGCCACAATTTCGTCGGCAGGTTTTTGGTTGAATTCGCCGATGAATTTCACACCACTCAACCATCCCATAATTTCTTTGGCCTTGGCTACGGTAATGAACTGATCACTATTACTATCGAAACAAAAGCCAACATAATCTACCATCATCGCAGCAGCGTATCGGGCAGCGGTAAGGTTATTCACGGATAAAAATGCAATCGGATGTTTGTACATATCTTCGCTGCGAAAATAATACTTTTACCGAAGCAAAATTATTTTTTGCACTGACTTATATCCTATGATTGCTACCAAATTACATGAATTCACCGGACATTCCGATTGTATCTATACTTCTGCTATTCACTACCCAACCCAACAATTATATACTGCCGGAGGCGATGGCATGGTGGCAGCTTGGGATTGCGTTTTAGGCGGAGATGGGACATTACAAGTGCGTGTAAGTGCATCGGTTTATAGCATGTGCCTATATCGTAACAAGATGTTACTGGGTACTCGTACGGGTAATTTATTTGTTATTGACATGGACTCTAAATTGGAGGAGCGCAATATTGAAGCACACCAGCAAGGAATTTTTGACATTGTGTATGATAAAGAACAGGAACAAATTTATACTGTTGGTTTTGATGGGGTGCTTTGTGTTTGGGATCTTGAATTTAATTTAATACGCAGCACCAAACTATCTGAGAAGAGTTTGCGCAATATCTGTTTGTTACCGGGCATGCTGGCCATTGCCAGCTCCGATTTTCAAATTTACCTCCTCGATAAACTCACCTTGAAACCCATTCAAACCCTGAAAAATCATACCAATTCGGTATTTGCACTTGCCTATAATCCTTTACGCAAGGAGCTTTTGAGCGGGGGCCGCGATTGTTATGTGAAAATTTGGGATACGGAAACCTGGCAATTAAAAAATGAATATGCTGGAGCCACCTTGCATATCAATCATATTAGTTTTAATCCAGAGCTGGCTTGGTATGCAGTTTCCAGCATGGATAAAACTATTAAAATCTTCGATTCGAACACCCATGAGCCATTAAAATTTATCACACGTGAAAAAGATCAAGGTCATACTTCCTCAATAAATAAAACCTTATGGCTCAATTCCAATACAATTATTAGTGTGAGTGATGATAAGAAAGCCATGGTATGGTCATTAAAATAATAGCACAATTGTTATCTTTGAAAAATCAGACTGTAAACCCCGATCGAGAAATTTGAGAAGCCTTCTATTATTTTTTTTACTAGCCCTAGCCATAAGTCAGCAGGCTCAGTCGATTACGGTTACCGGTAAAATTACCGATGCCACTACTGGAGAAGGGGTGGGTTATGCCGGTATATTTGTGCGCGGTCAAAATGTGGGTGTTACCGCCGACTTCGATGGAGCCTTTAAAATTGTTATTCCCAAACCTTCCGATTCACTTTGGTGTAGTTATTTAGGTTATATCACCAAAGCCAAGCCACTGGGCAAGAATCCAATTCAAATTGTAAATTTCACACTCGAGCCTAATAATTTTAATTTGGCCGAAATTGAAGTGAAGCCTCGCGAGAATCCAGCCATCACGCTGATTAAGCTCGCCAACAAGAATCAACAGAAATACAATCCAGATAATATTGATGCTTACAGATATGAAAGTTTCAGTGAGTTGAATTTATCCATCGACCATCTCGATCCACGCATTCAAAAGATGCCATGGTTTAAAAACATAAAACCGCTCTTCGATAGTATCAACGGTATTCGCAGCGATGAAGGCAAACCATTATTGCCGGTGTTTATCTCCGAAACTGTTTCCGATTATTACTTCCAGTCTCCACCAAAGAAGCATCATGAATATATTAAAGCAACCAATGTTAAGGGAATTGGAGTTACCGATGGAACTACCACAGTTCAAGTACTTGGTGCCACTTTGCAGCAATATAATTTTTACGATAGCTGGATTGTTGTAATGAAGAAGGCATTCATTTCTCCCATTGGTGACGGTTGCTTGTTCTATTACAAATACAGAATTCGCGATACCGTTACCATCAATAATAAAACCTGTTACAAAATTGAAGTAACTCCGAAACGAAAACAAGACCTTGCTTTCACGGGCAATGTCTGGATATCAGATACTTCATATGCCATCATGCGTATCAGTGTAACTATTGCAAAAGATGCCAATTTGAACTTTGTGAATCAAGTGAAAATTTCGCAAGAGATGACCGAAGTGGCTCCTGATGTTTATTTGCCACTCAATACCCGAGTACTTATCGATTTGGCCGAATTGGTAAAAAACACACCGAGCTTTTTAGCGAAGTTTACCATCTCCAACAAAGATTTTGTGGTTCATGATAAGCAACCAGCATCAGTATTTGAACATAATGTAGATGTAGATAAGAATGCCATTGTGGTAGCCCGCGATACGGGATATTGGCAAGATCATCGACATGCAGCCCTTGATACCAATGAGATGCGTGCTTATAACATGGTGGACTCTTTACGCAATGTAAAATCAATTAAGAATGGTACCAAGCTCGCACAGTTTTTAGGAACAGGTTATCAGAAAGTGGGCATGGTTGATTTTGGGCCGTATTACTATCTAGGTAACAGGAATTATGTTCAAGGTTTTAGAGTGGCCATGGGGGTACGTACCAATTATAAATTCAGTCATTTCACCACCATTAAAACGTATGCTGCCTATGGATTTAAGGATCAGCAGGTGCGTTATAGTGTGCTCGAAGATTTTGTGCTATCGCGTAAGAAGTGGACCAATTGCGGATTACAGCGTAGAGTGGATGTTGACCAAGCAGGAATTAGCGATGGGAATTCAGATTTTAATAGTGCGGCGTTTGCACTTACTTCCATCTTTTCAAGCTTGAGCAGAATTAACCTGAGTGAAGAAAATAAAATTTATTTCTTACGACAGTTTCAAAAAGATTGGATACTAAAACTCAATGGAACGCAAAAGAAGTTTACCCCTTATTTCCCATTTCAATATATCAGAGAAGATGGCATATTAGACAGCACCTTCGTGAACACTACTGCCAATTTTGAATTGCGTTTTGCCCATAACGAGCGGGTTTTGGTCGACGACAATACTCGTTACTTAATGGGTACCGAGCGTTCGCCAATCATTACAATGGGTTATACTGTAGCCCTGAAGGGCATTTTGAATGGTAGTTTTGGTTACAATAAATTTTACTTTAATGTACGGCAATCAGTGAATACGGGCATATTGGGACACGCGTATTATTATATTAAAGCGGCCAAATATTTTGGAACAGTGCCATTCCCTTCTTTGGATGTTCATCCAGGAAATCAAACATTCTACTTCAACACCACTTCTTTCAACCTGATGAATTTTTATGAGTTTGTGAGTGATCAATTCGTAAGTGTATTTTATGAACAATACATGGAAGGTTTAATCACCAATCGTATTCCGCTTTTGAAAAGATTGCATTGGCGTACACTCACTACTGTGAAAGGAGTGTATGGGAGCATGAGTACAAATAACAGAAACATCATCCCAGCCAAATTTCAAACCTTTAGAACCTTAGAAAAGCTGCCATATATTGAAGTGAGTTACGGTTTCGAAAATATCTTCAAATACTTCCGTGTCGATATGGTACATCGGATTACCTATCGGGATACCTATCTAAATCAAACGCCTCGCAAATGGGGTGTGTTGGTATCCGCTCAATTTAATTTATAATTGCATACTGGAATCAAAATAAATGTCGGGCGAATTAAACACCATAAAGAAACCAATTGCCAAAGAGTTGGCCTTGTTTGAAGAGAAGTTTAAGGCTTCTTTAAAAAGTGATGTGGCCTTATTGGACACCATCATGAGTTATGTGGTGAAGCGCAAAGGCAAGGAGATGCGGCCGATTTTAGTATTTCTTAGCGCCCGTATTTTCGGAGAGATTAATGATGCAACCTATCGAGGAGCTAGTTTAGTAGAACTCTTACATACTGCCACCTTGGTGCATGATGATGTAGTGGATGATTCTATGGAACGTCGAGGCTTTTTCAGCATCAACGCGTTATGGAAGAATAAAATTGCAGTGCTTATTGGAGATTATCTTTTAAGCAAAGGCTTGTTATTGAGTATGGATAATGATGAGTTTTTTCTATTGAAAATACTCAGTGATGCAGTACGAAGAATGAGTGAAGGTGAATTACTGCAAATTGAACGTACGCGCAGACTCAATATCACAGAAGCCGATTACTATACCATTATTGGAAATAAAACAGCTTCCCTTATTTCATCCTGCTGTGCCATTGGAGCAGCTACTGTTACACAAGATAAGGCGCATATTGATACTTTAAAACAATTCGGTGAAATTATTGGTGTCGCATTTCAAATGAAAGACGACCTCTTCGATTTCGGTACTGAAGATATTGGTAAGCCAACGGGCATCGATATCAAAGAAAAGAAGATGACCTTACCTTTAATTTATAGTTTGAATAATTGCAGCCAGGCAGAGCGCAAACGCATCATCAATATTGTAAAAAGCAAGACCAAGGATCGGTCAAAGATTGATGAAGTGATACGATTTGTGCATGAAAAGGGGGGTATAAAATTCACTATTGCCAAGATGTATGAATATCGTGATCAGGCCATAGCGACATTAAAAACTTTACCTCAAAACGAAGCCAATCAATCGATGCAACTTCTGGTAAACTACGTGGTGGAACGCAAGAAGTAAAATTGCCTCAGTTTCTCGCCCTAGTTTAATCCGTCTAAAATACCGACAACCACCTTTTTTAGTCGCCTTCGTGTGCATAACTACTGCGGTCAACAAGCCAATACTCGTGTTTATTTTTGTGCGTACTTCATCATTATAGTTTTATACGACTCATAAATTATTAGGTCATGGCCGTTCTCGAAAAAATACAGGAAATCAATTTACGTGTTGCCGATCTTATTAAACAGCAACAACAGTTTAAGGCCCAAGCACAGAATTGGGAACATCTTTACAAGGAAGCAACCGATATTCAAAAGCGCTTACTGAATCAGAATACGGATACTGCTCGTATTAATGATGAACTTCGCCAGGAGCTTGATGCATTGAAATCAAATTTGAATGCCAGCGAACAAGAGCAGAGTCAATGGCTGGATACGATGAGCCAACTCGAGACAGAGGCTGCCACTTGGAAATCTCAATTACAAACGGCCCAATCGGAGTTGGTAAATTTGAGAGCACAGCAAGAGCAACAATTGAGTATGCATTTTGGCGCCGAGAAGGAGCAAGAGCAATTAAAAGCATTGAGTGAAGATTTGAAAGAGCAGTTGCATGCATCTCAACAACTCAACGGAGAGTTGCAATCGGAAGTACAGCTTGCTAAAATTAATCTAGTTGAAGAGCAAGCACTTCTAAATAATACTAAACAACAAAACGTTTCTCTAGATAAAGAGTTGAATCTGCTCAAGGAGAAATACCAACACGAAATTTCAGCGCTACACAGTCAGCATGCTGCGCTTACTCAACAGCTCGATAAGTCGGGAGCTGAGCAACGTATGCTACAAGAGAATTTGCTGGCGCTCAGCGAAAGCGAAAATAAGAAGATACTCGCCCTCGAATTATTACAACAGCAATTGGAAGAGATGGAAATGAGCTCGAACCTACCCGTAGAACCTGTTGAAAGCGAACACCTTACTTCGAGAATCGCCCAATTGATGGCCCAAATTGCCAATTTGGAGTTTGAGAAGGACTTGATGAAACAGAATCGGGTTTCGCATCCTATAGAGATTATTCAAGAGCTGGTAGCCCCTGTTCACCCTGAAGCTGCTGGCAACCCACATCAAATGGAGTTTCTATACGCCGAGCTGAAGGCCAGTCAGGCTGCCAATTCGGAGCTTGAAAGACAAATACATCAATATATTGAACGTTTGGCAACCCAACAGGCAGCCACCAAAGAAGAAAGTACCGAATTAAAAAATTTAGCAGAACAAAATAAAATCGTTAAACTTGCAGAAGCGATAGAAGGGAATACGGTTGCTTCGAATATAGAGTTAAAGCAGAAGTTGAACGAAATGATAAAAGAAGTCGACCGTTGTATTGCTAAATTAAGCAGCTAAATAAAAAATTGATTCATCATAATGGCTACATTAAAAGTTACCATTGCAGGGAAGGAATTCCCGCTTACCGTTGACGAGAGCACCCATAACGAGGTGTTGGCGGCAGTGGAATTGATTAATCAAAAGATACAACAACATCAGCATCAATTTAAAGTAGATGTAAAGGATGCCCTGGCCATGTGTGCATTGGAATTTGCTACACATAACGGTCAGTTGCAAAAAGTGGCACTCGAGTGGGAACAAGCCCAAACCGAAATTGACACCTTACATACCACCTTACAATCGGCTGAATCTATTTAGTAGCTTCGTTTTCATCCCCTTCCTCGCGTAATTTTTAAACCTTTAATTACGATCCCTTTTTAGAAGGAAACCCATTATGGATGATAGTAAATTGTATGCACTCATTGCATTTTTAGTAGGAGTGATTCTGGCCACCATTATAACTTTGGTAATTAATAGCAGCCGGAACAAGAAAAACGAAATCAACGCCGAAGCCGAGAAGAAGAAAATTATAGCAGCAGGGGAGGCTCAAGCCGAAGTATTACGTAAAAACAAGATTTTAGAGGCTAAAGAGGAAATTCTGAAGCTGAAAGAGGAAAACGAAAGAGATGTTGTTAAGCGTAACAGTCAGCTTGTTCAAAGCGAACAACGCTCCAAAGCACTGGAACAGGGCTTAAAGCAGAAGATGGACAATATGAGCCGCAAAGAAGTGGATCTCGATAAGCTTAAGAAAGACTTGACAACCCAACTCGAAATCAACAAGGCCAAGCACGACGAATTACAGAAACATCAAAGCCAACAAATTAAACAGTTGGAGGTGATGGCAGGCCTAACCGCCGAGGCAGCCAAGTTACAGCTCATCGAAAGCTTGAAAGACGAAGCCCGCGCACAAGCCGCCAATCAAATCAAAGACATTGCCGATGAAGCGAAACTCAATGCTTCAAAAGATGCTAAGAAGATTATCGTTCAAACCATTCAACGAACAGCATCGGAGCATGCCATCGAAAATTCAATCTCGGTATTCCATATCGATAATGATGAAATCAAAGGTCGTATCATTGGTCGCGAAGGCCGTAATATCCGTGCCTTAGAAGCCGAAACTGGGGTGGAGTTTATTGTGGATGATACCCCGGAAGCCATCATCTTATCTTGCTTTGATCCATATCGTCGTGAAATTGCCCGTTTGAGTTTGCATCGTTTGGTGCAAGATGGACGTATCCATCCAGCACGTGTGGAAGAGGTGGTGAAGAAAACCAAACGCGACTTGGAAGAAGAAATTGCAGAACTAGGAAAACGTACTGCCATCGATTTAGGAATCCATGGATTACACCCTGAGTTGATACGCCTGGTAGGTAAGATGCGTTATCGCAGTAGCTACGGACAAAATTTATTGCAACATAGCCGCGAGGTAGCCAATCTTTGTGCTATTATGGCTGCCGATTTAGGATTGAATGTGAAATTGGCCAAACGTGCCGGTTTATTGCATGATATTGGTAAGGTGAGTGAAGAAGATCCAGAAATGCCGCATGCATTATTGGGTATGAAAATCGCGGAGCGTTGCAAAGAAAACCCAATCATTTGCAATGCTATTGGAGCCCATCATGATGAAATTGAGATGACAGATATTATCTCACCGATTGTTCAAGCTTGTGACTCCATCTCAGGTGCACGCCCAGGAGCGCGCCGTGAAGATACTGAGCAGTACCTCAAACGTTTGGGCGACCTCGAGAAATTAGCACGCAGCAATAATGGGGTAACCAATGCTTATGCTATTCAGGCAGGACGTGAGTTACGTGTTATTGTAGAAGCAGAACGCGTTACCGATGCGGAAGCAGACGTAATGAGTTTGAATATCGCACATAAGATTCAAACAGATATGACCTATCCAGGACAAATCAAAGTAACCGTTATACGTGAAAAACGTGCGGTGAACTTCGCAAAGTAAGCGAATCGATACATTAAAATAATCACCGGAGTAGGATCACCTGCTCCGGTTTTTTATTGGAAAAAGAAATGCGTTTTTGTCTATTCATTTTATCTGTTTTTTATACGGCACAAATAGTTAAATAATCAATCCACCATTTATTATTTGGAGCTACCTGCACCAAGTCAACTTAATGCAACCATTTTCGTTATATTTGTCTATTGCATATCGGGATGATTCACGAACGTAAACCATTACATATTGCCTTCCTGCTGCTGGCATGTTTTTGCTATGGGACACTGCATGCCCAAAAGAAAATGGTTCGCCCTCATCCCTCTTCCGCACTTTCCTTCGTAAAAAATATTGGTCAATGGCAGGAGCCGTTTTTGTATAAAACGAATCTTCCTAATGGTTCTTTGTATCTCGATAAGAGCGGGCTTACATTTAATTTTATTAATAGTCAAAGTGCTGAAACTTTGCATCAGATGATGCATCATTATTTTGCGGTGGATACTTTAAAGGAATTGACTGCATATTTTCATGCATTCAAAATGAATTTCGTGAATGCCAATCCTGATTTAAATATAAGAGAAGAAGAGAAACAACCGACCTATCATAATTATTATTTAGGCAACAATTCGGCGCAATGGAAATCGGAGGTGCCCTTGTTTAATAAACTAGTTTACGAGCAAGTTTATTCAGGAATTGATTATGAATTATACTCTGCAGGCAATACCTTTAAATATAATTTCGTATTGCAACCCAAAGCGAATTCACAGCAAATCAGCATGCGCTATTCAGGTTGTGATCTAAAACTCATAGATGGTAAGTTGCACATAAATACCTCAGTAAATGAAATGACCGAGGCGGAACCTTATGCTTACCAATACGTTCAAGGAAAAATTATAAAGATTCCATGTTCTTTCGTACTGAAAAATAACGAAGTGAGTTTTCAATTAGGAGAATACAATACCAATGAAACGCTAGTTATTGATCCGATACTTGTATTCGCCACCTACTCAGGAAGCACCGTAGATAATTTTGGATTCAGTGCAGCCTTTGATAGTAAAGAATGTCTGTTCTCCGCAGGAATTACGACTCGAGGTATAGGTTATCCGGTGACTACTGGCGCATTTCAATCAAAATTTCAAGGAGGGAGTAACAGAATTGTTTTTAATGGAGTAGATATTAAATTTGGTTGGGATATCACCATTAGTAAGTATGATTCAAGTGGTGCAAATTTACTTTACGCTACTTATCTTGGAGGGAAAGAGAATGAATATCCTCATAGTTTGTTACTTGATAAAAGTGATAATTTAATTGTATTGGGAACTACATGTTCCAATAATTTCCCTCATACAATCAATGCCTTCGATACCATATTAAATGCCAATGGAGATACCGCAAGTACGGATTTATTTTTAGCTCGGTTTAATACTTTAGGGGCACTTGTTGCTTCAACATTTATTGGAGGTAGCGATTATGATGGCAATAATATGGGAGCCGATTTACAATATAATTATGCAGATGAATTTCGAGGAGATGTGATAGCGGATAATGATAATAACTACTATATTGGATCGGTTACCGCTTCGAATAATTTTCCTACTAAGAATGCATTTCAAGGTTCAAAGAAAACATTACACGATGGGGTAGTTTTTAAAATTGACTCCAACCTGAGTAAACTTTATTGGAGTACTTATTTTGGAGGAGATGATGATGATGCGATTTATTCTATCGACCTAGATAAACAAGATAATATTTATGTTTCAGGGGGGACTAAGAGTAATAATTTTCCAGTTTCAACGAATGCGTATCAAAAAAATTTAGGCGGATACGTCGATGGATTTATTTCAAAATTTTCAAATGATGGTCAGGTAGTCATTGCGAGCACCTATATAGGAACGGCCAATTACGATCAGGTATATTTTATTGAAATAGATAAAAATGGAAATGCATTTGGCACTGGACAAACTGAAGGAAATTTCCCTGTCTCCTCTGGTGTGTATAGCATCGCCAATGGCTCTCAATTTCTTATTAAACTCGATCCCGATTTAAAGACAAGGTTGCGTTCTACCGTATTTGGTTCAGGTCGTTTGCAAAGTGGTAAACCGTATCCGGATATTTCTCCCACGGCATTCCTGGTTGATAATTGTGATTTGGTTTACGTATGCGGATGGGGTAGTGATTTGGGTTTGAAGCATCCTGGTTCATCGAAAGATTTATTGGTTTCAGCCACAACCCCTCCATTATATAGCACCACCGATAACAATGATTTTTATATCATCGTTTTTAACCGAGATTTTGGGAGTGTAAAATTCAATACTTATTTCGGAGAGAATGGAGGAGAAGATCATGTAGATGGTGGCACCAATCGTTTTGATAAGAAAGGAATTATCTATGCATCAGTATGTGCTAGTTGTGGCGGCACTTCTGGGTTTCCAACAACTCCCAATGCTAAATTTCCAACAAATCTTTCACCAAGATGTTCCAATGCAGCATTTAAAATAGACTTCCAATTACAAACTTCCATCATTGCGGCTTTCAGACCTACACCACGAATTTCATGTGCTCCACAAGTGATTGCCATGAATAGTAAAAATAAAGCGGTACGATATTATTGGGATTTCGGGGATGGGACGACGGATACAACGCAAGATCCAACACATCTTTACCAAACACCGGGCACTTATAAAATTCGCTTGATTTGTGAGGACACGAATACGTGCAATCGGTTTGATACCATCTATGACGAAGTAACGCTATTGGATGTTTCAAAAGCAAGTTTCAGTTATGATATCTCTTTTTGTGAAAACAGTATTGTCCTGAAAAATGAAAGTAAAAATCAAATTAAATATTTATGGGACTTTGGTGATGGAGTGCTAGATAGCACCACAGAAAAACCAAAGCACATTTACTCGGCTAGTGGTAAATATACGCTAATACTATATGTAAACAGAGGATTTCTATGTACGGATAGCATGGTTAAAACGATCGATTTTGATCAGTTCAAACCCACACCCCCCATTGTTCCCAATGTGTTTACACCCAACGGAGATGGAAAGAATGATTTCTTTGAAGTAGGTGGCATTAATCCAAAATGCGATTCGATGGAGATGAAAATTTATACCCGCTGGGGGCAACTGGTATTTGAAACAAAAGAAGTTGGCAACTGGTGGGGTGGCAAAAACAATACGACGCCATTGCCCGAAGGCGTTTATTATTATACCCTTAAGGTGACCAATTTCAAAGGGGATGTCACCAATAAAAAGGGCGATGTAACCATTATCCGATAATCATTTCTCTAATAAAATAGTTGCTAAATTTCTTGGGAAGTATTTTCAATACACCCATGATTTAACATCTTCTTCATCTGCAAGTTGCGTATTTTTACCTCCCTAAAATGAAATTTAAATTCAGTATTCTTAGCATTGCAACCGTGCTCCTTATTATTAGTTCGGCATGGGGCTTCTTTGCACACAAAACCATCAATCGATTGGCCGTATTTACTTTGCCAGAGCCTATCGTGGGCTTCTATAAGCAAAATATAGAGTATATCACCGACCAGGCTACAGCAGCAGATAAGCGCCGATACAGCGACCCTAAGGAAGCACCTCGCCACTATATCGACCTCGATCATTTTGAGCAATGCCTACCCATTGATACCATGCCTTTCTTCTGGGATAGGGCTAAAGAAAAATTTACCGAAGACACCCTCAATGCCTATGGGATTGTTCCTTGGATTATCAACTGGAAGATGCGTGAACTCACCCAGGCTTTCAAAGACAAGAACAAAGAAAGAATTTTACGATTGAGTGCAGATCTTGGCCATTATATCGGTGACGCGCACGTGCCACTTCATACCTCTGAAAACTATGATGGACAAATGACCGACCAAAAAGGGATTCATGGATTTTGGGAAAGCCGCGTACCGGAAGTATCCTATACACAATACGATTTTTTTGTAGGCACCGCCGAATATCTCGATAGTCCTTTTTATAATGTATGGAAGGCAGTGAAGGAAAGTTTCAATGCACGTGATAGCGTTTTGCGTTTCGAAAAAATGCTCAGTGCAAAATATGCCGACGATAAAAAATACACGCTGGTTGCTAAAGGTGCCACCATGGTAAAAGGCTATAGTGAAGAATATACCAAAGCTTACGAGCAAATGCTGAACGGCATGGTAGAACGCCGTTTCAGGGCGTCTATTAAATTGGTTGGAAGCGTTTGGTATACCTGTTGGGTAAATGCAGGCCAGCCCAATTTGGATGGGATGAGCGATACACCATTAACCGAAGAACAAAAGAAGAATCTAAATGCTGAAGAAGAACAATACAAGAAAGGAAAAGTAATTGGGAGGCCAGAGAATTGAAATTAATTATAGTAGGGCTTCTATTTTCTTAGAACTGAATATAAGGCCTCTCTAAATTTTAATAGTTAGATTACTAATAATAGAAGCTTAAAACGAACGACAATAAACACATGTTACTACATTTAAAAATTAAGAATTATATTTTAATCAAAGACCTGGATATTGATTTCGAGGAAGGGTTTGCTGTGATTACGGGGGAGACGGGTGCTGGAAAATCTATCCTATTGGGCGCTTTGGGGCTCATTTTGGGCGAGAGGGCGGAAAGCAAACAACTTTTCAACGACCGAGAAAAATGTGTGATAGAGGGTACTTTCAATATTCGTGATTATGATTTGAAATCCTTCTTTGAAGAGAAAAATTTAGATTACGATAACCAAACCATTTTGAGAAGAGAGGTTTCCGAAAATGGGAAATCAAGAGCTTTCATTAACGATACACCAGTAACACTTGCCGACTTAAAAGAGCTGGGCATTCGACTGGTTGATATTCACTCTCAGCATGAAACGCTTCAATTGAATTCTGCGAAATATCAAATTGGCTTTATTGATTCGTATTGTGGTAATAAGCCACTTGTTCAACAATACTATGGCCAATACCGCCAATACCGGATTATGCAGATGGAATTGCAATCACTGCTTGAGCAAGAGTCGCAGATGAAAAAGGATTTGGATTATTATCAGTTTCAGTTTAATGAACTGCATGAGACCCAATTGAATGAGGATGAATATGAGAATATCCAACTAGAAATTGAAGTCTTAAATAATGCCGAAGAAATAAAAAACAGTGCAATCAATGCATCGAATATCTTGTTGGAACAAGAATTCAATGTGCTTGATCAAATCAACGAGATAAGACAATTATTATCAAGCGTGGCCAAGTATCATGCGCCTTTGGCCTCCTTGCATGAGCGCGTACAAAGTGCAGGAATTGAACTCAAGGATATTGCCCGCGACTTACAACATATAGCCGACAGTACTTTTGCCGATGCTGAAAAAATTGCTATTTACAATCAGAAACTACAAACCGTTTTCAATCTTCAAAAGAAACATCAAGTACAAAGTGTTGGCGATTTATTAAAAATCTATCAGGAACTGGAAGAGCGAATAAATAGTATCACGGGCTTTGATGATAAAATTTCAGAATTAAAATCGGGTATAGTTCAATTAGAATCGAGCTTAAAAGCAACAGCCATTTCTTTAAGTGATCAACGCAAAGCGGCCATGCCAAAAATTATTGATGCATTGCAACAACTATTGCATCAAGTTGGATTAGTGAATGCAGTGGTACAATTTGAGCACCTCATCACCGAGAACAATTATAATGATACAGGCATCGATAAAATTCAATTGATGTTTACTGGCAATAAAGGAAGTGCCTTGGCACCAATTCACAAGGCAGCCAGTGGCGGTGAGCTCTCCCGATTGATGTTGTGTATTAAATATCTGATGGCACAAACGACCCTTTTGCCAACTTTAATTTTTGATGAGATAGATACTGGTGTGAGTGGTGAAGTAGCGATGAAGGTGGGAGCTATCATGCAACAGATGGCCAAGAAACATCAATTGTTTGCGATAACACATTTGCCTCAAATTGCGAGCAAGGGCACCCATCATTATTTTGTATACAAACAATTGCATAACGATATTACAGTCAGTCATATACGTAAGCTTAATGATAATGAGCGCACTATTGAAGTGGCTAAAATGTTAGGAGGGGAGAAACCATCAGAATCGGCTTTGGCCAATGCCAAAGAATTATTAGCCGGATAAACCATTCGAATATTGCATCAGAAATCTTGTTTTTTTAAGCAATTCTTATTTCATATTTCTTCAAAAATATTTCTATTCCAATTCTTCAAAAGATGATCAAGGTCATCATTTATTTATCAACAATTTTCCAGTTTTTTTAGCTTAGAGGGGGTGTTGCATTTTTGGACACTATCCAATTTTGGTATTTATAAAGCATTTTTTGAGTCCAAATCCGATTCTATTTATACTCTGAAACACCTAATTTTATTGAGCTTCAGTGTACACGGCAATAAACACCGTGTATTTAAAAAATAAATAAATAAAATATTTTTTTATTTAAATTCCATGTTTATAATTACAAAAGTTTTTATCCAATTAAAAGAAACAAAAGCGTATAAAACTAGTATTTATGAAAGGTATTTTTATAAGAAAAAAAAGCTTCGTAACAATTTTGACTCTAATTCTGAGTCACACGTTATTCTCTCAGGTAGGAAAATTGGCCTTTATTCAAAATAAGGGACAATGGCCATCTGACATCAAATTCAAAACAGATTTTATTGGAGGACAAGCGCTGGCAACAACAAGTGGAATGTTGGTAGGCTTGTTTGATTCAGCTTCTTTAATGCAAAGACAAGAATGGGGGCTGCTTACAGAAGATCACTACACAGGGAATCAGTATTTTGAAGAACATCCTCAAATGCCTGACTTAAAAGGCCATGGTTGGAGATACCATTTCCTAAATGCAAATCTCACAACGATGATTGAAAGTAAGTTTGAAAGCAAAGATTTTTATAATTTCTGGATTGGTGATGTTAGCCAGCATGCAAGTAAAGTAAGAAGCTACGAGGAAATCACTTATAAGGAAGTATATCAAGGAGTTGATGTTAAGTATTATACTGCTCCTGATGGTTATCTTGAGAATGATATCATTGTTAAGCCGTTTGCTAATGCAAATAATATCTTATTTGAATTAGAAGGTATTGATGAGCTATCACTCAATGCTTCAGGTGGTTTGGTTTTAACTACTACCGTTGGTGAAGTCATTGTACCGGCACCAATAAGTTATTTAATTGATTCAAAAGGAAATAAAACACCCATCTTGGTAAGCTTTATTTTAGAAAACAAGCGTGTACGATTTTCTATTCCTGTTTATGATAATAGCAAAACCTTAGTAATTGACCCAATTGTATTAAGATGGGCTTCTTGGGCTACAAATAATACATCGGCTGCAAGTGGCGCTAATGCACATAACCATGGGGCTGGGATTGACTCATTGGGAAATTTATATATCGCAGGAAAGTTTGATAATACGGGTTTAATTACTGTTGGTGCATTTAAAGCTACTTCTGGAGGAGGTCAAGATATTTTCGCAGGAAAATATACTGAGCCTACTACTCCAGGAGGAACTGGAAGTCGTATTTGGCAAACATATATTGGAGGCATTTATACGGAAAATTGTAATGCTGTTGAAATGGGAACCGATGGTTATATGTTTTTAGCTTGTAAAACCACTTCTGACATTTCGAAAACGATGGGTACTGGATTTACTGCTGGGAGCTGGTCACAGCGAACCGCTTCGGCAGGTACAATTGCGCAGGCATTGCTATTAAAACTTGACCTTCAAGGTAATGGGGCTTTGGCGCGTGAAATTGGTTCTGTTTCAAGAGATTATGGTTTTGAAGCAAATGATGTTCGAAGCTTAAAAACGGGGGTTACTAAATCAAGTTATCACTTAATTTTAGCTGGTCAAGGAACGCATCCTAAAAATATTGGAGTGGCGGATGGTGATTTTCCTGCTCCAAAAACACCTGCGGGCACTACCTATACAACGCCGAATACTACCAAGGAGGAAAACGCGCTCATTATGAGAATCACGAATAATTTCGACAGTATTTATTGGGTACGTAATATTGGCTCTGATTCTGTTACTGCAAAGGATGACTATATTAATATTGTTAAAGTAGATAATGCTGGTAATATTTATGCAGGTGGTGCAACGAATGCGACACAATGTATTTCATATAAAAACCCATCTACACAAACTACGCTCGTTGGAACGCTTGACGGTTGGCTTATGAAAATGAATAGTAGTGGTGTGGTTCAATGGTCGCGTTATTATAATAGTAAGACTGCTTCGAATGATACCACTAATATTCTTTGTATGGAGTTGAATAGCACAGATACTGCCATAATTATAGGAGGAATAACCACCGGTTTGGCTGCAGCCAATATTACAACCGGTGTGGTTCAAGCAACTTATGGAGGTGGACTATATGATTTTTTCCTAGCAAAAATCCCAACAAGAGGAAATGCCACCACCTGGGGAACTTATTATGGTGGCTCGGGTGAAGAAACTAATTTAATGGGATTAAATTTAGATGTTAATGATGATGTTTATTTTCTAGGTTATACTAGGTCAACGAATTATATTACAGCTTCCAATCCAATACAAGCAGTAAATTACGGAAGTGTAGATGCCGTGGTTACAAAGCTCAATTCCCTTGGAACTACTACTATGTATGGAACTTATTTTGGTGGAAGCAGTGGAGATAACGACCCAATTGGCCAGAGAGGTATCATCGTTTCAGGCTGTAGAATATATTTAGCAATTTCATCACAATCTAACGATAATCCATTTACCTCCTCTACATTAACGCCGACGAGGGTTTCAGTGAGTATTATTGAGCCAATTGTTGTTTCAATGGCAAATCCACCCGATTTGAATGGAAATAAAATCAATTCAAATCAAACGATCTCATGCGGACAAACGCCTTCAACTTTAACAGCAGGAATTCCTACTTATAATATCGCAGATATTAGCAGAAATGCGATTGCACAAACTTCTGGAACTGCAGGTGCATATCCGTCAGGTAAGCCTACTCCATCAGGTTACCAATGGCAAAAAAGTATTGATTATAGATTTACTTGGACAAATATATCAGGGGCTGTAAGTCAGAATTATAGCCCTCCAGCTACTGTTCAAACCACTTATTATAGAAGGGTTGTTTCTGGTGACTATTGTGTGCCAAATGATTCAGTAGCAGCAATCATCGTAACTGGGGGGCCAAGTGTTTCTCCAACTGTTACTTGTGCGGCAAGTACAGTTTCCTTCTTTGCAAATCCAACAGGTGGTTCAGGTTCTAATACATTTGTATGGTCTGGTCCATTATCATTCTCTTCTACTTTACAAAACCCTCAGATTCTTTCTGCTACAAGTGCTGTGAATGGATATTATACAGTAACCGTTACTGATGTTGCAGGTTGTAAGAATACTAAAACATTCTACTTCGATTTTGGGTCATGTTCATATAGCGTTGTACTAAGTGTATCACTTTTAACCTTTGATGCAGTTAAAGTAGGTTCGAAGTCAAAGTTATTATGGCAAACAGTAAATGAACATAATAGTGAATCATTTATTGTTCAACGCAGTGCTAATGGAATTGATTGGACTGAAATAGGAATACTTGAGGCGGCAGGAAATTCTTCTGTAACGAAAGGATACCAATTCATTGATGTGGCGCCACTCGTAGGCAAAAACATATACCGATTAAAAGTAACTGAATTAGGTGGAAAATTTCAATATTCTTCAGCCAAGAATTTAACTTTTGAAGGTTTAAACACCGCACGAATAAATCAAGTTACCCCGAATCCATTTCAAAACTCACTAATGGTTAATTATAATATTATTGAGAATGCAAATGTCAGTATTGAAATTTTAGATGCTCAAGGTAGAATACTAAGTATTACTAATGAAGTGGCACAAAAGGGAGAAAATACCGTTACAATTAATACTTCTGAATTAACTAAAGGGATCTACTTTATTACGGTAAAATGTAATGAGGTGAATACAGGGTATAAAAAATTAATTAAGGAATAACAAAACTCATTACAACAACAATAAACTAAATTATTAGCAACTTTTACTGTACGATTTAGGTATTAGAAAATTAAAAAACTAGCATCAGAATCATTACTGTAACAATTTTAAATTATCATGAACACACTAAAAAATTATTCTCGAATCACTTTGTTTTTAATTCTATGGTTAGGAAGTTATGCCATAGTAACTGCCAATGTTATTAACGTTTCATCAGTAGCTGCATTGCAATCTGCAAGCAATAGTGCTTCAGCAGGGGATACCATTAAATTAGCAAATGGCACGTACCTCAACAACTCGTTAACGCTTAGCACAAGTAATATTACTGTGATGCCTGTTACCAATGGAGGGGTTTATTTGAATGGTACCAATGCGATAAGTATTTCAGGTAATTACATTACTTTTAGTGGATTTCAATTCACTTCTGGAAGTATTGCAGGATTTATTATTGAAGTAACAGGAAGTCATAATTTATTAACTCAGTTAAATTTCAATGGGTATTCAGCTCAAAAATATATTAACCTTAAGAATACGGGTACATATAACGAAATTTCATATTGTAATTTTGAAGCCAAACCAACTACAGCGCCAATTGGGAATTTGATTCATGTAAGTCCGCACGCCACGAATCCAGGCTATCATAAAATTCGTTATAATTCATTTCAGAATATGCCAGGAGCTGGAGGAGATAATGGAAACGAATGTATTCGTCTTAGTAACGGAGCAACATCTACCTATGTTTCACGAACAGTGGTAGAATACAACTTCTTCAAGAATACGGGCATGGGTGATAGTGAAGCCATCTCGGTGAAGTGCACCGAAAATGTATTACGCTATAATACATTTGTTGATAATCCAGATGCGATGTTGACATTTCGCAATGGAAACAATAATGTTGCTTATGGTAATTTCTTTATCCGTTCGGGTGGTATTCGTGTAAAAGAAGCAAATAATATATTTTGTTATAATAATTATTTTGAAAATGCTGGCTTAGGAAGTATGAATGCAGTGACCTATATATATATAAGCCCTAATTTAAGTAATATTAATTTCATTCACAATACTTTCTACGAATGTGGAATGATTGATTTGGCAAGTGGAGCAACTGGCAACACTTGGGCAAATAATATATTTAAAAAGACTACTGGTAATATTTTTATGGGCTCTCCAGCAGGGATCTCATGGGCGGGTAATATTTATAGTGGAACATTAGGTGTAACTATTGCCTCTGGAATGACCAATGCTAATCCTTTATTAACGCCGAATGCAGATGGTTATCAAAGTATTTCATCTTCTAGTCCGGCTATAAATTCTGCGAGCAGTAGCTATCCATCTATTTTAAATATTGCAAGTGTAGATGACGACCCAACTTTATTGCAAGATATTAGCAATCAAAGCCGACCAACAACTGTAACTCAAAAAGATGTAGGTTGTGATGAATACAGCACAAGTTCCACAGCGAATCATCCATTGTCATTATACGAAGTAGGCCCTACCTATTTGATAGTCCCACTTCCTGTCACAATGACTTCATTTGATGTTAATGCAAAGAATAACAAAGCTATTGTTAATTGGTCAACATCATCTGAACAAAACAGCAGCACTTTTGATGTAGAAAA
Organism: Bacteroidota bacterium; assembly: GCA_947492885.1. Lineage (GTDB taxonomy): Bacteria > Bacteroidota > Bacteroidia > UKL13-3 > UKL13-3 > CAINMV01. Next base: position 72,690 of record CANLPK010000001.1, read on the forward strand.
ATCACAAGATGGAAAACACTTTGTTAAAATAGCCACCGTAGAAGCAGCTCATAATTCATACATTCAAGTAAACTATTCATATACCGATGGATCGCTTAATGATGGAGTTACCTATTATAGATTAAAACAAATTGACTTGAATGGGAAATTTGAATATACCAAAATCGCAAAATTAAATTATAACGGAAGTAATGTTCTTAAGGTATACCCTAGTCCTGCATCCGATAAATTAAATCTTCAATTTGAGACTCCTCCAACACCAACGTCTACAGTAAAGATTTTCAATCAGAGTGGTCAGGTTGTTAAAGAAGAGTCATTTGATATGCTTAAGAAATTAAGCAGTTCTTCTTTACAATGTGATATTAGTAATTTATTAGAAGGTATCTACTTCATTCAAATTCTGGATGCCGAATCATTCCAGTCATTAAAATTTATCATTAAAAGATAATTCTAATTGGAATTTTGAAAGTACCTATATGGAAAATTTAAGAAGAATTTTATTGTCAATAGGGATACTGACAGTATTGATGTTGCTAAATATTAAAGGATATGCAACACTTGTTAACGTTACTTCCACTTCCGCAATGCAATCAGCTTGTAACAGTGCCGCTTCAGGCGATACTATTGCGTTGGCAAATGGCACCTATTTGAATACCACCTTAACCCTTAATACCAATAATATTACGGTAATGGCTCAGACAGTCGGTGGAGTATTTTTAAATGGCACCAATGTTATTTCAATTCCCGGGAATTATATCACATTTTCTGGATTTCAATTTACCTCTGGAAGTATAGCTGGAATTGTTATTGAGGTTGAAGGAAGTCATAATATACTAACCCAACTTAATTTTAATGGATATTCGGCACAGAAGTATATTAATTTAAAATCAACGGGCCAGTACAATGAAATTTCGTATTGTAATTTTGAGAATAAACCAACTTCGGCTCCTGCAGGAAACTTAATACATATTTCACCTGATCTTAGTAAACCTGGATACCACAAAATACGTTATTGCTCATTTCAAAACATGCCTGGATTAGGTGGTGATAATGGGAATGAGTGTATTCGAATTAGCAATGGATCTACATCAACATATATTTCTAGAACCATTGTGGAGTATTGTTTTTTCAGTAATACAGGGAATGGTGATAGTGAAGCAATATCGGTAAAATGCACTGAAAATGTATTGCGTTATAATACTTTTACGAATAACCAGAATGCGATGATGGTATTTCGAAATGGGAATAATAATGTTGCATACGGAAATTTTTTTATTGGAGCCGGAGGTATACGTGTTAAGGAAGCCAATAATATTTATTGTTACAATAATTATTTTGAAAATTCTGGAGTGGGAGGTACGATGAATGCTGTAACTTACATATATGTAAGTCCCAACTTAAATAATATTAATTTCATTCATAATACTTTCGTAGAGTGCGGTTTAATTGACTTAGCATCCGGTGCAGTAAATAATACTTGGGCAAATAATATTTTCGTTAAAACAAATGGTCCAATTTTCTCAGGTTCTAATTCTGGCATATCATGGGCTGGCAATATTCATCAAGGATCGCTCGGTCTTACTTTTTCTAATGGGTTTGTAAATGCCAATCCATTGCTTGTAACCAATGCAGATGGATTTAAAGGACTCACTTCAAATAGTCCAGCTGTGAATGCGGCTAGTGCGAGTTATCCCTCAATACTAGATGTGGCAAATGTAGACGATGACCCATCCATCTTACTTGACATTAATGGACAAGCCAGGCCAAATACTGCAACCTCAAAAGATATTGGATGTGATGAGTTTGTTACTGGAATAACTAAAAATCACCCGTTGAAATTATCAGAAGTGGGCCCGAAATACCTTGGGGGTCCTGCACTCGGACTTAATTCACAGGAAGCTATAACTACAAACTATCGATTGATTTCAAATCCAATCACAAACAAAATTAAATTAGAAAAGACTAACGGCACGGAAATTTACGAATTGATAAATTCTAATGGGAAAAGTGTTTGGATAGGTTCAAATATTGAAGACTTTGACGGTACTGCTTATGCCAGAGGCATCTATTATTTAAGGATTGAAACCAGTCAAAGATCACAATTTCTAAAAGTTATCATTTAGGAAAGAAGGAATTTTAAGATTAGTTATTCGAAATACACCAAGGGTATTCTTTGACTAAATACCTCAATGCCATTCACAAATTTCTTCTCTGAATACCAAATAATTATTTTGTGTAGTGATGCAAAGTCGTCGGCCTTTACAGCCAATGCATGATTTCCTTCTGGATCGAATATGGGGAAGGTGCGGAAATCCTTTTGTGCCGAATCACTTACGATAATATTCCGGGTTATATTCTTTTCAATCGAGTCTTTCACATAAACCACAGTTACTCTATCTCCTGGCTTAAGTGCTCCCTGCGCCTTCAGCATCTTAGCATTAAATCCGTTTTCCGAACAGGTAGAGATACATTCAAATACGCGTTCTTCATTAACCAAAATAAGCCAATGGTCGGCCTTGGAAATAATTCCAACAAAAATTAAAAAGAAAATAATTACTACTCGTTTCATCTTACTTCATATTTTTAAGTTCTACATCATTCAATGTTTTATAAATTCGAATTTCTAAGGTGTCGCCTCGGCTGCTGAAATTACGGTCATTTCGCACCTGATGCAATAATAAAAAATTATCATTCTCATCGAGCCAACGTTTTGGAAGCTGCCCCTCTTGAGGGCAAAATTGCGAATCCCAAATTATGATTGCATCTTTTCTAAATGTGATCGAGTTGTTGATATATAAAATGGATGATGTTTTTTCAGAATCAAATTTATCCAAATTTAATAAATGTGCCACAAATGGATCGAAGAAATAGAAAAAATTATTTTGCAAATTATTTTCCTTCACCCATTGACATGATTGGTATTGAGCCTGCTCCAAATCGCTTAGTTTGTAAGGGATATCGTGCCTGTTTTGTTTTAAAGGTATAAAGAAAACAGCAACGATAAACAAAACCGCCAGTACTTTTGCCCAAGTCTTTTGTGCCAGTTTCAAGTCCAAGGCCCATTGAAATGCGAAAAATGAACTTAATCCAATCACGGGCCCAATGCCAGCCATCACACGTATAAGCCCTAACGAACCAAAGATACCCAATCGCCAAAATATACTATGGGCAACAAAGTAGGAAGCGAAACTCCCGAAAATTAAAACCGCGCGAATATTCAACAATCGGTCCGTTCCCAAATTCTTTGATTTGACTTGTTTAAAATAAGCCATCCCAAAAATTATGATTGCAAGTAAAACCATCATTACTTGTGGCAATCCAGCGATACTCTCGTTGGCCCCAACAAACTGAAATAAGGAGCCTTTTCCGTAAACATTCACTGCCATGAGGTACGGGTTGGTACTAAAAACCCATTTCCAATTATTGTATACAATGAATCCTATCACTGAAAAAAGTAAGGTACCAAAGAATAAAAAGCCAATGGATTTAAACTGCCGGTAGTAAAGAGCCAACAATATAAATACAGGCATGATAAGGAAGCCTTCACTGCGAATGAAAGGCATGAACGATACAATAAGGAAAGCCCATTGTGGCTTGTTGACCTGATATAAATAAATTCCAGAAACAAGAAAGAGTGCAAATAGAATTTCGGTGAGTCCACTAAATACACAAACAAAATAAATGGGAACACCGAAAACAAAAACGATACTCAGCCACGCATATTTTGGGTAATGTGCTTTGGCAATGAGATAGCTAATATAGCCTGTAAGCAAGGCACAAATTATATTGAACACTTTCACACCCATAAACCCAAACTGAGCCCAAGGAGATGCTAAGAGCGTAAATACGGGCTTTCCCCACTGATCCATCAAATTGTCGGGATGTTTATAAGCGAATTTTGCAAATAAGTAATGCATCCAACTATCGCCACCTCCGTAGGTTCCAATACTGAACCAAGCACATGCTAAAAAAGCCAGTGCATAGAATACAAGGCAAATTTTTACCATCAGACTATTTCTTTCCCACCACGGTTGATGCATGAATTTCGGGTTCTTTAATTATGTTGCTAAGATATTATTTTTAAATTTTCCAGTCACGATTTATTCTTGGAATCGATGAGAATGGTTACTGGTCCATTATTGACGAGTGCTATCTTCATATCGGCTCCAAAGGTGCCCGTGGCAATGGTTTTGCCCAAATCGGTTTGAAGCTGCGCAACCATTTTCTCGTATAATGGGATGGCTATTTCTGGTCGTGCTGCTGCAATATAACTAGGTCGGTTTCCTTTCTTAGTGGAGGCATGTAATGTAAACTGGCTCACAAGCATCAGTTCGCCATTCACATCCATCGCACTTAAATTCATAACCCCATCCGCATCATCGAACAATCGCATATTGCAAATTTTTTGAGATAACCAGCTTATGTCCTCCTCGTTGTCGGCAGCCTCAATCCCTAATAAAACCAGTAGCCCATTACCAATTTTCGATTTAATAATACCATCAATGGTTACCGATGCTTCCGATACACGTTGAATAACTGCCCGCATAAAAACTATTTTAATTTACTTTGCATCGTAGAATTATTTCCGATGACAAAACTTTCTGTAAATATAAACAAGTTTGCTACCCTACGCAATGCACGTGGAGGCAACAATCCGGATGTGATCAAAGCCGCACTTGATATCGAACGCTTTGGTGCTGATGGCATCACAGTGCACCCTCGCCCCGACGAACGACATATACGATACGACGATGTGATGGAACTAAAAAAGGTGCTCACCACTGAATTTAATATTGAAGGCAATCCAAGAGAGCAGAAGTTTATTGATTTGGTATTGGCAGCAAAGCCAACACAGGTAACCTTAGTGCCCGATAGCATCAATCAGCTTACTAGCAATCATGGATGGGATACCGTAGGTGAAAAGCAATTTCTAATGGAAGTGATTTCATTATTTAAGAAAGCACAAATTCGTGTTTCCATTTTTTGTGATCCCAACATTGAAATGATAGCAGGGGCTGCCAAAACTGGTACAGATAGAATAGAATTATATACCGAATCGTTTGCAACACAATATCTTGCCAATAAAGAACAAGCCATAAAACCTTATATTGAAGCAGCCAATATGGCCCATGCTCTTAGCTTAGGCATCAATGCAGGTCACGATTTGAGTCTGGAAAATTTAAAGTATTTCGCTTCACAAATCAAGCAACTCGACGAAGTATCAATCGGACATGCCTTGGTATGCGATGCAATCTATTACGGATTAGAAAATACCGTACAACTATACAAGCGTCAGCTAAATTAATAGCAGACGCTTGTATTATGTAAAATCAGCTTAAGAAATAAAAATTAGCGGATTATTATCCGTTCATGGTAGCAATAAATTCTTCATTGCTGCTAGTTAAACGCATGTGTTTAAGTAACATTTCAATCGCTTCTTCCGCATTCATATCGCTTAAATGTTTACGCAAGATCCAGATACGTTGTAAGAATTCTTTTGATAATAATAAATCTTCACGACGTGTACCTGATGCAGGAATATCGATGGCAGGGTAAACACGTTTGTTCGATAATTTACGATCGAGTTGCAATTCCATATTACCAGTACCTTTAAATTCTTCAAAGATTACCTCATCCATTTTACTTCCAGTATCTGTAAGCGCTGTAGCGATAATAGTAAGCGATCCTCCGTTTTCTATTTTACGTGCGGCACCAAAAAATCTTTTTGGCTTGTGTAATGCATTGGCATCAACACCACCACTTAATATTTTACCTGATGCAGGAGTCACTGTATTATAAGCACGTGCCATACGAGTGATAGAGTCCATTAGAATCACTACATCATGCCCGCATTCTACCATACGCTTGGCTTTTTCGTGAACCATATTACATAGTTTCACATGCTTATCTGCAGGCTCATCAAAAGTACTTGCAACCACTTCAGCACGAACGCTGCGGGCCATATCGGTTACCTCCTCTGGGCGCTCATCAATTAATAATACAATCAAATATACTTCTGGATGATTGGCAGCAATAGCATTGGCTATATCTTTTAAGAGCACGGTTTTACCTGTTTTAGGTTGTGCTACGATCAATCCACGTTGCCCTTTACCAATGGGAGCAAACATATCAATTAATCGAGTTGAATAATTGTTACGATTGTATACCAGATTTAATTTCTCATCTGGAAATAAAGGCGTTAAATGTTCGAATGAAACGCGGTCGCGCACTTCGGCTGGTGTACGGCCATTGATGCTAATTACTTTAATGAGCGCAAAATATTTTTCTCCTTCTTTTGGAGGACGGATTGTGCCTTTTACAGTATCTCCGGTTTTTAATCCAAATAATTTTATTTGAGAAGGCGATACATAAATATCATCCGGGCTCGGCATATAATTATAGTCACTGCTTCTTAAAAATCCATATCCATCGGGAATTAGTTCAAGCACCCCCTGATTGATGATATGATCATCAAATTCATACACGGTGGCTACTTGCTCTTTTTCCTTTTGATTTTGATTTGGGTTTTGATTTGGATTCTGACGATTCGGATTTTGCTGATTATTGTTTTGCTCATTTCCGCGATCTTCTCCTGATTCGTTCTCGGAATTATTATTATTTCCGTTTCCGTTATTGTTTTGGGTATTGCCATTCACCTCTTTCTTCTCGTGATTTGGGCGGGCATGAACATTGGGCTGTGGTTTTGGCTTATGTTCTTCTTTTTTCAGCTCCTCTTTTTGTTGAAGGCGTTTGCGTTTGCGTTCTTCGTGCAATTCTTCTTCGGTTTGCTCTTCCGATTTTTCTTCTTCGTTTGTGGTTTCTTGTAATTCAGGTGCTGGAGTTGTTATTTCAGCAATGGTCGTTTCTTCAACTGTTTCATCAGTATCAGATTTCTTTTTACGTCCACGTTTCTTTTTTTCTGGAGATGCTTCTGCGTCAGAAGTAGCAGTTGCATCGGCCTTATTGGCTTTTTGTTTTAAGATTATATTACCCATGAGTTCTTGTTTCCCAAGATTTTCGAAATTGGAAATGTTCAGCTTCTGCGCTATTTCCTGTAATTCAGGCATTGGCATTTCGCTTAATTGAGAGATGGTGAAGTTCATAATAGAATGAATTTCTTTATTTGATTTATTAAAATTGAATTTTTACGATTTGCGGAAACAATTTTTAGTAAGCTTGTGATGGAAAACCAAAAACAACAATTGCGGGAAACAAGTTAAAACAAAAAAATGATTGATTGAATATTTGCCCTCGAAGTGTGTTTTGCCCTGCAAAATCTTTAGCTATGTAATTCTTTTGAGATATTAAAAGAATTAATGATGCAAGTATAATGAAAAATATTGGCTCCAAACAAAAATTATTTTATGATTATTATTCTTGTAAATATTGACTTTGCGCCCTATTAATGAGCCTTTAAAAAAGGAGATTCATAAAACCGGTTTTGTCATTTCATGCCATTGCATACCTTCGCACTGTCATCTATGAAATATTTAAATATTGCATTTAAGCATATTTGGGGAGTTTGGTTCTATCTGAATCTTGTAATCTGGTTTTTTATCCTGTTTCCCATTTTCTTTGTTTCTCTTAGTTTTGAGAAGCTTTATCCCATTGCCCATCATACACGTCGGATATGGGGCGCTATTTTACAGGCCGTTTCTTTACAATGGTGGCGGGTTAGTTATACGGTTCCAATCAACTTTAAAGACCAGCATTATATTCTTTGCAGTAATCACACCTCCTATCTAGATATTCCAATGATGTGCCTAACAATCCCAGGTTATTTTAATTATATGGGCAAGGCTGAACTTTCAAAAATTCCTTTATTCGGTCGTTTTTTTCGCACCCTAGATATTGCAGTTAATCGCAAATCGGCACGTGATAGCTATCGGGCATTTGAAATGGCTAAAAAAAGTTTAGCTACTGGAGCAAGTATTGTAATATTTCCTGAAGGTGGTATTCCCGATAGTGCACCTACCATGCGTAAATTCAAACCCGGTGCTTTTAAAATTGCCTTACAATTGGGCATCCCTGTTTTGCCCATCACTTTTGTAGATAATTGGCGACTCTTGCCCGATGATGGCAAGTATACTGCCTTGCCCGGTTTCACCCGTGCCATTGTGCATGCACCCATTGAAGTGGCAGGTCTCACCGATGAAGATTTAAGTGATTTCGCTGAAAAACTTTATAATACAATTAATGGCCCCTTGATTGAACATGGAGTTGTAAAAGCATCTTAGGATAACTTTAACGCAATGCCTCGTATACTACTTGCTGCATTTTACTTCTCACACTTAATTTTAAAATCTTGTCGTTCTCTTGATCGGGACAAACGCGGTTACTTAGAAAAACAAATACCATATTATATTTTGGATCTGCCCATACACTGATTCCGGTGAATCCAGTATGCCCAAAGGTTAAAGTACTCGCCCCATTATACATAACATCGGCATCTGTTGGCTTGCGCTTCTGTTTATCAAAACCCAATCCGCGGCGGCTGGTAAGCGATTGATAGGAAGTAAATAAATCAACCGTTTCAGAACTAAAATATTTTATACCATTATAGGTTCCTTTATTGAGAAGCATTTGAAAGATGATACTTAAATCATAGGCATTGCTAAATAGTCCAGCATGCCCAGCAACCCCACCAAATAGTGCTGCTCCAGGATCATGCACATAACCTTGCAATAATTGTTTCCTAAATACGGTATCATTTTGCGTGGGAACAATATCTTCTTTTTTATAATAGTGAAGTGGATTGAAGCTGGTAGTTGTAAGCCCTAAAGGTTGGTAAAAAGTTTTATTTAGGTACTTCTCAAAATCCTGAGCGGTAATTTTCTCAACCAATCGTTTTAATAAAATAAAATCCAGATCGCTATACACATATTTTCCTGGAGGCGCCACCGGGCTTTTTAGAATCGTCTTCCAAATCACATCCAGATAATTGGAACGCATATACATACTATCAGCTACCTGTATCGAGTATTTTTTATCGGGTGAATTACGAAACGCAGTAGTGTCTTTCATTGCATCTATGTAGAATGGAATCCAAGCCTTTAGTCCCGCTTCATGCAGGAGCACTTGTTTCACTGTAATATCTTTTTTGTTGGTAGTCTTTAACTCGGGCAGATAAAAGGATAGCTTCTGGTTCAAATCAATCTTTTTCTCATCATACAATTTCATCACCGCCAAATTGGTCGCTGCCACCTTAGTCACAGAAGCCAAATCGAATAGATTGTCATTATGAACAAACTGTGAATCGGTATTGTAGGTGAAAGTGCCAAATGACTTTTCATAACAAATCATCCCGTCTTTTGCAACGAGCACCTGACAGGCTGGAAATGCTTTTTCGGCAATGGCCCAGCGTGCAACCGTATCGATATTATTTAAAATTCTGCTGTCGAGTTGTACCGCTTCAGGTATGGTGTATTGCATCCCTTTCATGGCGGTGGTATTCACCGTTTGATGCAATACATAATGGTTATTCACATTTACTGGTAAGCTCCCCAAAGAAGGTTTCAATCCAAAAATTATTTGCGAAGCGGTGAGCATATTAGGTTCTGTTTCTTCAAATGCTTCAATTACATTCTTGGCATCATTAAAGTTGGAGAGGCTGTATGCATTGGCGAAGTTCACTAGAATCGTTTTTTTCTTTTTGCATAGTGCATTCACAAATGCTGCTTCTGTTGGGGTTATGCCATATTCCTTGGTGAAAAATCGGCTGGTACCATGCAGGCTCACAATGACGATATCGTATAAGGCCAGTTTCTTCATCCATGCATTTACTTCGGCTTTGGTAAAATTTTTATCGGTGGCATACACATCCATTTTTGCATAATGCCGCAATTGCACTTGAAAGAAATTCTCCTTTTTATCACCGATAACCAAACTTGCAATCTTTAATCCTGGGCGTTTTATCAATGGGAGTAATTGCTGTTGATTCGTCACAATACATACCGATGCATCCGCCATTTGTTGTATCAATAGTTTTGTTTGTGGTGGATTCAAATCATCGATCACACATGCCGAATCTATTGTATTAAATGTTTTGTAACCACTCCATGCCTTCGCTTTTAAAATGCGTAAAACATGTATATCAATATCTTTTTCATTGATGATATTGCTATCTAAAGCGCCCTTGATTCTTTGCACTGCCGTAGCTACATCATCCACACAAAGTAGCACATCGCAACCAGCCAAGAGTGCCATGAGCTCGGCATCCCCATTCTTGTAGTATTTGGTGACCCCTTTCATGTTTAAAGCATCTGTAAAAATCAAGCCGTCAAATTTCAGGCGCTTGCGTAACAAATCTGTTACAATGATTGGTGAAAGTGTTGCTGGTATATTTGGTGTGGTATCAAAGCAAGGCATATTGATATGTGCTACCATCACACCCATGGCGCCCACATCACTTAAGTATTTAAATGGAAATAATTCCAATGAATCCAGTTGTTCCAGCGTCTTACACAAGATGGGTAAATCTTTATGCGAATCAACGCCTACATCTCCATGACCCGGAAAATGTTTGGCAGAAGTGATGATATGCGCTTCTTGTATACCTCTCATATAGGCAGCACTGTATTGTGCCACGCGGTGGGGTTCTTCTCCAAAAGAGCGATCACCAATCACAGGGTTTAGCGGGTTATTATTAATATCTACATCAGGAGCAAAGTTGATATTGATGCCCATGCGTTTACATTCACGACCCACTTCCTTTCCCATCTCATAAATCAAACTATCGTTGCGCATGGCTCCAAGCTGCATCTGTTTGGTGAAGCTGGGAGTATTTTCTAAACGCATACTCAAACCCCATTCTCCATCTATGGCAATAAACAAAGGTATTTTAGAAATATTTTGATAGTAATTGGTTTGTTCCACCTGTTTTGCTGGACTTCCTTTGAAAAATATTATTCCACCAACATGATAAGTTTTTATGAGGTCTTCAATCACAAATAAATCTTCCTTGGCGGAAGTAGCTGATACGATAAAAAGTTGCCCAATCTTTTCTTCCAGTGTCATTGTTTTTAGAAGACTATCAGCCCATTTATTCGGAGCCTTACATGGATGAACCTGAGCGTAACTCGATTGCGCCAAAAGAAATAGAATCAGGGTAATTAAAGGTTTTAGTAAATTTTTAGTAGCACTCATCATGTAGGGAACGTATTACCACAAATATAATTTTAAGCCAACCGATAAATGATTCACTTATAAACAAAAACAGTACGAAAAGCGCGCTGTTACTTGTTAATTAGACAATGAAATAATGGTAACTTTAAAGTGTAATTTTAAATTGATAACCTACTTGCAATGCATAGGCAGGATTCATCACTTCCAGAATTATCGGTATGTCCTTAAATTTCAATATTGGTGTAAGTATTCTTGGTGAGTACGATGGCAAAATTGGCGAGGTGCCTTTTGGCAAAAGAAGACAAATAATATTTATCAAAACGAAAATGAATTTTTCACTAAATGCATTGACAATCCTGTTTTTAATTTCTTTCGATTCTTTTGAGTTTTAGGCAATACACCGTTGTTGTAAGAATTTCGATGCACGAAGTATAAGTGATATCAATTTGGCAAATTTTACATTCTATGGTAAATTAATTACAAAATTCTCACCCCAAAGTCTCTTGTACTTCAATTATCTTTGCCCTATGCAACCCATACCATTAGCAGAACGCATGCGCCCCAGCCAACTCGATGAGGTGGTGGGACAAAAGCATCTCATAGGGAAGGGTTCGGTTTTGCGCAACGCCATTGAAAGTGGTAATATTATGAGTATGATATTTTGGGGACCTCCAGGTGTAGGTAAAACTACCATGGCCAATATCATTGCACATACTTTGAAACGCCCATTCTTTGGACTTAGTGCGGTAAACTCTGGGGTGAAGGAAATTCGTGAAGTGATTGAAAAAACCAATGCACACGATTTGTTTGCTTCGCGTGTACGCCCCATTTTATTTATTGATGAAATTCACCGATTCAATAAATCACAACAAGATGCTTTACTCGGCGTTGTTGAAAAAGGCACTGTAACTCTTATTGGTGCTACCACAGAGAATCCTTCCTTTGAAGTGAATGCAGCGTTATTATCTCGTTGCCAAGTGTATGTATTACAACATTTGCAACGCGAAGATTTGGAGTTGTTATTAAATCAGGCCTTTGAACGCGATGCATGGCTTCAATCAAAAAAGGTCACCATCAAAGAAAATGAAGCTTTACTAAGATTGAGTGGTGGTGATGCAAGGAAGCTTCTCAATGTCTTGGAAATTGTAGTGAGTGGTATGGAACAACAAAATCTGCACGAGATAACCAATGAAGTCGTTGAAAATATCGTACAACAAAAAATGGCATTGTATGATAAGAGTGGTGAGCAGCATTATGATATCATCTCAGCTTTTATTAAATCGATGAGAGGGAGCGATCCCAATGCAGCGGTTTATTATTTGGCCCGAATGCTTGAAGGCGGAGAGGATCCATTATTTATCGCACGACGAATGCTGATATTAGCAAGTGAAGATATTGGCATGGCGAATCCCACCGCCTTGGTGATGGCCAATAATGTATATAGTGCAGTGCACGCTATTGGGATGCCTGAAGCCCGAATTATATTATCACATGGTGCTATTTATTTGGCCACCTCACCCAAAAGTAATAGTGCTTATATGGCTATTGAAGAAGCGATGCAAACTGTAAGAGAAACCGGTGATGCACCCGTTCCGCTTCCTTTGCGCAATGCACCTACCCGACTCATGAAGGATCTAAATTATGGGAAGGATTATCAATATGCACATTCGTATGAAAATAATTTTGTGGATTTGGAATTCCTGCCTGCATCGCTTTCAGGAAAAATGTTTTATCAGCCTGGAAATAATAATAGAGAAAAAGAGGTGGGTGAAAATTTGAGGAAATTATGGAAAGAGAAATATGGTTATTAATTGGAGATTAATCTTTTCTTTTCCAATGAATAACTCTTACTTCATTATCTTCTAAAGCGGCTTCTGCCTCTACCCAAAACATGGCCCTTTTATTCCAGGATGGAGTGCACATAAAAACAGTTCTTCCTGTGGTTTTTCCAGTAGTGTCGGGATAGTGCTGAACTGCACTGATGCGCGCTTTAGAGCCTTCAAAAGTAACAGGGCAGCGTTTTCCATCAATATCGCCTTTACTGAAAAAGTATTCGTAAAAATCGATTCCTGTTTCCCATTGCCATGCCGTGCTCGTATCTACCCAACGCGTTTTAACTAAATAATCAATATTCTTATAATTTGTGCTATAAGCCGGTTTGAGCAATACAATAGTATCACCTACCGTGATCTCAACACTTTCTTGGGCGTATAATCCTAAGGTGAAAAATACCAAAAACAAAAACAAGATTTTTTTCATGACAGCCTCAAAAATAGGATGTTTAAAAGTAAAGAAATGTTAATGAATAATCTCATGCATTAAATGGGTTGCGATATAGGAAATACCATATAGCAAGAACTGGCTGATTAGGAATTATTTTCATTACCAAACTTCCCAATTATTTTCGGTGTTCTCTTTCCGGGAAGTAGGTCTTTGGCGTCCACCTGTAAGTATTTGTACCTGTGCACTCACGTAATTTTTTAATTCTTCAATGGTGGTCTTTTGATTTTTATCTAGGTCGGCAGCCCCATTTTGCAAAGCATTGAGCACACAATAAGTGAAAACGCCATTATTCCATTGAGCACTTTCAAGTGCATATTCTTTCCCTCCGGCTGCACTTATCACGATGGCTCCGTTGCCATTACTGATATCACTAAAAAGGTCTTGCATTAACTCAAAACTATTTTCCAATCCGATGCTATTACTATCGATTATCAAATCGGATCCTCTGGCTGCAATGCCAGAAACGCCTGGGTTTGCAGGTCCATTCACGACGCTAATATTCTCCGATTTATCAATTTCCCCACTATGGCATGCATCCACCAATAATAGCTTATTACGTGCAGGTATTCCATCAAGCAAACCTTCCAGATCGTCATACAATAAACCTTTTGACTCGGGATGCTGAAAATCGATATCATAGGTGGCATAGTAAAAATCGAGTGACTTGCTTAATAATCCATGCCCACTCAAGGAGATGATAACTTTATCATTCACCGATGTTTTCATCAGGAGTTCTTTAAGTGCAAGGATATTGGCTTTGGTAGCTTTCTCATTGGTGAGTAAAATTACCTTCGCATTTTTTAATTGGAGTTGTTTCGATAAGTCACTCACATCTTTTTCGGCATACTTCAAATTAAAAGAGCTGTCTTGATAACGACTCACTCCAATACCAATAAAGTAAGTAGTATAGTTTGCGACTCCTCCTTCATACACTATTTCAAATTGCTCTTTATAACTTTCCACTCCCTGAGCATTGATGCATGATACCGTGATTTTATTTTTTTCATTGCTTAATGTCAAAGTACATTTTTCACTTGCAGCATGGCCTGTAATCGCTTTGCCTTTGATGCCATAAACGGGTACATCATTTACCCATACATGGATACTTTTGAGCGCATATAAGGGGTCCTCGGCTTTAATAGTGAAATGCAATTCAGAAACTTTGGTGCTAATTGGTAGCTGACTATTAATAATGGCAATAGTGGGAACATGAAAAGTACCACCCAATTGCTTCTCTTCAAAACCAGCTCTCACGAGGCGTTTTTGATAGGCCACATAATATGATTTGATTAAGGGGACGTTGGGATTATTTTTTTCATCATCGAAGGCCAATCGTGAAATATCAGTCAAGATGATATCCGGCCGGTTGTACTTTAAATCGAATTGCTCGAAGGGATAAATTTCATTTCCAATTCTAAATGATAGCGCCTTCGCAGCACCCTTGGTTGCAAAATAATAGCCTTGCGGGTTGGTGATGATATAGTCATTGCCTCCCTTTAAAATGAGGTAACTCAAGAGTTCCTTCCCACTTGTTATATCCCAAATTTTGAGTTGTGTATCGAGGCTACCACTAAAAATATATTTTTGGTTATTACTGAATAAAACACTCCGCACTTCATTTTGATGACCTATAAATGATTTAATTAAAGTACCACTTGTTACTTCATAAAGTCTCACGATAAAATCAGCTCCACCACTACAAATTAATTTCCCATTTGCACTAAAACCGATGGTAGAAAAGCCCGCACCATATTGCTTAATATGTTTGATTAGATCGCCAGTAGTGGCATCAAATATCTTTATCCAGCTGCCGCCGCATGCAGCAATGTATTTGCCATCCGGACTATAGGCCACCGACATGATGGAAGTGTATTTCATGGCAAAATTTCCATCCATACTCATCGAAGTTACAGAGCCATACGCCATTACCATCGAGGTATCATAATATCCACTTATCAAACTATGCGATTCAATGGTTTTAAATAGCGTTTTACTTTCATAACTGTACATGAGTAATTTCCCATCTAAGGTGCCTGCCGCAAAGCTAGTGCCATCAGGGCTTACAGCCAGGGCACCTATTCCACTTTTATCGGCAAAAATGGTTTCCGATTTATTGCGATCTGGGCGCCAAAGTAAAATATTTCCGTCTTTGGTACCCCCGAGATAATTTTTTCCATTGGGAGTCATGGTAACTGCATTCATTGCTGCCGAACCAATACTCATATCACCACTATTGCCATTAGCAGGAAAAGCGTACCACATTAATTTTCCATTAACACTGGAAGCACCTATTGATTTGTTGCGCGCACTGAAAGCAACTTCTGTTATAAATTCATTTGCATCTTCGCCTTTGTAAAAAGGAAGCAGTTTCCCGCGTTGTAAATCCCATACTCCAACATGATTGCCAGTTTCTAAATGCCCTGAAGAGAATGCCAAATAATTTCCCGAACCACTTAAGCTAAGGCTTTGTAGGTATTCGCTGATGGAGGCAAAATTGCGAACCACTTTCCCGGTTGCTAAACTATAGAGCTTGGATGTCCAGTCATTACTCGCAGTAAGAAGAAATCGTCCATCGGTACTAAACACTAAATCATTCACCATGCCAGTATGCGCTTTCACCAAATTAACTATATCACCCGATTGATTGAGTAAGGGTTTTCCATCAATGGTTTTCACATTTACACTTCCATCTTCTAATGCATACGCTAATTGTGTTCCAGGTTCATTCAGGGTGGAAGTGGTATATCGTAGAGAGTCTTTGGCCCATGCTCCAATTTTTTTCTGGGTGCTTAACTGATAACATACCAATGATTCATAATTGCTTAATACTACGATATCATGATGGGCACTCATGGCATCTGGACTATAAATTCCAGGCATCGATTGTAAGAGTTTACCATCAATCATTGAATAGGTAAGTATTTTTTCTTTTTTATATTCAGAGGTGGCAATGAATAAGGATTTATCATCATCACTAAATTGTATCAGCTTTGCATTACTCATTGGTAACTTGCGGTAAGTATTAAAATCGTTGGTATTAAGTAGGAATACGCCATCATCATTCTTGCATGCCAACCATTGATTGGAGTGACTTAAGGCAATACAACTAACTGGAGATTTCGGGTTAACAAGTTGTTTTAAAATCTTACCCGTGAGTGCATCCCATTTGATAATTCGTTGATCGTCCCAACTACAGCTATAGATAGTTTTTCCATCTTTACTAATCTGAACAGCATATACCAAACCACGATGACCATTAAATGTGCGGATTAATAATCCGTTACTCATATTCCATAATTTGATGGTATTATCACTACTTCCGGTTACTGCATATTGCCCATCGGGGGTCATGCTTACACAACGCACACGGTCGCTATGGCCAAGCTGCACCAAGGTTTCTGCTTGCTGAGCATAGGTATGATAGCTGATAAATAATAGAAGAATGTAAAATAATTGTTTCATTAGCTATTAACGATAAGTACTGCAAGTTAGGAATTATAAAATAATTGAAGATACCTTTAAGAGGGTATTCCAACATATTGCTATTATTCTTAAATTCACGACTTCAAACAAACAGCTCATCTCATGAAAAATTTCTTCTTCATTCTATGTTTTATAATTATAGGACAATCGTTAAATGCCCAATTATACCCGATTAAAATCAATAATGATTGGGGTTATATTGATACTACTGGAAAGATCGCGATTGAACCTGCATTTAAATGGGCAGGCTTTTTTATTGATGGTTTAGCATTTGTTTCATCAGGAAAACAATTTGGTTTTATTGATGAAACAGGGAAGCTGGTTATCAAAGAGCAGTTTGCTAATGTTTCAAATTTCTCGGAAGGATATGCTAGTTTTTTGGAAGATGAAGATTGGGGTGTAATCAATACCAAAGGGGAAATAGTGATTGAACCAAGGTTTGCAGCCCCATTAATATTTCATGATGGTTTAGCCAAATTCAAATTGGAACGTGGATTATTCTCCACTTATGGCTTTGTAAATGCCAAAGGAGACACTGCAATTTATCCCCGATACGAAAAGCTGAGTGAATTTAGTAATGGGGTATGTATGGCTTCAGAAGATGGAAGTAAATATGGATATATCAATACCCAAGGCGAATGGGTTATACCAGCAACCATGGATATTGGAGTGATGATGAAAATCAATGGAGAATATGATTTCAGTGATAAAGATTTTAGCAATGGATTTATTGCAGTTTCTAAAAATGATAAATATGGTTTGATGGATATCAATGGGAAAATGGTGCTCGATTATAAATTTGATTTCATTGGCAAATACTCCGAAGGACTAGCCCCTGCAAAGAAAGATAGCTTGTATGGTTATATCGATCAACGTGGTAATTGGGTAATTAAACCCATTTATAACGGAGCTGAAATGTTTCGTAATGGATTGGCCGCCGTTTCCAAAGGTCCTTACTTAAGTGAGTTATGGGGCTTTGTTGATCATACAGGTAAGGTAATTATTCCATTAAATATTTATGGAAATTTTAACCCATACAAACCGATGGAATTTTTCAAAGGCGCGGTAGCATGTTATATCACCGAAGGGGTTTTTGGATATATCAATAGAGCAGGAAAGGTGATCTGGAAATTAGAATAGATAGTTTGAAATTACTAAGAAGAGATTTCCATTTTTATTTTACGGTTTTTAATCTTCTCATTTCGAATCAAGGCAAGGGTTGCTTCCATCTTATAACTTTTGATGGCAGCATACGCCGAATGATCTAATATCTCAATCTTTCCAAGCTCTTCTTTTTGTAGCTTGCCTTTTTGCAAGAGCATTCCTACAACATCCATCTTATTTATTTTATCTTTTTTCCCTGCCCCAATATATAAGGTCTTCCATTCACATGGCTTGGGTTTGCTGAACTTTCCTGGGAGCGGAAAATTCTCAGGAGTAGTTTTTAGAAACGTTGGTAAATGATCTTTTTCTTCCAACAGGAAAAAGGCAGTTCCTTTTGCATTCATCCGTGCAGTTCGACCATTACGATGAATCATGATATCTTCCGAAAGCGGTAATTGATAATGGATGATGGCTTCAATCTCAGGAATGTCCAGTCCTCTGGCGGCGAGGTCGGTGGTGATGAGTAACTTGGTACTTCCATTACGCAATTTGATTAATGTTTTTTCTCTATCAATTTGCTCAAGCCCTCCATGATAGAAACCGTGCTCTACTCCAAGTTCACTGAGTTGCTCACTAATACGATCTACCGCATCACGATGATTGCAAAAAACTATTTTTGATTCGTTGCTTAGCCTTCCAATTAACAGGAGTAATGCATCCAATTTTTCCATGCCAATCGCTCTCACCATTTTCAATGATAAAGTCGTTTCAGCATTTTGTTTGGGCGCCGAGAAATTCAGTTCTACCGATTTGCGAAGTCCAACAAAGGCAGGAATCTCCTCGAGTTCAGTAGCTGAGGTGAGAATGCGTTTTTGCAAGCCTTTTAGTTCGCTAATGATAAACGACATCTCATCAGCAAATCCTGCTTCAAGCGATTTATCAAACTCGTCAAGAACGAGGGTATGTACCGTTTTTAAATCGATGTTTTCGTTGCCAATATGAAAAGCAATTCTTCCTGGCGTTCCAATGAGCACTGCAGGAGGATGCATCAAATTGTTCTTCTCAATTTTAACAGCATGGCCTCCATAACAACAATTCACCTTGAAACCAGTGCTCATCTTTTTGAAAACCTGCTCAATTTGCTGCGCCAATTCACGCGTTGGAACAATAACCAAAACCTGCACTCCTTCCTTCTGAGCGTTTAAAAGCTGCATGATTGGAAGTAGAAATGCCAAGGTCTTTCCAGTACCTGTAGGCGATATCAGAATTACATCGTTGGGTTTTGGAATGGCCTCGCTGGCGGCTTCCTGCATTTTATTTAACGATGTTATATTAAATAGGCTAAGGGTATTGGTATAATCCATGAGTGATAAAGTAGTGGGGACAATGGTGCAACAAGGAATCTGGTTGCGTGCTCAAAAATACCAATTAAAAAACAAAGACGATTTCAATGGGTACTGCATCATGAAAGCCAGCTCAAAAAATAAATTCCTTAATAAGAAGTTAATACAGGCGTAATAATCTATTTTTTAACGAGTATTAGGAATAAAAGTCTGAATGAATTGCATAAATAGAAGAAAACACCTATTTTTGCGCAAAAAATAGATAAATAAACTAATTATTATAGTGCTACAGCAATGATTGATTTATTCTTTGAGATTTTAATCGCAAATGCCGCTCACCATCGGTATGCTTCACAAATATGTGAAGAGATGGAGCATTCTTCTAAGCAAAGAGGAACAGGTATTTCAAAGCGTTCTCCCGAAATGATTATGGAGAAAATGTCGGCAGGCAAAGCCGTAATCGCTCTCACCCACGATGGGCAATGGGCCGGTTTCTGCTATATCGAATCGTGGGAATACGGAAAGTTCGTTTCGAATTCGGGGCTCATTGTTGCGCCCTCATTTCGCAAAGGTGGACTGGCTCGAAAAATTAAAAATGAAATTTTCGAGTTATCACAAATGAAATACCCCAATGCAAAAATCTTTGGATTAACCACCAGTGCTGCGGTGATGCGTATTAATTCTCAAATGGGATACGAGCCAGTAATATATTCGGAAATTACTGAGGACGAGAAATTTTGGGACGGATGCAAAAGCTGTGTGAACTATGAAATTCTAATTAGCAAAGGCAAGAAGAACTGTTTTTGCACCGCCATGCTTTTTGAACCCATGGCCGAAATCAAGGAAATGTCACAACCTCAACCTTTAAAACAATTGGCCTCATGATCCAACCCAAAGTAGTACTTGCATTTAGCGGCGGACTCGATACCTCGTATTGTGCTATCTATCTTTCTAAAATAAAAAATTTAGAAGTCCATGCCGTATTGGTTAATACTGGTGGATTTTCTGAAGAAGAAATTCAAGAAATTAAGCAAAGAGCCCTAACCCTTGGTGCGAGCTCGTTTGAATGCGTTGATGAAACCACTCATTATTATGAGCAATGTATCAAGTATCTCATCTTTGGAAATGTATTAAAAAATAACACCTACCCACTTTCAGTGAGTGCAGAGCGTATACATCAAGCTTCTGCCATTGCGCGGTATGCAAAAAAAAATGGAGCGCAGTATGTTGCCCACGGAAGCACTGGTGCAGGCAATGATCAGGTTCGTTTCGATATGATATTTAATATCCTCATTCCTGGTGTAGAAATTATTACACCCATTCGTGATCAAAAAATATCACGTGCAGAGGAAATCAGTTTCCTGAAATCTCATGGGGTGGAAATGAATTTTGAGAAGGCTCAATACAGCGTGAATAAAGGAATCTGGGGGACTTCCGTTGGCGGTGTTGAAACCATTACGTCACATTCAGGTTTGCCCGAAACAGCGTATCCTACCCAATGTACTCAAGAGCAGCCCCTCGATATTACGTTACATTTTGTAGGTGGCGAATTGGTGGGATTGAATGAATTAAAATATAATAATTCAGTGGAAGCAATTCAAGAATTACAAAAAATGGCGGGGCCTTTTGCTATCGGAAGAGACATACATATTGGCGATACCATCATTGGGATTAAAGGTCGTGTGGGCTTTGAAGCTGCCGCACCACTTATCATCCTCAAGGCACATCATGCACTCGAAAAGCATGTGCTCACCAAATGGCAATTATTTTTAAAAGATCAATTATCCGATTGGTATGGCAATTGGCTTCACGAAGGTCAATTTCTGGATCCAGTGATGCGTGATATTGAAGCGTTCTTCGAAAGCACTCAAATAAAGGTTACGGGTAAGGTATTTGTAACTCTTGCTCCGTATCGCTTTCAGGTAACAGGCATCGAATCGGAACACGACTTGATGTCGGCAAAATTTGGAAGCTATGGCGAAATAAATAATTCTTGGAGCGGGGAAGATGTAAAGGGATTCTCAAAAATATTTGGCAACGCTACCGCCATCTATCATCAGGTAAATCAAAGCGTACTCTAAGATTCATGAAGAAAATAAAAGTAGGTATTGTTGGCGGTGCGGGTTATACAGGAGGCGAATTAATTCGTTTGCTATTGCTTCATCCCTTCGTGGAAATTACGGGGGTAGTGAGTACGAGCCATGCACACCAACCGGTGTATTCCGTACATACCGATTTAATTGGTGATACTGATTTGAAATTTACCGATACGTTGCCTGCAGTTATCGAAGTTTTGTTTTTATGTGTTGCACATGGTGAAGCCATTAAGTTTCTTCAGCAAAATAATATTGCAGAGCATATCAGGATTATTGATTTGAGTCAGGATTTTCGATTGCAAGCCACCAATGAATTGGGTGCCAGAAAATTTATTTATGGTCTTCCAGAATTACAACGCGAACAAATAAAATCGGCTACAAATATTGCTAATCCTGGATGCTTTGCCACCTGCTTACAATTGGCATTATTACCTTTGGCTGCTTCGAATTTACTGAACGATGAAGTGCATGTGCAAGCCACCACGGGTGCTACTGGAGCCGGACAAAGTTTGTCAGCAACTTCTCATTTTGCCTGGAGGAACAATAATTTATCGGCCTATAAAGCATTTGAACATCAGCATCTGTTAGAAATTAACCAGAGCATACATCAATTGCAACCGAGCTTTGATCAACACATCAATTTCATTCCTCAACGAGGGAATTTTTCGAGAGGAATTTTTGCAAGTACGTATGTGAATTCAAAACTTTCTTTGAATGAGGCATACACACTCTTTGATGAGTATTATTCAACACATCCTTTTGTTGTTATAAGCAAAGAAAATATTGATTTAAAACAAGTAGTCAATACCAATAAATGTGTGATGTATCTTGAACATCACCACGATAAACTATGGATTGTGAGTATGATTGATAATTTACTTAAGGGGGCTTCTGGGCAAGCTGTTCAAAATATGAACCTCATGCTTGCTTGGCCCGAAACTACTGGATTAAAACTAAAGGCATCGGCCTTCTAAATTTGACAACACTATGAATTTATTTGACGTATATCCGCTTTTTAATATCACTCCTGTGCGTGCTTCAGGAAGTTATCTCTGGGACGAACATGGGGTACAGTACCTCGATTTATATGGAGGACATGCTGTGATTTCGGTAGGGCATGGGCACCCATTTTATGTGAAGCAATTAACCAACCAACTTCAGAAAATTGCGTTCTATTCCAACTCTGTTCAGATACCAATGCAAAAGGTATTGGCACAGAAACTTGGAGAGCAAAGTGGGTATCAAGACTATCAATTATTTTTATGCAACTCAGGTGCTGAAGCCAATGAGAATGCGTTCAAATTGGCGTCGTTTCATACAGGTCGCAAGAAAATTATATCGTTCGAAAAATCCTTTCATGGCCGCACTTCTGCTGCTGTGGCTGCCACCGACGATCCATCCATCGTTGCTCCCATTAATGAAACATCCAATATTATTTTCTGCAAATGGAATGATGCACCTATGCTGGAACAAATATTTGCATCCAATGAAATTGCAGCAGTTATTATCGAAGGAATACAAGGAGTTGGAGGTGTAAATATTCCAGAGGTGACTTTTCTCCAAAAAATAAAATCACTTTGTGAAGCGAATGGGGCATTGATGATTGCAGATGAAATTCAATCGGGATATGGCAGAAGCGGGAAATTCTTCGCCCATCAGTATGCAGATATTCGCCCCGATATTATCACGGTAGCCAAAGGAATGGGCAATGGATTTCCTGTAGCAGGCGTGCTCATTCACCCGAATATAAAACCAAAGCATGGTATGCTGGGCACCACCTTTGGAGGAAACTACCTTGCGTGTGCTGCAGCGATTGCTGTGCTCGATATTATCAATCATGAAAATTTAGTAACGAATGCAAACGAGGTAGGCGAGTATCTCATACATCAGTTGCATGGCATTCCAGGCATCAAAGAAATACGTGGATTGGGACTCATGATTGGTATTGAGCTTCAAGTGCCTTGTGCAGCCATTCGCAACGAACTATTAAATGAGCATAAAATATTTACTGGATCTTCTTCGAATAAAAACACACTAAGAATTTTACCAGCACTTAATATTTCAAAAACGGAAGCTGATCTTTTTATCACTGCTTTTAAAAGCATCATGCATAAACAATTTAAAACAAGCCTTGCACAATAACCACAATCAAAATACCATGAAAAATTTCACCTCTTTATCCGATGTTTCCAATATCGACAAACTGGTGCAGGAGGCTTTACAATTGAAGGCCAACCCCTTATCGTTTCGCTCTTTGGGAGAAGGCAAGACGATAGGATTGGTTTTTCTAAATCCTAGTTTACGTACCCGAATGAGTACTCAGAAAGCAGCCATGAATCTGGGTTTGAACGTGATGATCCTCAATGTAAATCAAGAGAGTTGGGCATGGGAGTTTGAGGATGGCGCTATCATGAATGGAATGAAAGTAGAGCATGTGAAAGATGCTGCAGCAGTGATTAGTCAGTATTGCGATGTCGTGGGTATCCGTTGTTTCCCATCATTACAAAATAAGGAAGAAGATACCAACGAATATGTATTGAACCAATTCATGAAATATTGCCAGGTACCTGTCGTATCATTAGAATCGGCAACACGTCACCCGTTGCAAAGCTTGGCCGACCTGATTACAATAACAGAAGCATGGAATCAACCACGTAAACCCAAGGTAGTGCTTACCTGGGCTCCTCATATCAAACCCTTACCACAAGCGGTTGCTAACTCTTTCAGTGAATGGATGTGCAAGGTACCCGTAGATTTTGTTATTACCCATCCCGAAGGATATGAATTGCATGAGTCGTTTACCCAAGGTGCTAGGATTGAATACAACCAGCAGCAAGCCTTGCAGGGCGCCGATTTTGTGTATGTAAAAAACTGGTCGTCATACCACGATTATGGAAGGATACTTCCAGAAAATAATGACCATTGGTTGTTGAATGAAAAGCGTATGCAAGTAACGCAGAACGCAAAAATTATGCATTGTCTTCCAGTGCGTCGTAATGTGGAATTGAGTGATGCCCTGCTCGATGGCCCTGATTCCCTCATTCAACAACAAGCAGGGAATAGATTATTTGCAGCACAAATTGTTTTAAAGGAAATTCTTCAAAGCCTGAATCAATAAGTAATGCAGACACTACAAATTATAAAAATTGGAGGCGATATCATCAATCATGAATTGAAATTAACGCAATTTATTTCCATGATTTCTGAAATCAAGAAACCGATGATTTTGATTCATGGTGGTGGCAAACTCTTGGATCAATTGGCTATTCGCTTGGGCATCGAACAGCAAATGGTTGACGGACGACGCATTACTGATGCGGCTACTTTGGAATTGGCAAGCATGGTGTACGCCGGAGGAATCAACAAGAAAATTGTTGCACTTTGTCAGTCGCAAGGCCTCCATGCTTTAGGACTCAGTGGAGCAGATAATAATTGCTTGCAGGCCCAGCAACGCAAAATTGGTGAAAATGATTTTGGTTTTGTGGGTGATATCAACAAGGAAGGGGTGAATTCAAAATTCATTTCCTTATTGTTATCCAATGATATCATGCCTGTATTTTGTTCAATCACGCATGATAACCAAGGCCAATTATTCAATACCAATGCCGATACCCTCGCTTCCGTAATCGCTCAGTCGATGAGTGCATTTTATGATGTACAATTGATTTATTGCTTTGAAAAAAATGGAGTACTACGAAATATTGATGATGAAGAAAGTGTAATTCCAAGTATCAATACCAACGAATATATAACACTGCAACAAGAAGGAATAATTTCCAAGGGCATGATTCCTAAGCTGGATAATGCCTTCGATGCAATTCAATCGGGTGTGCAAAAAGTAACCATCATGCATGCGCTTCATATTCTAAAAAATAATCAAGATGAATCCAATGTCGGAACAAAAATTAGCCTATAAGTCGCCGCCAATTGAGGCTTTGCAAAATGGAGCAATCGATTTATTGAAGCAATTGATTGCTATTCCATCCTTGAGTAAACAAGAACATGACACTGCATCGTGTATTGAACAATTCTTGCATTCAAAAAATATTACCACACAACGCCTGGGCAATAATGTTTGGGCACGCAACCAGTTTTTCGATGCCAGTAAACCTACCATCCTGCTCAACTCTCACCACGATACGGTGAAACCCAATGCTGGGTATACCAACAATCCATTCGAACCCATTGAAGAAAATGGCAAGCTCTACGGGCTGGGAAGCAATGATGCTGGAGGCCCCTTGGTAAGTTTGATGGCAGCCTTTTTATATTTCTATCCAGTTCCTGAATTAAAATATAATTTTATTTATGCTGCTACTGCCGAAGAGGAAATCTCTGGAAAGGATGGGGTGGCATCTATTCTCGATAGTATTGGCCCCATTGATGTTGCGATTGTAGGGGAGCCAACGCAAATGGAACTCGCCATTGCCGAGAAGGGATTGTTAGTGATTGATTGTGTATCCAAAGGTATTTCAGGGCATGCCGCACATCCCAATCCGAATAACGCGATCATCAATGCCCTCGATGATTTACATTGGTTCCGAAATTTTCGCTTTCCAAAAGTATCTAAATTTTTAGGTGAAGTGAAAATGAGTGTCACCATCATTCATGCGGGCAATCAGCATAACGTGGTACCCGATACGTGTACGTTCACGGTTGATATTCGCACTACCGATGACTATAGCAATCAGAAGGTACTCGATATCGTGCAATCGCATGTACAGTGTGAGGTGACGCCTCGATCGATGATTCTGAATGCTTCTGCTATCGCCGAAGAACATCCACTGGTAGAGGCAGGAATTCAACTTGGGCGCAAAGTGTATGGGTCGCCTACCAGTTCAGATATGGCGGTGATGAATTTTCCAGCAGTAAAAATGGGTCCAGGAAACTCTTTGCGTTCGCATACCCCTGATGAATTTATTTTCATTGAAGAGATTGAATCAGGGATAGAAATTTATATTCAAATGCTTTCTAAAATTGTAATCTCATGAGTCATAAAATTTGGCAAAAAAACATTGCTACTTCCAGTGAACACGCCGATATCGTAGGTAAATTTACGGTAGGTAACGATCGCGAATTTGATTTGCAACTGGCACGTTACGATGTGATAGGTTCTATGGCACATGCTGAAATGCTCGTGAGTATTGGCTTATTGACTGCTGATGAAGGGCAACAAATACAAAACGCCTTACAAGAAATAGCCCAGGAAATTGAAGCGGGAGAATTTAAATTAGATGATACTGTTGAAGATATTCATTCGCAAATTGAGTATCTGCTCACGCAACGCCTTGGTGAAGCAGGAAAAAAAATACATAGTGGTCGCTCCCGCAATGACCAGGTGCTGCTCGATTTAAAATTGTTCATGCGAAATGAGCTGGAAGAAATTACTCGCAATGTTCATACTTTATTTAATGAGCTCATTACCTTAAGTGAAAAAAACAAGAACCATCTTTTACCAGGCTATACCCATTTGCAATTGGCTATGCCTTCGAGCTTTGGGTTATGGTTTGGCGCTTATGCAGAGTCGCTCACCGACGATTTGGAAATGATACGTGCAGCGCATGCGGTATGTAATAAAAACCCTTTAGGATCGGGCGCAGGCTATGGTTCATCGTTTGCATTGAACCGAACCATGACCACCGAACTCCTACATTTTGATACCATGAATTATAATGTGGTATATGCTCAAATGACAAGAGGGAAGAGCGAAAAAATTATGGCCATGGGTATGTCTACGTTGGCCGCTACCTTGTCCCGACTAGCCTACGATATTTGTTTGTATATGAATCAGGAATTTGCTCTCGTATCATTTCCTGATTCACTCACCACGGGCAGCAGCATCATGCCACATAAGAAGAACCCCGACGTATTCGAACTCATCAGAGCACGTTGCAATAGAATACAAGCCTTGCCCAACGAACTAACCTTGCTAACCAACAATTTACCATCGGGCTATCATCGCGATGTGCAGCTTACCAAAGAGTGTTTATTTCCTGCTATCGAATCGTTAAAGCAATGCCTTACCATGACCACGTTTATGCTTCAACATATATCAGTAAAGCACGATGCACTTGCTTCATCGCATTTTGATGTATTGTTTAGTGTGGAAGAGGTAAACCAGCAAGTATGTGAGGGCGTGGCTTTCAGGGATGCGTATAAAAATGTCGCAGCAGCTATCGAAGGCAATAATTTTCATCCGTCCAAAGAAATGCATCATACCCATGAAGGCAGTATGGGCAATTTATGTAATGATAAAATTGTTGCTCAGTTTAATTCGGTGCTGGGGCAGATTCTTAAAAGCTAAATTTTGTAAGCTGTTTCGCGCTTCACTTCTTTGAGTACAATATTGCTATGGTACTGACCGATATTGGGAATATTAGAGATGACATTCACCACAAAATCGTTGTAGGCATTGATATCCTGCGCAACAATTTTGAGCATATAATCGTAGGTGCCAGAGATACTAATCACTTCCAAAACTTCTGGCATTTTGAGTACCGCGCTTTCAAAACTCATCAATGCTTTTTTCGATTGTTCTTTCAGCACGATATTGCAATAAACGAGTAGATTCAATCCCACCTTTTCGCGATTCACGAGCGCCACATATTTGGTAATCACCCCTTCCTGTTCCAATCGTTTCAAGCGTTCGTAAGTAGGCGTGGTAGATAAGCCAATACGTTCGCCAATATCTTTCACGGCAATAGTAGAATCCTTTTGAAGGATATTCAAAATTTCGATATCGAGCTTATGCAATTGACTCATGATTGAATGAGGGGCGTATTTATTGATTATTTATCAGATGTAAAAATAAGAAAAAAACGGAAGAGGGGCGGGATGCGTTATTTTACGCAAATTACTTCCATCATTAATTTGTAGCTATCAAGAAATAGCCCGCCTGCGCTGAAGCTTCGGCGGGCGATGTGGCTCCATCGGGAATCGAACTCGAATCTGCGCCTTCGGAGGGCGCCATTTTATCCATTAAACTACAGAGCCAGGC
>CANLPK010000002.1 GCA_947492885.1 Bacteroidota bacterium
GCGAAAGAAATGGGAAGCAAAATTATTTTCGCCGATCAGCAATGGAAACTGGAACTGATAAAGCATGCCCACGACGCCATGACAGTAAATGCTTTTCATAAAAACAATTTGGTATTCGATGCTCTGAAAATTTCTTTAGCAGGGAATTATCAATTAAAAAATATTACTACCGTATTGCAAAGTATTGCCAGCTTACCATCTCAGTTAGATATCACAGAAGCTGATATTCGAAGGGGTCTTGCACACGTACAGAAATTCACTGGCTTTGCGGGGCGCTGGCAAGTGATGCAAAAACATCCCTTGGTAATTTTAGATACTGGTCATAATGCACACGGATTGCAATTAAGTCTGCAACAATTAAAGGATGCCAAGAAAGATCAAATAAATATGGTGTTTGGTGTGGTGCAAGATAAGAAGCTCGACGATATCATTCCACTACTTCCTCGCGATGCACATTATTTTTTATGTGCACCAAAATTACCACGAGCCTTGCCAGTGCAAGAGTTGGCCGACCTTTTTAAATCGCATCAGTTTAATTTTAGTGTATGTAAAAATGTGGTCAGTGCCTATCAAAAGGCATATAAGAAGTGCAAAAAAAATGATATCCTATTTGTGGGAGGAAGTACCTTTGTGGTGGCCGAGGCACTGCAGTATTTGAATCGAAAAAATAAAATCAAAAAATAAACTTGACACCTAAAGTAATTATCTATACCGACGGAGCAGCTCTCGGAAACCCAGGCCCAGGTGGCTACGGTGTAGTGATGCTCTACGGCGATCGACGCAAGGAAATAAGTGAAGGATTTCGCCTTACCACCAATAACCGAATGGAACTGCTCGCAGTCATCGTGGCTTTGGAGCATCTCAAAAAGGAAAATTTGGAAGTCACCGTTTACTCCGATTCACAATATGTAGTAAATAGCATCGAACAGAAATGGGTTTTTGGATGGGTGAAGAAAGGATTCAAAGGGAAAAAGAATGAAGACCTTTGGAGAAGATTTTTGCCTTTATACGATAAGCACAAAATAAAAATGGTATGGGTAAAAGGCCATGCCGGACTCAAAGAAAACGAACGATGCGATGTTCTCTCCGTAATCGCTGCCAATAGCAGAGACAAGCAGGTGGATACCTGGTATGAGGAGAATGGGGCGTCGTGAAGGGGTCCAAAGTAGACCGATATAGTTCAAAGTACACAGTAGTAAGTATTTAGTAAATACAAGCTACTCTTGATATAGTCCAAAGTTGATAGTAGTTAGTATATAGTAAATACAAACTACTCTAAATATAGTACAAAGTAGATAGTAGTAAGTATCTAGTAAATACAAGCGACTCGATTACTTAATACTTAATACTTAATACTAAATACTAAATACTTAATACTAAATACTCAATACAAAATACTCGATACTCAACAAAATACTCCCCAATGAAAATACACCTAATCGCCTGTGGCGGTGCAGTAATGCACAATATGACCATCGCACTTCATTTGAAGGGCTATGAAATTACTGGAAGTGATGATGCCATCTACGAACCTGCAAAATCGCGTTTGGAAAAATACGGTTTGTTGCCTCCTGCCATGGGCTGGGATACCTCACGAATTACTTCCAACCTCGATGCGGTGATTCTTGGTATGCATGCAAAGAAGGATAATCCGGAGTTATTGCGTGCACAGGAACTTGGTTTGAAAATTTATTCTTTCCCCGAATTTATATACGAGAATTGTAAAGATAAAACACGGGTAGTTATTGGAGGAAGTCATGGCAAAACCACCACCACCGCCATGATCATGTATGTATTGCATGCCTTGAATAAATCGTTCGACTATATGGTGGGCTCACAGGTAGCTGGCTTTGAAACGATGGTACAACTTACCAAGGAAGCACCCATCATCATTTTGGAAGGTGATGAATACCTCTCGTCGCCCCTCGATATGCGCCCTAAATTTCACTGGTACAAACCCGATATCGCAATGATCA
Organism: Bacteroidota bacterium; assembly: GCA_947492885.1. GTDB lineage: Bacteria > Bacteroidota > Bacteroidia > UKL13-3 > UKL13-3 > CAINMV01. The sequence goes on from CANLPK010000002.1 coordinate 1,977, forward strand.
CGGGAATAGCATGGGATCATATCAATGTGTTTCCCACCTTCGAAAATTATGTATCGCAATTCGATTTGTTTGTTGCTACCATGCAGCCCAATACGCGCCTCTTTTATTTTGAAGATGATGAGCACCTTCCAACGATTGCTGCCAGTCACCCTCAAGTAATAAGCAAGCCCTATAATACTCCTGCTTATACTATCGACGAGGAAGGAATTACGCATATCACGCATGAAGGGAATTTGTATGCATTACAAATATTTGGTGCACATAATTTGCAAAATATGGAAGGCGCCCGCATGGTATGCGAATGTTTGAATATTCCAGCCCATGATTTTTATACTGCCATGCAAACCTTTAGTGGTGCGGCACGCCGACTGGAGCTCATGCATCAAAGTGAGTCGCTCATTGCCTATCGTGATTTTGCACACTCCCCTTCTAAATTGAAAAGCACCGTAAAGGCGGTGAAGCAACAATTCAAAGGAAAAAAACTATTGGCTGTTTTCGAATTGCATACCTTCAGTAGTTTGGATGCCAATTTTTTACCACAATATGCAGGCAGTATGAATGATGCCGATGAAGCCATTGTTTTCTTTGATGAAGAAACATTGCGTCAAAAAAACAAGGTATTGGATGCCGCGGTGGTTAAACAACATTTTGGTGCCAACGTGCAGGTATTCTCTAATTCGGCATTACTACAAGACGAAATATATCGCCGCATCTATACAGAACCTACTGTATTGCTACTGATGAGTTCAGGTACTTTTGGCGGCTTGAAATGGGAGTTTCGGGAAGTTTAAATGTAAATTGTTGTATTTCTAATCCTTAAAGAGGATATGAAATGTGCCTTTTGAAAACTCAATTGTATCGGGCAGTTCAGTACAATTACAATTATGAGTTCTTATTAATTTAACTCTAAATTCGCCCCAAATCTCATGATAATTATCTTTTTGCTTTGTGATTTGTATATAATTGTTCTGAATACCTGAAGTATCGATATCAAATATATCACCAATAATACAACCATCATCCTCACTGGTAGTAAAGCCAGCTCTTGGCATATCGCGAAATTCCCTTTGCAATTGTTGTAATGACATGTCTAATTTGATTCCAGAAAATATTAATGATCGTTTTATTATGAGAACGTCATTTATTTTATCACCCTGATATAATTCAAAATAGAGTAATCCAGTAGCGTTATCAGCACCAAGTTTGTTTACATATTTACTCCCATTTAGAAATACTTCTGCTTCTCCTTCGTAATCTTTCCGCTGCTTCTTACAAGCTGTTCCTATAAGTACAGTAATGAAGGCTAGAAATATTACTTTTTTCATATTATAATTTAATGGTGTCTCTTAATCTTTTGATTTTTAAAAGATGCAAAACACAAATACCACTTGGTGATGTTTTCAAAGTTAATAAAGAAATAGTTACTTCTGTCATGAAATATTCATTAAGCTGGCAGTGGAATTTTGGAGCGCACGCGATTTAATTCCTATAGGAATCCCACAATAAAAATTATTTTTGCAACATGAAAATCAAGGCATGTATTTTTGATCTGGATGGGGTAATTGTTGATACCGCAAAGTTTCATTTCTTAGCTTGGAAACGATTGGCTGATGAATTAAGTATCCCTTTCGACGAGCACGATAACGAACAACTCAAAGGCGTGAGTCGCACTACCTCCCTGGAAATAATTTTACGCAAAGGATTCATACAATACAGCGAAGAAGAGAAACAAGAGATGGCGGTGAAGAAGAATATCTGGTATCTCGAATATTGCTCAACCATCGATGAATCGGAAATACTTCCTGGAATTAAAGAATTCATCGATGAATTGAAATCAAAAAATATTTTGATCGGATTGGGAAGCGCCAGTAAAAATGCATTACTCATCTTGGATAAATTAAAACTTACGTCTTATTTCGATGCCATTGTTGATGGTAATAAAATCACGGAAGCAAAACCCAATCCTCAAGTATTTCTTAGAGCTGCAGAGGAGCTAAACGTGAATTCAAAAGAGGCTATTGTATTTGAAGATGCAGAGGCAGGGGTTGAAGCTGCCATCCGTGGCGGGTTCTATGCCATTGGTATTGGAGATGCAAAAATTTTAGGCAAGGCAGATATTGTATTGAGTTCTACTGCGTTAATCAATTACAATTTGATTGATGCTGCAGAGAGTAAATAAACCAACTGGTTATTATTTATGCTTCACGAAAATCGTTTCGCGATTGTAAACACCTCCCGAACTTCCCGAAGAAATCCAACTCCATTTCTCTCCACCAACAATTTTCTCTCGGGTATAAAATCGGTCGTTGATTTGAATGCGGTCACTCTCATGCTCGCTCAATTCCCAAAAGGTTTTATAGTCGGTTGATAAGCCCGACAAGGAAGCAAAGTTTATTTGAATTTTGCCTTGTCCGCTTGGGCCTAACGAATTTTGAAAAGCAAACCACCCCAAGGTATCATTCACAAATACGCTATCCATGGTTTGTTTATCTTGAACAAAACTAACTTGCTCAACTTTTGTAATTTCCCATACGCCTGCAAAGCTGTATACATTACGGCGCTTCTTACATGAGAAGAGTATAAAGGTAATAGAGATAATGATAATGATATTTTTCATGGCGATTAGTCTTTATTAATATGAATGGCAAGCCCTAAATCAATAGTGAACGATTGTGCTGCGGAGGTTAAATATTTACCTGAATAATTATAGGATGCTACCGCAGTATATGCCTTCCAATCCTCTCCAATCTGATTGGCGTCTCTTCCAAAATCATAATACTCACTAGCTCCAAAAAGCGGGCTCCATCGAATAGCTGCCGAAATACCGACAGGGCCAGCACAGGCAATATATTTAGCACCCAAGGATCCAGAGAAAGCAAAGGAGTGAAAGATGCCGTTGAGAATTGCATCCGAACCATAACTTGTATATCCATCTCTATAGGTAAGTCCCGATTTTAAATTGGTTGTGCCAAAATAAATTCCCATAAAGATCGCAAATGCTTTTCCATCTTCCGATTTACCAAACCCAAAATCACCGCCATAACTTTTTTGTACCGCATGAAAAACTCGGGTATAATATTTGTTGATTTTCGATTCGGTATTCGCCATCAATCGATGTTGGTAATAACCCATATAAATGGACGCATCATCGAAAAATAAATCGCCTGTGATAGAGTATCCATAAGCCAAACCAAAGTTTTTTAATTTGGTTTCATTATCTGGATTGGTAAGATTATAGGAATCGGCAAATCGTTTGAATGAAGTGCCTTGTAAAATTCCTGCTTTGGCATTCACAGTTGCAAATAAGGAGAATTGAGCCCTTGCAGTTATGAGCGCGGTAGCTATAAAGAATATACTTAAGATTGTTTTTTTCATAGGATTATTTATTTGAAGAAAAATTAAACAATAGAGAAAAAGTTAAATTGTTCCCATAAAAATCCCAGAACATCAATGATCCATCATTCGCAAATGTTAGTTCGCCTATGCCAAATTGATACGTGGCTCTTAGTATCGCTATTTTGCCTAAATAACACTCGCCCTCTATTGAAAAGCTTGGGAAAGTAGGCAAGCCCATTAATTTAATGGGCATTCCATAATCATTATACCCCCATTTGGCACTCTTATATTCTGATGGTGTACCTCGCTTGGTGAATACATTATAATTGGCCATATCGAATCCTCCGCCGATTCCAAATTTCTTACCACGATAACCCACATCAAAAACCAAATCATTCATGCGATGTTTAATTCCGAACTGTTTTGTAACGCCCTTATCGATATATTCGGAGGAATAGGAATTGTGCTTATTATGCCAGGCCAAACTAAACCAACCATTATCCATATCAAAACGATAACCCAAATATATTCCATGAAACATATTTCGGTATTTGAAATTAGCATCAAATACTTTGTTATAGTAATAGGTGGTGCTTTGGATATTGGCAATGCCGCGGGTATAGCAGCCTGCCTGATAACCTAAAATCACACCTGCTTTTAATCCTAAAGTGAGAATTATTAAGCATAGCATTATAGAAATTCTTTTCATTGGTAATCGAAATTAGTAATCGAGTACAAATGTAGATTTTACGACGACTTCTGCAAATCGGTGTTTTACGGTAATTTCACAAAGCTAATAACCACACTAGAGTATGGTTTGAGTTCAAGCATATCGGCAGGTTGTAAGATTCTTCCTCCGGTACTATACACGATTTTGAATTCTCTTGAATGAGGCAATTCGTTTAGTTTGAGTTGCGTACTAGAATCCTGTAAATTATGGACAATCAAATAGCTTTTTGCATTTTTTGAACGCACATAAATCATCAGTCCATCCTTATGTAAACTCGTGCATTCGTAATTTCCATCACTTAATACTTCATCTTGGTTTCTGAATTTTATCAATGATTGATAGGTATTATACATCGAACTTTGATTGCTTTTTTGACTAGATAGGGTAGGGGTTTCTGCATTATGAAAGTTCGGTTCCCAATTGCATTTAGCTTCATCAGTAGCGTCCCATAAAAAGGGTTCACGAATATGTTCATCGGGTTTTGGTCCAAACATACCCAACTCATCTCCGTAATATACATACGGTGTATAGGGTAAAGTAAATAAGATTGCCGCCGCAAGTTTTGCTTTGTCAGTATCGCCTTGCACCTCATCCATAATTCTTGGATTATCATGGTTGGATAGTAATGTTGCATCACAAAATGTTGCGCGATTATTATAGTATCGATTATAGGTAGCTAATAGTTTTGTTGTTACATCATCGTTCGATTTTGCTATTGAAGATTTTATATTAAACCACAAATCAAAGTTGAACCCTGCATCCATCCCTGCTTTCAAGTAAGGTGCAATCAAGGTGTCGCCACCCCACATTTCTCCAACAATATAAAAATCGGGTTTTTGTACCCGCATGGCATTTGAAAATTCAGTCCACCAAGCATAGTTTTTTTTGCGATCGGCATACGGATAAACATGGCTAGCAGCATCCAATCGATAGCCATCTATATCACATTCAGAAATCCAGAATTGTGCTGCCTTAATTATTTCTTCTCTTACCTTCGGATTATCGTAATTAAGGTCGGGCATGCCTCTCCAAAAATATCCGTAATACTTTTCATTGCCTTTGGTCTGATCGTCGACCCAATGCCAATGTTCAGGCTCTTTATGCCATACCGAGGTATCGCTGCTCCAGCTATAATAGTTTTTGTAGGTAGGATTGTTTTTTACCGCCTCCTTAAACCATTCATGCTGCGTGCTGGTATGATTGGGCACAAAGTCAAGAATTATTTTAATTCCCATAATATGGGCTTCATTTACCAATTGCTTTAAATCCTCTTTGGTACCGCATTCAGGATCAATTTGATAATAATTAATGATATCGTATTTATGATAGGTAGGTGATTCAAAAATTGGAGTGAGCCAAATCGCTCCGATACCGAGCTCTTTCAAATAAGGCAATTTGTTTTTCACTCCTTGTAGGTCGCCAATCCCATCTCCATTACCATCGGCAAAAGAGCGGGTGAATATTTGATATACCACTTGGTGAGGGAATTTCGATTTCCACTCAACACCACTAACGGTGGAGTGATTAGCGGCTTGCGACATGCTTAAAGTATAAATTAATAATGCTAAGTATAAAGGAATGATTCTCATATCGAGGGTAAAGTTAAAATTAATATGCGAATTGAAATTTCATTCTAATGGTCGGGAAATTTAGCTCAAAAAAAAAGTCTTCCTGGATTACAGGAAGACTTTTTTTAGATAAGATAAAATTATCTGATGCTTAATTTTTCAGTAGTACGGGTGTTTTCACCTGTAACATCAACGATATAAATACCAGTTGGTAAATCGCCTTTGCTGATGGTAACTTTACCACTAACATTTGTATAAGTGCGAACAATTTTACCAGTGATATCAATTACATTGATAGTATAGTTTCCAGTTCCTAATTCAACAGTTGATGAGTTAGTCATTGGATTTGGATACAAACGGAAATCTTCGTTTTTACCAGCATAGCTGATAGCAGAGATACCTTTGTTACATTTTCCGAATACATAATAAACTGTAGAAGCAGTAGCAGGGCGTTGGTAAATACGTTGGTATCCAATTCCTGATGGAGCTAAACAAGTTCTGCCAGAAGCAGCAGTATCATAAGTCTCATCAGCTGCATCATTTGCAAATCCGTAATAGATTGTTCCTGGGCAAATTGAATCGATTGATACTTGGTATGCTTTACCACCTGTACCTGAAACAGCAGTCATTTCAATTTTACCACCGGTTGCTCCTTTTAACCAAGAGTTATTTCCTTTTCCTACCAAGTAAACTTTAGCACCTGGAGTGATAGAAGTTCCTGCGAAGTCAACTTTGAAAGTAACTTTAGAAGAAGCTGGAGGCGTAGTACAAGTTGTGTTTTTACCGAAGCAATTGGTTGCTAAAGTTTGTGTTGAAGTAATTACTAAAGCACGGTTACCGTTAGAAGTCCATCCAACTTGTTCCCAGCTAACATTTCCTTTCGACCAAACGCGATATTTGTAATCAATAGCAGTACCGCTATCAAATTGATTGATTTTTAAAGTATAAACATTGGTTGCTCCTACTTTTGCCATTTTTTGTCCTGGATTACCCCAGTTTCCTAATAATGCATGACCTCCGGTTATATCTACTGAGTCAATTTGTCCACAAGCAACATCTTCAGAGATGTCAGTCATGAAAGTAACATCGTACTTAGGCAAGTTCAAGATACAGTTACCACATTCGCTCAAACATACTGGAGATATAACTTGAGAAGCAGTAGCTACAGTGATTGCACGGTTACCTCCTGATGGAGCACAAGTTCCCGGTACACTTTCCCATCCTGATGGGCCATTCTTAAATTTGTATTCGTAAGTACCAGCTGATAACCACATTTGTGCTTCGTATACTTTACCAGCAGTATTTAAGTTTAACATCTTAGTTTTATCGCTCCATCCGTTGAAAGCACCAGCAACGAATACGCCAGCAGGATCAATGGTAGTAGCTTTAGCTAAATTAACAGCCAAACGAATGTATTGTTTGTTATATCCAAAAGGTGCAAATGCAGATGATGAAACTCCTTGCCAAGAAACCAAAACGGTGTCTTTAGACATTGTAGTATCTACATTGTACCAACGGTTTGAATTTCCTCCACCTACTTGAGCACTGGTAGGAACATTCTCTGGAGTACCACCTGGTGCGCTCCAATCGTTACCATTTATAAATTTGTATTCAATTTTTCCAGGGGTAGTGGTTGAAAATGAATAATAGTAAACCTGAGTAGAAGGGATATTAGCCATTGCGGTAGCGGATGGATTCCATCCTTGAAAATCACCTGCAACGTGCATTCCGTTAGCGCTAACCGTTTGACCGGTCATATCAACTGCGAATAAAACTGTGGTTGCTTTAGCTACATTTAGCAAAACAATTGCACTTAATAAAAGTAGAATACGTTTCATGTTATGAATTTGATAATTAATTTAATGAATAATAGGTTGTAAATATAATAAAATTTTATTTGCATTCAAAATATTTTAGGTCATTATTTCCTGCACTCCGATCGGGGCCCCCATTGAAATCTTTCCTTCGCACAATGAACTGAGCAGAGGCGATTGTTTTACCATTTGGAATGGCTAAAAACTCCCTAGGAATCATGGTTAATTTAAACTGTCCCGAAAATAATCCTTCAGTAATTTTTGTCATCTTTAAAGCAGGTACAGTACCTACATCAAAGAAACTCGCCTTCTCAACAGTTGTGGCATCACTTAAAGTCACTTTGATGTATAAGTAGCAATCCTCTGCACCTAAATTCGACATGCCTGTATTGCGTTCCACAGGGTTGTTATACATAATGGTTAAAATTTCATCGGTATATGCACATTTAGGAAGGGTATAGATGGTATCACGCTCAATAGGAGCATTCACCTTAATGTTTAAGTCTTCCGATTTTAAATCGGGAGCTCCATATCCGCCACCATCTTTAGGTTTTACCAATAAAGAGATTCCTTTACTGTAAACATCTCCCTTATTTACTCCGTAAAAATCGGTTGGGATCATTTCATAGTAATAAACCTTAGGCCCTTTTGATGGGTCGGGAGTTAATTTCAAATTGTCGTTGGAGTTCTTCCATGGCTGTGTTCCTGTGCCATTTACATTGGGGTCATTGGCAGGCAACTCTCTTGGATTCCAAGTCCACATATAAAATGGGCCAGTTAATCCATCCAATGAAGTATTGGTGATTTTTGATAAATCCACATAGATTCTACATACCGAAGTAACATCGGTAGTAGGTCCTGGTTCAATCCAGGCCGCTTGTGCATTTGATTTTGTAAATGCAGCAATTATAATTGCAACGAGTAATATAAACTTTTTCATCTTAGATACTTTCTTGAAGATTAATTAATTTTGTCTTGTAAATTCCCAGATATAAGAATAGGCGATTTTTTTCGCAGTGCCTTTGGTATAATAAAAGGTTTTCTTGAGATTTAGAACTAAGTCCGTTGTTCTAATGGTACTCCCAAGCAAGAAGGTGTCCTTCGAATTATCTGAATAATTTATATAAAGTGATTTAGGAAAATCGGTATTGTCGAAACTCCAAGTTCCTGTACCTGTTCCAAAATAATTTTTCACAGTTCCTGTAGTAAGCGCCGTAAAGCCTGTTTCGGTAAATTTTAAGGAAGGTAAAGCTTTGGTTTTATAGAAATCGGTGATGTCGAATTTATCAGGTGTGGCAAAGGCCTCATCCACAACATAAGCATGGGATAAAATCCAGTTGTCCTGAATACCCTTGGTTTTACTCGACACATCGCCGATATCCGAAAACTTTTTCGGGCGGCAGGAAACAACAATAATGGTTGTTGCCAGAATTAAAGCGGTGAATTTAAATATACGTTTCATGATTAATTTTTTAATTAGTTACAACCTCCTTCAGGGTTCATTTGAAATCCTTTAATAGTACTTTCTGAAGCAGGAAATTGAAGTACCAAGCCATTGCAATTCCATGGTGCATTGCGAATTCGAATATTCGGTTCACCTTTAGCTCCAAGGCGTTTCAATTGTTGTACGCGATCGCCTTCCATTGGCATTTCTAAACGACGTTCTGTACGTGCCGCAATCTTTATTGTTTCGGCACCACTGGTAGTTGAAATATTTTGTCCAATGCCTCCAAATGCACGCGTGATAATGGCGTTTATATCAGTAATCGCCACCGATAATGTTCCATTCGTTTCTGCGATGGCTTCAGCTCTCATCAACAATAAATCGGTTAAGTAGAATACCGGAACATTGAAGAAGTTTGAATCAAATTTCAATGATCGGAAACCACCTGTGCATGGAGCATAATAAGCTGCACGCTTATCTCCTCCACGGGCAGTAGCATCGGCATACAAGGAAGCCGATACTCCAATTTGAGGTTGGTTAGCTCCTGTCTCAAAATAATTTCCACGCATCGCACCCGAACGTTGGTCAGCACTGGTTGATTTGATATAGAAAATCATTTCTTTTTGAGCCACAGCTGATTTGTTGTATAGATTCACGCTATCAGAAAGTGTAAATTTGGCAGATGCAACAATATCATTTACCTGAGTTATCACATTAGCAAAATCATTCATTTGAAAATACACCTTGGCCAATAAAGCCTTCGCTGCATACTTAGTAGCATTGGTATTATTTAAGTTGGTTTCTGGTAAGTTAGCAATGGCTTCTGTCAAATCTTTAATAATGAAATCATAAGATTCCTTCACAGTGCTTCTTAATGTTACTTCTGGTAATGAATTCTTACGCAATGGCACGCCTAAATGTGAGTTGTCGGAAGTATAACCATAGGGTTGAGCGAAAAAACGAACAGCAGTGAAATGCCCTAAGGCACGCATGAACTTCGCTTCTGCAATCATTCTTTGCTTCTCCGAATCGGTAAATCCAGGTACCCCATCAATAAAGTCAAGTACCGTATTCGCCTTGTAAATAATCTTATACATATCTCCATAAAATCCACCTGTTGAGGTATTAAAGAAGATGGTTGCTCTATTATATACTTCTGTAAAATCATTATTCGATTTTGGGGCGATTACATTATCCGAAAGTAATTCGCCAAAATATTGAACTCTGCCATTATATAAATTGGCAATATTATCATACCCAGCATTCAAAACTTCTTGTACATCCGATGGTTTAGTAAGTGCATCGGCTTTACGAATTTGAGTAGGGTCGTTAGGGTTAACATCAAACATCTTTTTACATCCGCCTAGCGTGGCAGTCAGTAAAAAGGCACTAAATATATATATTGTGATACGTTTCATTTCTGTTGGTTAATTAAAATCCGATTACGATAGAGATACTGTTTGTTCTTTCTTGTGGAGGGGTTAAATAAGTAATGTTCGGACTGGTATTTCTATCCGTAGCATTTTCAAAGTCACGTACCACCTCTGGATCTAATCCTCTGAATTTAGTAAACAATATTATGTTAGTAGAAACTAAACCAATGCGAGCACTGGATAATTTTGCTTTCTTTAACTGATCCCCATTAAATGTATAAAACAAACTAAGATTTCTCAAACGCATATAAGATGCATCTTTCAACCACATATCCGTATTAATCCATGGGGTAGATGATCCGTAAGTGGCAGGCTGACGAGTAAGCACAGGATACTCACTTTGATCACCTGGTTTTTGCCAACGATCAAATTGATCCAAGCGGTGATTCCAATTGTCGGAATCAAAGGTTCCCATCTGGCGTTTAGATGAAGAGTCATAAATTTTCCCTCCGATACTATAGATGAAATTCATATCCACCTCCCAACGCTTGTAAATGAAGGTATTGCTCCATCCTCCAAATGCTTTAGGATAAATATTTCCAACAGGTACCCGATTGGCTGGGTCCCATTTATAAGTTTCATTTCCGTTCTTATCAAAATAAATGGGCTTCCCAGTATTTTGATCAATTCTTGAAAAACGAACTAAGTAATTAGTACCTACTGGCTGACCTTCTACAATACGTGTATCATTGGTACCTCCACTCACGGCTTCTTCTGTATAAGACCCAATATCCAAGACTTTATTTTTGTTTCTAGCAATATTAAAGTCGATGGTATAACGGATTTTGTCCTTATCAATAACACGTAGCTTTGTTGAGAATTCAATTCCTTGGTTATTTATTTTTCCAACATTGGCAGCATAATTCCCCGATTGGAAACCATAGTAATTAGGAACACTTACGCTTAAAATTACGTCACTGGTATTCTTATTATAATACTCTAATACCCCTGTTATTCTTTCAGAAAATAAAGAGAAGTCGAATCCAATATCAAAAGTTTTGGTTGTTTCCCAATGGAAATCAGGGTTTTCGAATATCTCAACATAGCGAGAAGGTACGCCATTATAAACGGTAGGATTTACTTTATAACGTCCCCACCATGGGTAGGATCCTCCGAAATTTGAATTACCAGTCTTACCATAACTTGCTCTTGCCTTTAAGAAGGTAAGCACTTTATTTCCTTTCAAAAATTTCTCATCACTCATTACCCATCCAGTTCCAATGGCTGGGAAGAAACCCCAACGATAATTTTCACCAAAGGTGGATGAATAATCGGCACGACCATTTAAGGAGATGAAATATTTATCCTTTAATGAATAACTTACACGTCCAAAATAACTATCGAATACAGAAATACTTTTGCTCAATAAATTAGTACCAGGTTTTAAATTAGAATCAATAGGGGTAGTATTATACAATGGCCCCATAATATTATTGTATTCTAAATATTTGAAAGCCGAACGGGTTCTTTGATATTCGGTACCTGCTAAGTATGAAATCTTTTGTTCTTTCTTTAAGGTTTGAGAATAAAACGCTGTGGCAACTACATTATAGTTGTTGGTATAAGTTGCTCCACGTTTTGCAATTCCCTTGGGTTGCCTTACCAAAGCAGTATCTTCATAAACATCATCGGTATTATCAAGGTAGTCATAATTACCATTTACGCGGATAAGTAAATTTTTTATTGGAGAGTATTCCATTACCACCCCTTGAAGTGTACGTTGTTGGCGGGTTTGCTGCGTTTTGTTTTCACGCATAAATACTGGATTATTATTTACACCACTATTGGTAAACCAAGTGCCATCGCTATTTTTAACCGGATAAATTGGGAGTGCTGTACTCATCGCAGCGCCAAGTCCTCCGCCCCATCCTCCATCTACACGTTTATTCAAACCATTTACATACGAACCGGCGTATGAAAGTTTCATTTTACTTGTCAACTGATATTCTAGATTGGCTCTAAATGCACTTCTTACATAAGCATCACCAATAATATACGTTGAATTATTATCATGGGTGGCATTTACGTATAAGTTTATTTTTTTCTTAGCATAAGATGTTCCTAAGCTATAGGTTTGTTTGAAGCCAGCATGGGTGGTTTGTTTTACCCAATCGGTATTGGTTGCTTGTGCTTGCTCCCAAGTTAAACCAGCTGGCAATGGTGCACGCCCTACACCCCCGTCATTTTCATATGCTTCTTGCAGCATTTGTAAATACTGCGTGTTATTCATCATCTGTGGGCGAGAAGCCATTGTTGAAATTCCTTCACGAATGGTGAGGTCGAATTTCAATCCTTGTTTTTTCGCACGTTTTGTTGTGATAATAATTACTCCATTCGAGCCACGTGAACCATAGATGGCTGTTGCTGCAGCATCTTTTAATATTTCTATAGATTCAATATCATCCGGATTTAAAGTTGCCAATGGGTTATTGTTCTTTCCTCCGCCATTCCCCTTATCTGTAGCATTTTGAATGAAATAATCTTGAGAGATTGGAATACCATCAACAACATATAATGGATCGCTACCAGCACTTACTGAAGCAATACCTCTGATTTTTACAACAGATGCCGATCCTGCCAAACCACTACCAATAGATATTTGAACCCCTGCAGCTTTTCCTTGCAAGGCGGCTTCCACACTCGGTACCGGGATAGAGGTAATGTCCTTACTGCTTATTTTTGAAACAGCTCCGGTTACTTCCTTTCGAACCTGCGTTCCATATCCCACAACAACCACCTCATTGAGGCTCTTGTTTTCGGGTTGCATTTGGATTCTTATTTCTTTGGTTTCCCCTGCGGCAAGCTTTACTTCTTGTCGAGAAGGGGCATAACCTAAATAGGTGCCGATAACTACGTAATTACCAGCAGCCAAATTTTTAAATAAGAAATTCCCATCTGCATCCGTGTTTTGTGCAATGGTAGTTCCTTCAAGTCGAATAGTGGCAAAAGAGAGCGGCTCGCTTTTCTCATCAAGCATCCTCCCCTTAATTGTTGCAGTATTCTGTGCATTGAGTTGTGCCGTGATAAACAGCAAACTACAAAGCGCGAAAAAGCGATTGAATAAAAATGAATTCATGTAAATGTGCTCCTATAATATTTGAGTTTTAAGACTAATAAAGAAATTGCAAGTTACAATTGTACATTTATTTTGCTAAAACTCCAAATTAATTAGACTACAATGATGAGAATCATTAATTTAAGGAACACTGGCGAGCACCTTACTATATTTGAGGAAAGCAAGTATATGGATTAATTAAATGACCTCTCTTCCCTGAAATCGACTTTTCAAATCAGGGTAATTCACCAATTTTAATATTAAAATGACTAACCCTTTTTATTCAGAAAAATATCGTTTTTTTGAACTTCCTAAAAAGTTAAGGTATTATGATGAATCGCATTTTTTTGTTTCTATTATTTTCTGCTTTGGTTTCCAATGCTTCTGCTCAAGCCAAACTCATTGAGAAGGTAACCCGTACCGGTGATGAGCTCACCATCCCATATGAAATGTATCGTTTGAAAAATGGTCTCACCGTGATTGTTCATGAAGACCATAGCGACCCCTTGGTGCATGTAGATGTTACTTATCATGTAGGTAGCGCTCGCGAAGAGGTGGGCAAATCGGGCTTCGCACACTTTTTTGAGCACATGATGTTTCAAGGAAGTAAACATGTTGGCGATGATCAGCATTTCAAAATTGTAAGCAATGCGGGTGGTACCTTAAATGGAACTACTAACCGCGACCGTACCAACTATTATGAAACATTGCCAAAAACACAATTGGAAGTGGCGCTTTGGCTGGAAGCCGATCGTATGGGATTCCTCCTCGACTCCGTGAATCAACGCAAGTTTGAGAACCAACGTGAAACGGTAAAAAATGAACGAGGACAGAATTACGATAATCGTCCGTATGGCCTTGTTCAAGAAAATATTTCAAGAGTATTTTACCCTCAAGCACATCCATATAGCTGGCTTACCATTGGGTATATCAATCACTTGAATGCAGTGGATGTTGATGACCTTAAGAATTTCTTCCTGCGCTGGTATGGCCCAAACAATGCTGTGCTTACCATTGGAGGGGATGTAAATACTGCCGACGTTTTGAAAATGGTAGACAAATATTTTGGCTCGATTAAAAAATGCCCAGAGGTTAAAAAAATGCCTGCCATGCAGCCTGTACTTACCGAAGATCGTTATGTATCAATGAGTGATAATATTCGTCAGCCTTTATTGCGCCGCGTATATTCTACTGTACCTGCATTTCATTCGGATGAAGCAGCTTTGGATATGTTATGCGAAATTCTAAGTAGCAATAAATCATCGGTATTCTATACTCGATTCATGAAATCACAAATGGCTTCTTCGGCCAGTGTATCTAACTCCTCAACAGAATTGGCTGGCGAGTTAGGCATCAATATCATGGCTTATCCCAACCTTAAATTGAGTACCATCGATTCGATGATTAATGTATGCTTTGCCGATTTTGAACAACGTGGAGTGTCCGATGATGACTTGATTCGTGCGAAGGCATCTTCAGAAACTGAATTTATTAGGAGCCTAGAAAGTGTTAATGGGAAAGTATCTACTTTAGCCTATTACTATACGTTTGGAGGCAATGCGAATATGGTTCAAAAGCAACTGAAGGAAATTAGAGAGATTACAAAACTGGATATTCTTAGGGTTTATAATCAATACATCAAAAACAAACATTATGTATGTATGAGTGTTTATTCTAATAAGGAAAAACCCAATTTAGCCAGAGAGGATAACTATAAAATGCCTGAGCCCGATGCCTCTGCTGCAAAGAAGGTGACAAAACTAAAATTGCGTAATGTTAAAGATAAATTCGACCGCAGTGTTCAACCCGCAGTTCCATCAGAGCCGATCTTGCCACAACGCTTCGAACCCATGATTTCTTCATTCTCAAATGGAGTACAATTTAGTGGCTTAACTCAAAATGAAATCCCATACATTACCTTGCAAATCGTTATTAAGGGTGGACACCTGATGGATTATAATCACCCCGATAAGGCAGGACTGGCAGTGCTTACCGCCCGATTGATGAATGAAGGTACAGCAACGATGCTTACCGAACAATTTGAAGAAGCACTCGATAAAATCGGAAGTACCATCACGGTAACCGCCGATGCCGAAAACACCTATATCAACGTGGGAACATTAAGAAAGAACCTGGATATTACCTTGGGGCTTTTACAAGATAAATTACTTTACCCAGCCTTTCGTGAAGCTGAGTTCGAACGCGCCAAGCGCCAACAATTGGAGGGGATAAAAAACTCATTAATTAATCCATCTTCTATCGCCGATCGTTGTTTTAGTAAAATTATTTATGGTCCCGAAAATATTAAGTCGATACCGAATGAAGGAACAACAGAAACCGTTAAAAACATTACGCTTGAGGATGTGAAAGAATTCTACAAGAAATACTACGTACCACAATTAACAGAGATTGTAGCCGTGGGCGACGTGAATATGATGACCTTAACTCAAAAGCTTTCTTTCATCGACCAATGGGAAAAAACAGATATACAATTGCCTGAAATATTAAAGAATGATAAGTTTGTGAAAGTGTCGACCACAAAAATATATTTCATTCATAGCGAGAAAGCTGCTCAATCACAAATTCGTATAGGATACTTAGCACTACCCTTCGACGCAAAAGATAATTTTTATAAAGCGGGATTGATGAATTTTATGTTTGGTGGTACGTTTAATAGCCATCTTAATATGAATTTACGTGAGAGCAAGGGCTGGACTTACGGGGTACGTAGTAGTTTCAGTGGTACAAAATACCGTGGACCATTTGTTATCAGTGGTGGGTTTAAAAAAGATGCCACTGATAGCACCATCAGTGAAATATTGAAGGAAATGGAGAGCTACCATACCAAGCTCTTAACACCGGAAGAAGTGCAGTTTACGAAGAACTCATTAAATTCAAGTGAAGCGTTGAAATATGAAACCCTAGCCCAAAAAGCGAATGTATTATTCATGAAACAACGTTATCAATTAGAGCCAGAATATAAAATGATTCAGCTCCAGGTACTTATGTCGCTTAACCCGACTGAAATTAAAGGACTTGCTCGCCGTAATCTCGATATCAATCGCATGGCAATTATTGTAGTAGGTGATAGAACAACTGTGAAGGATAAACTCAATGCTTGGGGTTACGAAGTAGTGGAACTTGATAATGAAGGCAACGAAATCAAAAAATAAATAGTCATACTAAACATCAAATAATTCCGGCAATCGTTCATACTTTGGCCGGAATTATTTTTTATATCCAATTTAATCTAATCAAATACCCATGTCATCAGTAACAGAATTCAACACCTACCGCGAGAAAATGAATGAAAAAATATTGGCCGAAGATAATTTGGTCATCAAACGCTTTTTCAATCTCGACCAACATACCTATGCCGATGGGGCTTTGAGTGCTAAAAATAAAGAGATGTTAGGACTGGTAGCATCGCTCGTATTGCGCTGCGACGATTGCGTGAAATATCATTTACAACAAGGAAAAGCTCTAGGACTAAATACGGAAGAGCTATTCGAAATATTGGCTGTTGGCAATATCGTAGGGGGGAGCATCTGTATCCCGCATACCCGCAGGGCGGTGGCATTTTGGGAAGAACTCAGCGAGGAAAATAAATCCGAGTAAGTTAGAGGCGAAAAGAAACAAACGCTTAATTACGACCTAAATTACGCAAGTGTGTAACATGGGAAGCAATTGCTTGGCGCATCTTTGGATAAACGATATATGGTACTCCAAATTCTTCACAGGTAGATCTGATAATCTTGCTCAAAGCAGGATAGTGCACATGAGAGATTTTAGGGAATAAATGATGCTCTACTTGAAAGTTCAATCCTCCAACACACCATGAAATAAATTTACTATCTGGAGCAAAATCGGCAGTGGTTTTTAATTGATGAATTGCCCACTCGTCTTCCATCTTTCCAGTCGAGGTATTGGGATCAGGAAAGCTGCAATGCTCCACGGTATGTGCCAATTGAAACACGATGCTTAATACGAAACCAGCCAATAAGGTGATGGTTAAGAAACCTGTAAGCCACCATAGAAATCCAACAGTGTAAATTGGCAATACGATGAAAAGAAACAAGTTTAAGGCTTTAAATCCCCAAAAGAAGAGGTGATCTACAAAATCAAGTTTCTTCAATGGCACCGCACCAATCATGCCAGTAAAATATTTTTTATAGTCGGTATAAAACACCCAGAACATATAAAGCAGGGTATATAAGAACCAGAAATAAATATGCTGAAAACGGTGGAATTTATATCTTTTTTGATGTTCGCTAAAACGCAATAATATGCCAGCATTAATATCATCATCAAAACCATCAATATTAGTATAAGTATGATGCACAATATTATGTTTCACATTCCACATAAAGCTACTTGCTCCTAATACATTGATGGTATAAGCTGCAATGCGATTAAGCCAGCGGTAATTGCTAAAACTGCCATGACTACCGTCGTGCATTACGTTAAAACCAATAAATGAGATAACGAATCCCAAAACAATGGCTTCCGCTAGTGCCAAATACCATACTGGGGTAAAAAATACTAAGTGGATATAAAGTGCTATAAATGAAGTAACGAGAAGTCCTGCCTTAAAAAAAAGTTGGAAATTTCCGTGTGATGAGATGCCTTTATTCTTGAAGTATTCTTCGGCACGATGCTTTAAAACTGAATGAAAAGATGGAGTTACGACCGGGAATTTTGGTAAATGCATAGGTGAAATAAAATAATCGACACGTTGGCTTTTGAACGTATCGCCGTCAAATATACGATTATAAACCCTCAACTCCCAAGCGAAATACGTGAGAATCTAACTCAAAAGACATAAAAAAAGCCTTCCCAAAATGGAAAGGCTTCTTCTTTAGATGGTTATAATTATTTGATACCCTCGAAATCACTTCCTCCAAAATCAACCACAACCGGAGTAGCGATACATAATGAAGAGTAAGTTCCTACGATAACACCAATTAATAAGGCGAATGAGAATCCTTTGATTGCTGGTCCTCCAAATACGAACAAGATCAAACATACGATGAAGATAGTACCTGCCGTTACAATAGTACGACTTAAGGTAGCATTCAATGCGTAGTTGATAATCTTCACACGGTCTTTCTCTTTTTTGTTAAGGTTCAAGTATTCACGAATACGGTCAAATACAACCACGGTATCATTCATTGAGAATACGAGTACAGTCAAGATCGCTGCAATAAAGTCTTGGTCGATATCCATTGAGAATGGTACAATACCATCCAAGATGGAGAAGAATGATAATAATAAGAATACGTCATGGAACAAGGCCACGGAAGCACCTACACCAAATTGCCATTTACGGAATCGGATAACGATATAGATGAACATACCAATAATCGCAATGAAGATGGCTCGTAAAGCAGAGTATTTCGCATCGGATGCCATGGTTGCGCCAATCTTGCTACTACTTTCAATAGAGGCATCATTTACCTGATATCCAATACTTGTTAATCCATCCAACAAATGCTTACGTACATCAGCTTCAGTCGATTTAGGATCGTCAATTTTATAGGTAGTTGTAATTTTTAATTTCGAATCGCTTCCAAAAGTTTTTACTTGTGGAGTTAATTTATCAAAAGTAGCAGCCAATCCTGATGCAACATCAGAAGTATTTGCTGGCTTATCTAATTTCACTACATAGCTCCATCCTCCCTTAAAGTCAACTCCTAATGAGAATCCTTTAGTGAACATCGAGATGACGCCTAATAAAATTACAATACCTGAAATGATATAATAGATTTTACGTTTTCCTACCCAATCAAAGTTTGAACCTTTGAACAAATGCTCAGATAATGAAGTAGAGAATTTCACTTCTCTTCCTTTATCCAACCAGCGCTCAATTTGCAAACGAGTAATGAAGATCGCCGTAAATAGGGAAGTGATAATACCAATGATCAATACCACCGCGAAACCTTTGATTGGTCCTGTTCCTAAGAATACGAGTACAATACCTGCCAATAAACCAGTAACGTGGGAGTCGATAATCGCAGATAATGCATGCTTATAACCAGCGGATACCGATTGACGCATATTCTTACCATCACGCATTTCTTCTTTTACACGCTCATTAATCAATACGTTCGCATCTACCGCCACCGCTAAGGTAAGCACGATACCTGCAAATCCAGGAAGTGTTAAGGCCGAATGCAACGATGCCAATACCCCGAGGATAAAGAACAAGTTGATGATTACCGCGATATCAGACGATACCCCAGCAATATTATAGTACAATACCATGAACACTATAATTGCTAAGAAAGCAACCAATAAGGTAAGTAGTCCCGAACGAATCGCTTCTTTACCCAATGATGGTCCAACAATTACCTCTTCAATGATTTTACATGGTGCAGGCAACTTACCAGTTTGTAAGATGTTTGCTAAATCTTGCGCTTCTTTTACAGTGAATCCTCCACTGATTTGTGAGTTACCTCCAGCAATTTCTCCCGGTACATTAGGTGCTGAATAAACGGCTCCGTCCAATACAATCGCCAAACATTTGTTGGTATTTGCTTTGGTAATGGCAGCCCAATCCTGAGCTCCTTTTGGAGTCATTTGCATACTTACATCTGGTGAACCTGTTAATGGGTCGTAATCCTGACGAGCAGTAGCAACTGCCGATCCGTCCATCACTGCACCACGAGTAATATCTTTAGCCTTCAATGCATATACATACATGAAACCATTATCGCTCTTAGGACTGTAAGCAAAACGAATGCCTTGGGTTGCTGGTAAGCTATTGATATATGACAATGCAATAGGGCTGCTGATATACGAGTTGAACTTGGAGGTATCTTTTACCATTACATATCCAATCATCGCACCTTTCATATACCCTTTACGATCACGATCCAAAGCGGGTTGAAGAATTGCCATCAATGGATTTTCTTTAATCAACTTCGCATTTTTTGCTTCTTGTGATGAATCCTCCACTGAAGTACTATCAGGTACAGCCATTGCTGTTGCTGAAGTATCTCCTTTGGTTGTATCTGGTGCAATGGTAATTCCCATATCGGCTTTACCCAATCCTTTGCTAATGGTATCTAATAATTTGTAAACATCATCACCATTCAAATAAGTTTCCCAGAATTCTAATTTTGCAGTAGCTTGTAATAAACCACGTACACGCTCAGGATCATCGGCACCAGGCAATTCCACAAGAATACGTCCTTGGTTTTCTAATTTCTGAACAGTTGGCTGGGTTACTCCAAACTTGTCGATACGACTGCGGATAATTTCATAAGAACGGTCGATTGCACGAGCCGATTCTTCTCTTACCATAGCCAATACCTCATCATCACTGCTATTGAAGTTGATTGTTTTATTGGTTGGTGTGGCAAACAAAGCTGCCAACTTTTTATCTGGGCTTAATCTTTTATATTCATCATAAAAAATATCGATGAAACCTTTCTGACTGGTTACCGAAATTTTCTCTGCATTATCAACGGCAGCGTTGAAGTTAGGGTCAGGATTATTATTTGCCAAAGCTTTTACAAACTCTACCTGAGATACTTCTAAGGTTACGTTCATACCTCCTTGTAAGTCGAGACCCAGGGTAATGGCATTTTCCTTACACTCTTTGTAAGTAAATTTCGCTACCAGCAAATTGTAAACTTGCGTATTACCAATAGAGTCTTTGAAATAACGAACCTTGGCGGCATGTTCTTCTGGTGCAAATTTGCTAGCATAGGCTTCGGCTTTTTTGTCGTAGTTCCATACTATCGCGTTAAACGATAACTGGTACAAACTGATCACTGCAAGCACTACAGCAAAAAATCTAATCAATCCTTTATTCTTCATTGCTACTTTTTAAATGTATAAAATTATTAATAAAATGAGTCCTTTTTAAGGAACGTGGGTTTTATCCCAAGCTAAAAAAAACGAGGTGCAAAGATATAAAAGAGAGCCATATAAAAAAGCGGGAATCAAAACGAGCCTTTAAGTTGCCTCAAAGGCAATGAAAAAAGGGCTTTTGGCCTCAAAAAAGAGGACAAAACAATAATAATTTAGTAATTTACAGGAATTGGACCTGTACTTATAATATTGCTTTGATGCAAAGCCCTGTCAACCAAATAAATTTTCAATTGGATGCTATCGGGTACAATGATGCCCACAATGGGCTCAATCTTCAAAGTGATAGTGCCATTAATGGCTTTGTTTCTCGTCTCTGGTTGAATATTGCTAATACGGTCGTTATAATTTACGGTATCCGTTCCATTGATGATATATGAATAAACTCCCGCCTTGCCCGCCTGGTACTCGGCAAATACATTATAATAATATCGCTCTCCCAATCGAAATGGTGATGCTGTATCGCTTAATTCCAATCCAATATCTCCATCCCCGTCTTCAAAACTAAATTGCAAATAAAGTAGGGAGTCGGCATTGAAATTTTGATAACTTATTTTTGAATATCCCAAATATTGTATGGATGGAGTAGCACTTATCAATGCCTGCTTGCGACAGTGGCTGAAAAGTAACATCCCCAATAAAACAGGGATTAAAAAAATAAAATATTTTCGAATCATTTTCTTTTCACGAATATAATAAAATTATTTTTGCAAGCCTATATTTAAAATATGACTACTCAATCACGTGCCCCCATTCATGCGCCTCATGGCAATAAACTTACCTGCAAAGGCTGGATTCAAGAAGCTGCTATGCGTATGCTGATGAATAACCTCGACCCGGAAGTGGCCGAGCGCCCCGAAGATTTAATTGTTTATGGTGGACTTGGAAAAGCAGCACGCAACTGGGAAAGCTACGACCTCATCATCAAAGCGCTGCGTGATTTGGAAAATGATGAAAGCCTCCTCATCCAAAGTGGGAAGCCGGTAGCCATCCTAAAAACGAATCCCGATACCCCACGTGTTTTATTAGCCAATAGTAACCTGGTGGGCAAATGGGCCAACTGGGAACATTTTCGCGAACTTGATAAAAAAGGATTGATGATGTACGGTCAGATGACGGCCGGAAGCTGGATATATATTGGATCACAGGGGATAGTGCAAGGTACCTATGAAACTTTCGCCGAAGCAGGAAGAAAGCATTTCAATGGCTCACTCAAAGGTACGCTTACAGTGACTGCCGGATTGGGAGGCATGGGTGGCGCTCAGCCTTTAGCGGTAACCCTCAATGAAGGCGTATGTTTGGTAGCCGAAGTAGAAGAATGGCGTATCAAGAAACGTATTGAAACACGCTACCTCGATATGATGAGCCGCGATATCGACGATGCCATCGACAAAGCAGTGAAAGCGAAGGAGAAGGGAATCGCAGTATCCATCGGTGTTTGGTGCGATGCCATCAGTTTATTGGAACGATTGAAAGCACGTAATGTGGTACCCGATTTACTTACCGACCAAACCTCGGCACACGATCCGCTCATTGGCTATTACCCTCACGGATTGAATACGGAAGTGGCCGATGCCATGCGCAGAAGCAATCCAGATGAGTATTTGAAGAGAAGCTTTGCGAGTATCGTACAACATGTGAACCTGATGCTTGAGTTCCAAAAAATGGGAAGCATCACTTTCGATTACGGAAATAATATACGTGCCATGGCATTTGAACATGGCGTGAATAATGCCTTCGACTTCCCTGGATTTGTGCCCGCATTTATTCGCCCACAATTTTGTGAAGGCCGTGGTCCGTTCCGCTGGGTAGCCCTCAGTGGTGATCCACAAGATATTTATACCACCGACGAAATGCTGAAGGAACTGTTTCCAGAAAATGAAGGCTTACAACGTTGGCTGCGTATGGCAAAAGACAAGATTGCGTTTCAGGGATTACCAGCTCGTATCTGTTGGCTCGGACAAGGGGAGCGTGAGAAAGCCGGACTGGCATTCAATGAGCTGGTGCGCACAGGAAAAGTGAAAGCACCGATTGTTATTGGTCGCGACCACCTCGATACCGGATCGGTAGCAAGCCCGAACCGCGAAACAGAATCGATGATGGATGGTAGCGATGCCGTTGCCGATTGGCCTATCCTCAATGCCTTCGTAAATATTGCTGGAGGTGCTAGCTGGGTATCATTGCATCAAGGTGGTGGCGTAGGGATGGGATACAGCATTCACAGTGGCATGGTTATCGTAGCCGATGGAACCCCAGAGGCCGAAGCACGCTTGAAACGTGTATTGCGCAACGACCCTGGAATGGGTGTCATTCGCCATGCCGATGCTGGTTATGATATTGCCATCGATACACTTCGTAAAAATGGATTGGGAATCAAAGATCGTTTAGAAAAATAATTAACTAATTTCACTACCACATGATCGCACATCTTGAAGGAAAATTTACGACCATCACGCCTACCTACGTGGTGCTCGATGTGAATGGGGTAGGGTATGAGGTACATATTTCCTTATACACACATCTGAAAATTAAAGACCTGAAGCAAGGCCGACTGCTCACCTATTTAAATATTAGAGAAGATGCGCATGTGCTCTTCGGTTTTTTCGATGAGCTCGAACGCAATTTATTCAAACACCTCATTTCGGTGAATGGCGTAGGTCCCAATACGGGGCGTATGATTCTCTCTTCACTTACGCCAAGCGAAATACAACTGGCCATTTCGGTGGGCAATATCGGAGCACTCACTGCCATTAAAGGCGTAGGTCCCAAATCGGCACAGCGCCTCATTTTGGAGCTGCAGGATAAACTCAAGCGCGAAACCATCATCAATGAATCTTCGGGTGCAGGCATGGGAAGCGTGGTACGCACAGAAGCCATGGGTGCCCTTACCATGCTCGGTTTCAGCAAAGCCCCTGCCGAGCGTGAGGTAGATAAGCAGCTGCGATTGAATCCTACACTGACTGTGGAAGAATTGATTAAATTAGCCCTCAAAAATTTATAATGTACGAAGCCATCATACTTGCCGGCGGATTGGGTACTCGACTACGAAGTGTGGTGAGTGCGGTGCCCAAGGTCATGGCCCCCGTGGCTGGAAAACCTTTCCTGCACTATATCATCACCAAGCTCATCGATGCGAAGGTTTCGCGCGTGGTATTGTCGGTAGGCTACAAACATGAAATCATAGAAGAGTTTATAGCACAATCAAACTACGATGCAGCGTTTGTATTTGTGGTGGAAGCCGAGCCATTGGGCACCGGTGGCGGTATTCAGTTGGCGTTGAAAGCATGCCATCAGTTCGATGTGTTTATCATCAATGGCGATTCGTATTTTGATTGCCCTCTTGATTTGTTGATGCAAGAACATTTGCTCAACAAGGCCGATATTTCTTTAGCACTCAAGCCCATGCTAAACTTCGAAAGGTATGGAACGGTGGAAGTGGAAGACAATCGAATCATACAATTTAATGAGAAGCGTTTTTGTGCCGAAGGCCTCATCAATGCCGGAGTTTACGCCGCCCAACGCAATTGCCTCGAGTCATTGAATTTACCTCAAGCTTTTTCTATGGAGAAAGAAGTATTCGAAGCACATACTACCGATTTAAAAATCATGGGCTTCCCCTTCGATAACTATTTCATCGATATCGGCATCCCCGAAGATTTTGAAAAAGCACAAGTGGATTTTGCTTGAGGGGCTTGATTTCTTGGATATAATTATCTTGTAAATTATAACATTTTCAATTAATCTTTTCCTTTCACAAATTTAAGCGTAGTACCCCCAACTCTAATAAAATAAAGCCCTTCAGCGAGGGGATTAATATTTATTGTTGTTTCCTTTTCTTCCAAATTTCCTTGTTGAACCAATGTTCCCAATAGATTATAGATTTGGTAATTCGAATGAACTGGCAACGAATAATTCGATACAATAATTTGAGCAATAGCTGGGTTGGGAAATATGGTAAATGAGTTGTAAACTCTTTCATGGTTTTTAATTCCTGTATTTTGAATGTAACATGGTGTGCCACCTCCATTCTTCATTCGCCAGATGCCAGGTTGAGAATTTGGAGTGTCAATCGTTAGAATTAATCCTCTTGAAGCATCAAAAAAATTCATATTATGTATTCTGGCATGGAAAGTTGTGAGGCATAGTTTATTGCCCTTTTCGCTCACTTGGTAAAGGTTCCCTTTTATATTTGACGAAAATGGAATTGAATTAATATAGGCTGTATTACTATCCGCTTTAATGATATTACCGATATTTTCATTTAAAACACTTTTCCAACTTGAACCAAAATCAGTGCTTATATACACGCCATTAATTGAGAGGTCATTGTTTGAATAATTAATAATCCAAAAACTATCATTTATTACAACAAGGTTTTTTAATAGACTTTGATTATTTAGTGGTGTTTTTGAATAGTCAATATTTTGTAACAATTGGAATCCTTTTCCACCATTTGACGAAATTGCATAATAAAATTTTAGAGGTGTTGTAGCGATTGATGCTACTAACATTATTCCTTTTCCATTATTAATACTTAGAAAACTAAAACCTGTGTCAACAAACTCAATAGAATCCCAAGCATTATTTTTATTACTAAACAAATACTTCCTATTGTTAGAGGTGTTTGCCTCAACATAATATTCTATATTCTTGCCTTTGTCAATATTTATCAAGCTGGCATTCTTTCCATTTGGCAATAACTTCTGAGTCCATGTTTTTCCATTATCTTGAGATTGGGAATAATTCAAAACCTGAGGGCTACATTCGTTATTCTGTAAATTATAAATTTGTTTATCTATAAAGTACACCTTGTTTAATTTGCGATTTGGGCATTGTTGAGGAGCTAAACTAGTTAAAGTGTCAATAGTACTAAAAGAAATACTTCTGAAGTAATTATTATCATTAATGTCGTAGGAGAAATAGACATTTGTGTCAGGGAAATTTCCATTCGTATAATTGAAAAAAGGCTCTGTGACAAAGGTTATCTGAGCTTTAATATCAAAAAAAAATAGCTAGAATTAATAGGAAAATAAAATTTCGCATTTTTACCATTGATTTAAATTGTTCTGAATAGTGTTCTTGAAATTCATCTTCTATCTTTTACATCTTAAAAAACAACCAAAAGTAAATAATATTTACATAAGTATGAGTTGTGATTTGCTTTCAACTTTTATCTTTGACAAAACCAACCAACCATAAATTTTTCTATATTGCAACCTCCATGAATTTGAAAAATTTATTACGAAAGAAAAGTGTTGCACAGGTAATGCAAAATGCCGCCAATGAGCAGGAGCATAATCTTAGCAAGCATTTAACTGCGATCGACCTCACCGCCTTGGGTATTGCGGCCATCATCGGTGCCGGAATTTTTACCACCATCGGCAAAGCCTCTGCCGACGGAGGTCCTGGCGTGGTATTCCTTTTTATTTTCACCGCCATCGCCTGTAGCTTCGCCGCCTTCGCCTATGCCGAATTCGCCAGCCTTGTGCCCGTTTCAGGAAGTGCTTATACTTATAGCTATGTTGCCTTTGGTGAGCTCGTGGCCTGGATCATCGGCTGGGCACTCATCATGGAATATGCCATTGGCAATGTTACAGTAGCTATCGGCTGGAGCGAATATTTTACCTCCCTCTTATCTCAAATAAATATTAATGCATTGAATATCCATGGCATTCATTTGCCTACCTGGATGACCCAAGATATTTTAACTGCTCATAATGGTTATAAGGAAGCTACTGCGCTGATGCAAAGTGGGAAGTCGTTTGAGAACCTGGGAGCAGGATTGCAAAAAGCATATACTGCTTATACCACCGCGCCTTCCTTCTTAGGAATGCACCTGGTAATGAATGTGCCCGCACTGTTTATTGTTATTGCTATCACCATGCTCGTGTATCGCGGAATCAAAGAATCGCGCAACGCAAGCAATATCATGGTAGCCATCAAACTCATCGTGGTGGTACTCGTAATCATTGTTGGAAGTGGCTACGTAGATGCAGGCAACTGGAATCCATTTATGCCCAATGGGGTAGGAGGGGTACTCAAAGGGGTATCGGCGGTTTTCTTCGCCTATATTGGTTTTGATGCTATTAGCACCACCGCCGAAGAATGTAAAGATCCACAACGCGATTTACCCAAAGGAATGATGTGGGCCATCATCATCTGCACCATTCTATATATCATTGTAGCACTCGTACTCACGGGCATGGTGAATTATAATGAACTGGATGTAGCCGATCCACTGGCTCACGTATTTGAGAAATTGAATTTGAAATGGATGGCTGGAATCGTTGCAGTAAGTGCCGTGGTAGCCATGGCAAGTGTATTGCTGGTTTTTCAAATTGGTCAGCCCCGAATATGGATGAGCATGAGCCGCGATGGATTGCTGCCAAAACGTTTTGCTAAGGTGCATCCGAAATTTAAAACGCCTTCTTTCTCAACCATCATCACAGGGCTAATCGTTGGTGCTGGCACCTTGTTTTTAAATATTGATATGGTTACCGACCTCTGCTCCATCGGTACATTATTCGCATTTGTACTGGTATGTGCAGGAGTGCTCAAACTCAATATGAATCCAAATCGACCACCGAGCCGTTTCAAAACGCCGTATATTAATTCGAAATATATTTTTACGTTTTTCTTGCTATTGGGTGGGGCCTTATCCTACCAGTATAACAAAGAAGGAATGATGAATTTTATTTTCAATGAACCGAAAATAAAAGAGACTTCGAATTTAATTACAAGCTTAAAAGCGGATGAAATAAATAAGGTGAAGGAAAGTTTGCAAGCCTCAGACTCCCTGGCGTTTGCTCAGCAAAATAACGATGCAGAAGCGTATCTGTCATCGCTCAACGATTCAATCTATGGTGCAAGGGTAGCAGCATTGCCCATTGCCGATGCGAAGAAATATGATTCGGGGTGGGGCGTATTCAAACACAAAATCCCAACCTGGATTTTCTTGTTCACTGTGATAGCACTGGCGGTTTTTGCATTTCGCCACAATGCGTCACTCATCCCAATGCTAGGACTTACCAGCTGCTTGTATATGATGAGCGAACTGGGTTATAAAAACTGGATGTATTTTTTCATCTGGCTGGCCGTAGGACTCCTCATTTACTTCGGATTTTCCTACAAGCACAGCAAGTTGAATAAGAATTTCTAAGATTATTGCTTCTCTAAAGTATAGATGGCAGTGTTCTCAGGGGTAAGGGCTCTTGAAATTTTAATTTCTTTGGCCTCTAAACTTTCGATGGTGAAGGCATCAATTGGTGAATTGGCATTCATATTAGGAACCAGGAATAACATCTTGTTATCGCTGCTTACCTTCCACACACCATTGTATTTTCTACCTGCACGATTGATATTAAAGCTATCCGCTTCAAATTCGTAGGTTTCTTTTTTAGAGTTATCAGTAAATTTCTTGATATTGTCTTCCAACATCGCTTTGGCTTGTTCCATTAAGCTGTCAGGGGTATCCATCAATTCTTTTTTACGTAACTCATCCAAATTGGTGATGGTACACTCAGTAACATTCCAGTTTCCAACCAGTCTTTCTGATTTTGATTTACATGAAGCAGCCAATAATGCAATTGCAACGGTGCCTACTAACAATAATTTTTTCATTTTAGGGGGTGATTTAAAAAGGTGCAAATGTAATACTCCTTATCCAACTGTGAGCATTAGTTTTTGGTAAGTACGGTTTTATACCGTTTAATATTCCCACAACCGTCGGTGACAGTGAGTTCGAAGTCGTTGTTGCCACTCAAATCTACATCATTGAGGTTACAGGTAATGAGGTTGTATTTAAGGTCATAACTAAACAAGATATACTTACCATTGGCAGTGGCTTTGAAGCTTTTTACCCCAGTTTGGGTATCATAAATGCGAAACTTCAGTGTGGTATTGGCACTGATGTTTTTTGAATAGGGAATATTGATTGGAGTAATGATGGGCGCATTGGTATCAACATCAATAACAAAAACACCACAGGTTTTTGTTCGGGCTACCATATAGCCATCTGTAAATTTCCCGCCTACACTGCCCATCGTAAGCGATTTTACATAGAGTTTTTCGGTTCCCGACTTAGGAATGGTTATTGGAAGTATTTTGAGCTCTATCTCTTTTTGCAAGGGGATGGTACGCGCTCCTACAACATATTTGTACGAGTAATTTCTATAAGTAGTATCAGCATAAAAGCTAAACATACAGGTATCATAAATGGCACCTGCGGGGATGGTGAGCGTAGCTTTACGAGCCGTTAGATTGTTTATTTGAAGTGGCAAAGCATTGTATTTAGGCAGCGCTTTCTTCACCGCCACCGTGCCCCTCAAGGCAAAGGCTACCTGCATCTGGTTGCCCGCATGATCCTTGGTCACCAGTCGAATTTGTATTGTTTGCCCCGGCTTGATATTGATGATTCCCTGATTGAGTAAACGCGGATAGATTTCTGTCAGGTCGCCATCATCATGAAAACATTTTTCAATATTGATACTTTTTGTTTGCAAAACTTCATAGTCGAGATGCGCATTGATACATCTCCAATGATCGAAAGAAAAGGTATCCATTCGCTTTTCAAAAATCAAGGTATCGTTTTTGAAAAGCTGTGTATTATACAAGCCTGCATTGAACTGGTAATCGCTGTAATAATCAATACCACTCATTCCAATGCCAACACGACCGGGAGTTACAGGGATTGTTTTTCCATTCGGAATGGGTATCGTTTGAACATATTTCGATTGATAACCTTGCAATGAAAAGATGGCAACAGAAAAAATTCGAGGGGTATAAATATCTTTAATCTCGAAGCCTACATTTTCGGGGTTAATTACAAATTCAGTTTTCGTATCCCTAATTTCAAAATGTAAATGTGGCCCGGAGCTTCCTCCTGTATTGCCACTAAATGCTACCACATCGCCCTTCTTCACAGGTATCGCTGCAGGAAGAAGTATGGTGTCGAGTTCAAAATCTTCATGAGCCGTTTGGCATGCAGAGGCAAAATTTTTAATGATATCGTTATAGGCCGACAAGTGCGCGTATACACTCGTTAATCCATTCGGATGCGTGATGTACAATGCGTTTCCATAACCTTTCTTGCTTGTTAAAATGCGCGAAACAAAACCATCCTCAACAGCATATACCTTCCATCCTTCTTCACCATCGGTGCGAATATCAATCCCGCTATGAAAATGATTGGCACGCAGTTCCCCGAAGTTGGCAGCAATTTTTATCTCCCCATCAATGGGCGAACGAAAATTAAATTGCGCATGGATTGATCCTATGAAAATGAAGGTAAAATAGAACAAAAGGGTGCGCATCATAGGTATCAAATATCTTCATAACCTCGTTAATAAATTCACGGAGTAATTCACAATTATGATATTACAGATTGTATATTCCATGATTCCCTACATTGGCATATTGGAAATTTGATTCATGAAGTTAAATAAAAAAAAGGCATCGATTTACGGTGCCTTTTTTTATAAATACAATACAACTTGGTGCTCTAAGCCAAGTTATTCTTTGATGATTTTCATGGCGCTATTTATAGTGCTTGAGTTCATAAGTTTTATAAGATATATTCCTTTAGCGAAGGAGCTTGTATTAATTTGAATTTGGTTAATACCCGCCCGTCCAGCTACTTCTTCTCTATAAATTACATTTCCAATACAATCACTTATTTCAATGGTTACTTTTTCTGCAGCTTTAAGGGTGAAGCTTAAACTCATAAATTGATTAATTGGATTCGGACTTACTTTGTATTGACTTAAACTGGTGCTTGAATTGAATTGTGTATGTTCAATTTTACTATAGCTGTATTTGCCATTGAAGTCAAATTGTTTTAATCGGTAAAAAACAATATTACTAGCTTGTTCAGCGCTATTCAAATCAATGAAAGTGTAAGACTTATTAGAAGTAGAATTGCCCTGTCCTTTTTGACTTCCAATAACAAAAAAGTTGATTCCATCAATACTTCTTTCAATATCAAAGCGTTCGTTGTTTATTTCGGTGGCAGTATTCCAATCGAGAATTCCGCTGGAGCCGTCGTTGCTTACCACAAATTTTGTAAGTTTTACAGGCAATGGATTGAAACCCACAGAGCCGAAGGTAAATGGGCTATAGCTGCTTACAGATGTTGCAGTTAAGGTTATATTAGGAGAGGTTCCACTAACACTTGTTCCGCTACTAGGAGCTACTTCCCACTGCGAACCATCCCAGTGTGCCAATCTTAAATCGTTTAATGAGGCGCTATTCCCTGTGAAGTAATTGGCATTGGTAGAAGTTATGCAACCGCTATGGCTATTTCCATAGATGGTAACATCTACAGTTGATGTTCCAGTGGTTCGGTCGAGTTGCCAATATTCGCATTTTGAAACAATAGTTAAAGGCATAGATTTCGCGCTACCTACTGCACTGGTTGCATCTGCGCGCATATACTCAGCAGTAAATGCATCAGTCGCACTTGAAGGGGCCGAGATTTCAATTGCTTGATATCCTGTACCCGATTTTCCGACAGGGAATACAAAACCAGTATTGCCTATTTTCTTAATTGGGCCATTAACAAAACTATTGTCGGATGCTCCACTAACCACTGCGCTCGCTCCTAAAGTTAATAAGTTGCTCGACGAAGTAGTAATTAAACCTGTCGTTAAAACTAAGGAGTTGTTTACCGTTACAGGATTACTTAAGGTAACGCCGCTCGTATTATCTATATTTAAAACATTAATCGAATTATTAGTTAACGATCCGCTCGGTACGGTTTGAATGGCACTTCCCGAAAATACAATACCTGAGGTGGCGGCAGTGGCATCAATCTGTGCACCATTTGAAAAGTTAATACTGCCAGTGATGGTTAGATTATATCCATTCAAATCTAATTTTTTACTCGACTGTGCATTCGTAACAATATTGAGTGATCGGTTTAGGTCTAATACACAATGATTGCTCGGACTTGATGCAAACACAATACTAGCCCCTGTTGCAGGCACAATATTGTCGAGCCAATTCGAAGCCGTGCCAAAGTCACTGCTCGTTGTTCCATACCAAATTCCTGCAAGGTTTTCAACCGAACCCATTTTGGGTGTGGCCCCTCTAGCCATGCCATAATAGTCAATGGAGATACCCAATCCAGTCACGCCATTGATGGAACCTCCAGTATAGTAATTGCCGGGAGCGCATCCAGTAACATTAGCGAAAAGTGGGTCGGTATTAATACTGTTTACATCTTGAGATGTTGCAGTGCGCCAAAGAGCGATTGTAGACTTGTCAGCACTTACACAATAGCCTAATACACCTCCAGTTCCATTTACATAGTAATCGTTATAGTTAATGCTTAAACTTGTAAGGTCGCCTATATAAATTGCATAATGAGAGCCGGTGCCGCCACTATTCGATCGGCCATTGTAAAACAAGTTATTTTTTATATTCATCGTATTGGTCCAACTCGAATTTCTATAAAATGCATAGGATGAAACTGACCCGCTGGTGCCCGTGCCTAAGATGACCACGGTATTGAAATAAACATTAGCTAAATAATAGGTATAAATGCCTCGAATATTTACATTGGCAGCGATGTCATTACCCAAAACAATAATATTATTATTGATGGGAATGGTTGTATAATAGGAAGATGCGGAGATCCCATAAATGGTTGTGGAAGCCGATAAGGTATGAATCAAGTTATTGATAATATTTATGCCTGAATAGCTATCGTTTGAGCCCATAGAGAGACCATAGCAGGTAGCTCCAGTGGTAGTGAAATTACGAAGCACGTTACCTATGGCATTATAAGAATATCCAGACCCAACGCCGTAGATTACTCCACTGGTGATATTTATTTGCTGTATAATATTATTTGAAACTACAGGCACAGGAGCGGTATTGGAGGTTGATAAATAAATCAATGAAAAATTACTACTCGTGCTGGTAAGGCTAGTGGCTTGAATATTGTTTGTTACCGATGAACCAAAGGTATTATCTGCGATGCTGTCTAATTTGCAGATGTAGTTTGTGCTATTATACTCACTCCTCACAAAGGCAAAATCAGAATATGCAGAGTTTATGGTAATGCCTCCTACTCTATTGTTCTTAAGTTTTGGTACTTGTGTGCCAAATGTCGAAGAGCTAGTGGGGCCATAGAATTCAAATATTTTATATTCAGAATACGTGGTGTTGTTTAGCACGATACTTCCAGTAGCAGTCATCGACCCTATTAAATTATTTTCTATTGTGAATTTCCCTGAATGAATTCCTACCGCGAAAAATCGAGCACCATCAGAGTAGTCCGACGTAGCCGTTATATTGCTGGATGAAAAATCAATATTCTGTATGGTATTGTTAGAGATACTATTGGTATAACTACTATTGGTACCCCCATAAGTGGCATGGCCATCTACAAATACGAATCCCATTAAGAAAGGCGTTCCACTGGCTTTCATGGCACTACCTGCACATAGCGGTTCACTTCCTCCGAAATAGTTTCCAGTAATGGTATAATTATATCCATGGTAAATATAAATACCATGAATTCTACCTAAATTATAAACCTGTTCATTAGCAAAATAGAAGCTATTATTCGTAATGGTCCAGTTATTATTATCTACAGCTAGATTATTGTATCCCAGATTAATGGCAGCGCTCATATAAGTAGATGCATCATTACCTCCATCGCCAAACCAGTTATACAAATTGCAATGGTCAACCGTAATATTACTATTAACCCCATTGCCGTACCCCGCCTTGATACAATTCCCTGGCTTATTACTACCCGCTGGGCCGATATTACAATAAGTAATTTGAATATTTGTATTAGAACTCCCGGTAAATGCAATGACTCCATTTTGAATATAAGCTCCTGATGTGTGCCCAGGAGAACCCAATACGGTGCAATTGGTTATTATATCATAAGTTGCACCCGCAGTGAAAAGAATTGTGGCTGCGGCTACCCCAGTGTTGATGTTTTTAATTGTTAGGCTGCTTCCTCCACTATTCAATCCATCGAAGGTAATGAAATCGGCATTGTTCATGTTTATCATGGCCGAAGCATAATCACCACTAATGGTTACGCCTATCCCAGATGCTGGATGGAACGTGATTCTATTTGAACTACTCGCCCCTGTAATGGCCCCAAAGGTTAATGGAAATACTTCTGAAGGATAGGTGGTATCACCCAATACAAAGGTTACTCCATTTATACCAACCCCACAGCCATTAAGTGCTGTTATTGCCAAACCAATGGTGGCATAATCTCCTCCACTCGATTGAATATATTTAGTTCCTGTGAGGGCCGATCCTGCGACGGCCACATAGTTGCCTGGGTTGCCAGTACCAGTACTATTAAAATAATTTTCAAAAGTGGCGAGTCCTGAATATTCAACCACCATAAAACGATATGTTGTGCCGTTCGTCAATCCTGTAACATAGCTGCTGATTCCAGTGCCTTTGTATACACAATACCAACCTCCAACACCTCCAACATTAGTACCCGATCCGTAAGCTGCATTGGCAGTATACGTGGTTCCATCCACTGCTGTTACTGAGCCTGTCGATGCGGCAGTTGCAAATACTGCACAATATGCTCCATCTCCTCTAGTAAAACTAAATGCTTTACCACCACATAAATTGCTTGTGAAAGTAATAGTGT
This sequence comes from Bacteroidota bacterium, assembly GCA_947492885.1. GTDB lineage: Bacteria > Bacteroidota > Bacteroidia > UKL13-3 > UKL13-3 > CAINMV01. Next base: position 36,868 of record CANLPK010000002.1, read on the forward strand.
TAGCAGCAGTTGTAGGCTCGGCTGCCAAGGTATTGGCCGTAATTGTTGAGGAATTTACGCTTGCGCCAGTAGCATTATAACTGCGGATACGATAGTAATAAGTACTATTAATGGTTAAACCTGTTATCGAATAATTGGTTACATTGCCCACACTTAAATTTTCAAACCCTGTTATATAACTGGTAAATAAGTTGTCAGAAGCTAAATCCAAATAATAGCTTGTGGCTCCTGTACTTGCCGACCAGTTGGCTTGGAAACTGGTGGTCGTTTTAATGGTCTCTTGAGCGGCAACGGGAGCTGCCAAAATAATATAACTATTTGGGGTAGTTGGTGCGGTGGTGATGCTACCTACACCAGTAGCTGCACTCCCCGCCAATGGCCAGCAAAGTATATTGGGAGTGGTGGCCAAATCCTGGGCAATTACAAAATACTGTATAGTACCCGTAGTTGGACTTCCTAGGTAAATCAAGGTATTGTCGATAGTAAAGGAATACGGTGAACTTGAATTTGTAGCCTCCACCCATTTCCATCCATTGGCAACTGTTGTATTGGCACCAAAAGAATTGGCATTGGTGCTCTTTTTATAATATAGTCGAGGTTTGGTGGTGGAGGTAGTATTTACGCCCGATACTTGATCCGTAATGGTGGCGAAAGACGTTAATGTATAAGTGTTTTGAGGGGCAACTGCCGTAAACGTAGTATAGGTAATATACGGTGTGAAATGATCGTCATCCACCGTTTCTGCATTGTAATTGCCAGCATAGGCTCCAATATCAGTAGCTCCTACAGTGCTTCTATCTGTATTTAAATAATCGGTGCTTACATTATTAAGCAGTAACCCATTGCCTTCTACAGGTGTGGTACCCGAAAGCGTGGATATCGACATATCCATTGTGGAGGTGCTACCCGTAGGATTTACCAATTTTGGATCTGCTATTGCACTATGGAAGTCGCTGAGATAGGCTATTAGGGATACTCGAAATAATTGCATGGTGGCATAATTTCTATCCAATTGTCCATGGCCAGATGTGAAATAATAAACATTATAATCACTAACTATGGGTTTACTAATATAGTATGTTGGAAAATGGCTTACCAATGCCGATGCGTTGGAACGTACATTCATAATAATATTATTGTTGATGGTATCGAAGGCGGAATTGCTTTTGTAAATGCCATAAGTATAAACGGTAGTTGCCGTCGATACCCCACTCCCGCCAATATAAATGGTATTATGTTGAATAGAGCTTCTATAAGGTGTTGGTGCATATAAATAAAAGCCATAAATTTCGGCAGTGGTAGTAATGCTATTTCCATCTTTATCAATTCCAAGTCGTATAATATTGTTTTTAAAATTGGTATAACCGTAAGCTACATAGATGCCATACTGCACCGCTGTGGAAGAAACCGTATATAAACTATGAATAAAGTTCTTTTCTACGAGATTCCAACTTGATGAAATGTTGTAATAGATGCCATGTACTTTTACAGCGCCGGTAGCACTGGTATTGCTGAGATTATAAATGTTATTACCGCTTACCGTGCATGCGGTAGATGGAGAGCCGCTAAAATAAATTCCGTATACACTGCCAGTGCCTGTTTGAGGTTGGGCCGTTGAAATATTAAAGATAGTATTGTTAGAAATATTGGCTGTAGTAGCACTCGAAACATAGATGCCATAATTCCTACCATAGGCTCCCGATGTAGAAACTAGCCAGCTATTATACAAGTTGGAAATCGAATTTCCAGTTATGATTGCAGTGCCATTATCTACTTCTATTGCACGTATATATTGATTGTCGGCTGTCGCTCCTGTACTTTGACTATTGGTTGTATTAATACTATTAGCAGTCGTGGTACTTCCGATGGTATTATTACTTACTGTAATCGTTCCTGCCAATGCATAGATTCCCCAAAATTGGTGTCCCGAATTGGAGGCTGTATAACTATTGGCAAGGGTAATACTTCCAATTTTATTATTGCTAATAACTTTAGTTCCTGTGGTTGAGCTAGGCACAAATATCCCAATACTATAGGTCGTTCCACCATTAAAATTGCTGCGAATAATAATTGATCCTGTCCCGGTATCACATCCAATGGTATTTCCTCCATCGGTCCCAATATTCACATCACCATTATAGCAATGAATACCATTAAAAACCAAGGTGTATAAAGTGTAAACTGTGGTGATATCAATATTCTTGATAATATTGTTATAAACCGTGTTGGCGGGAGAGCTTGTGCCATATACACTGATGCCTTTAAAGGCAAAAGCCGATGCACAATTTACCGTATATGCACTGCCACCGCAACTTGGGCTACTACCCCCTAAATAGTTATTATAGATAGAGGATCCATTGCCATAAATTTTTATTAGTTCGTTAGAAGTGGCTGTAGTTACAGTGCTTGTTTGATAAATACTATTGCCATTAACCGACCAGTTTTTAATTCCAGAGGCGTGTATGGCCACATTGCCAAAATCATAGAAATTGTTATTAGAAATGGTGGCTACATTCTCTTTGGTTGCAGTGCCATTCGAATACAATAAGTTTAATGGCGTGCCCGCGGCATCTTTGGTGATATTGCAATAAGTAATGGTATTACCTGTATTGCCCGATCCTGACGCGTTGGCTGTGCTAAAAAAAATAACGCCAGCTGACCCGTAGGTTGTAGCACCTTTGATAGTGCAATATTGGATGGTGTTATTACATGCATCGTTATAAATTCGAATGGTTGTTGAAAGATTGCCTGTATTCGAGTTTGTTATAATTAAATCGTTTGCCCCTGCTTGATTCACTCTTCCATCGATGATTATATTATCAGCACCATTCAGGTCTAAAATTGGTGTCGTCAACGAACCACTGATACTAAGACCACTGCTCGTTGGGTAAATATTTATGCTGCTATAACTCGCACTTCCACTCCCGCTTGCATTAATTACTGCCGTAGCTGTCTCGGTGGTATTCGCGGTTATTGTTAATACAATATCTCCGTTGTGGGTGCCGGCATTAATTGCGTCGAAGGCCGTTTTTACTGTGGTGTAACTCCCTGTGGTAGTGCCTAAAGATGCGGAAAGCGACACTTGTGCTTTTCCAAAGAAGGAGCCTAGAAGTAATATTAAGAAAATCAAAGTCTAGGACGGTCGCTTTAAGAATCCTATAAAAAAGGATCTTGTATTTAGAGTTAGATGTCTGAAGCTAATTACTTTCGATAATAATACTTCCGACAAAAAAATAGTGAGAATAGAGCCTGGTTCTAAAATCCCAGATACGGATTTTTTTAAACCAGCAGCTCCAAGAGAGCCAGTTATTGTATTCATAGTTGTTGGTTGTTAAACCATAGCAAAGGGAGGGAAAATAAAATATAAAACAAGATGACCTTAGTCATGCTATCTTATTTCAATAACTGTCTGGTAAATGCGTAAAGCTATTATAAAAAAAATCCAATTGCTGAAAACAATTTTTTAAAGTAATTGGCTGGCGTTATTTTGTGTTTAATCGGATCTCAAAAAAAGCGCACTAAAATTTTGCCATATTGAAAAGTATTTACAATTCATGACCCATTCGCGTCTTTTTTGTTTCCATATACAACGCGTTATGTTTGTTCGTTTTTGTTTTCAATGGGATGTTTTCTACTATCTCTAAACCATATCCAGTAAGGCCTGCACGCTTGGTAGGATTATTACTCAAGAGTCGCATCTTGCTTATTTTCAAGTCACGCAAAATTTGTGCACCCACACCATAGTCGCGCTCATCGGCTTTGAAACCGAGTTCTATATTGGCTTCTACGGTATCCATGCCTTGCTCTTGCAATTTATATGAACGGAGTTTATTCAATAATCCAATGCCTCTTCCTTCATGGTTGAGGTAGAGTATCACACCTCTGCCTTCTTTTTCAATATGGCGCATGGCCTCATGCAATTGCTCACCACAATCACAACGACAACTGCCAAAGATGTCGCCAGTAAGACATGATGAATGCACTCGCACCATCACCGGCTCATCTTTTTCCCAGGTGCCTTTTACCAAAGCCAAATGCTCCTGGTTATTATGCGTTTGCTTGAAGGCATATAAATTAAAATCGCCATATTCGGTAGGCATCTGCACTTCAATTACGCGCTCAATCAAACTCTCATAGCGAAGTCTATAGTGAATCAAATCTTCAATGCTTACAATCTTCAAATTGTATTGCTCGGCAATTTTGAATAGGTCGGGTAAGCGCGCCATTGTTCCATCATCCTTCATAATTTCTACGATGGTTCCCGCAGGCTCAAAACCAGCAAGCTTCGCAAAATCGATGGCTGCCTCGGTATGTCCTGCACGGCGCAATACGCCTTCGTTATGCGCTTTGAGTGGGAAGATATGTCCGGGACGTGCCAAATCGCTGGGTTTTGTATTGGGGTTGATCAATGCTTTGATGGTTTCACTGCGGTCGTAGGCAGAGATGCCCGTGCTGATATCATTTCTCAATAAATCAACCGATACCGTGAACGCAGTTTTTAAGCTTTCGGTATTGTTGGTTACCATCATATCTAAACCCAAAGCCACACATAAATCTTCACATAAAGGTGCACAAATTAAACCGCCTCCCACTTTCGCCATAAAGGCAATCATCTCGGGAGTTACATTACGGGCTGCAGTTAAGAAATCGCCTTCATTTTCACGATCGGCATCGTCAACAACAATGATGAGCTTTCCATTACGGATATCTTCGATGGCTTCTTCTATGGTATTTAGTTTCAAGGGATGTATTTTTTTAAATGAATAACAAAATAAGTGAGCGCCTTTTTTATGGCGATTTGGGTGCGCGAATTTACAATTCTGTTCGCTATTGTGTTTGTATCTTCAAATAATTAAACTTGCACCATGTATCTCATTCGAAAAGCCACCCTAAATGATGCCGTGCTATTGGGGAATTTGGGCGCACAAACCTTCACCGACGCCTATGCAGACAATAATACCAAGGAAGATTTGGAGGCGTACCTCAACAAGTCGTTCTCGGTACCACAATTGGAATCGGAACTTCAAAATCCCAATACCGCCTATTATCTCTGTTTTGACGGGGAGATGGCTATGGGTTATTTGAAATTAAATCTTCATGAAGCATGTGAAGCATTCGAAGGCGATAATGCGATAGAACTACAACGCATCTACGTCACCAAAGAATATTATCGAAAGAAAGCAGGAAATGTATTAATGCAATTTGCACTGGAGCAAAGTATCCAAAATGCGTTTGAGTATTTATGGCTGGGAGTATGGAAAGAAAATTATCGGGCCTTGGCGTTCTATCAGGCCTGGGGCTTCGAAACCATTGGTGATCGAAGCTTTAAGGTAGGTTCCAAAATTTATGAAGATTTCTATCTTCGAAAAAAAATCTAATTCCCTACAATCGTAACAAGAAATCGCTGACCGAAATAAGTAAACAATAAAATTGAAGGTCCGGGGGCAATAACTTTAAAATGAAAGGTATTAATCTGACTACCACCCACGCAATCTTTACATTTATTACCTGAATAGGTATTGGTGAGCTTCACAATTTTTTGTGCATCCACATCGGCAAGCTTCCATACTTCAGCACATCCAATGCACTCGCCAAAGCTTATCGAAAATTCTTCATTCACCTTCACAGTATAGGTTTTTCCGCTATCTTGTTGTGTGATTGCCAAAGGCCCATTGGTATTGGTTTTGGAGGTGGTAGTTTCTTTAGGGCCGTGGCAAGAAGTCATGACTCCTAAAATTGAAACTAAGAATAGAAAACTGAATAACGAATATCTCATAATAACTTGGTAAAGGCGTAAAGATATTATAATCCTTCAAAATTTAATATGCAATCTATGCCAATTACATTAAGACAAAATAGGGTGCTAGTTGCGACAAGTGTTCGAATAATTTACCAGATATATGGAAAGAACCGATACTTCACTTTTTGTTTGTAATCGGCATAACCTTCCAGTTCATTTTCCAGCGTTGCCTCTTCTCCAATGGTTCGAGCACCAATTAATAGTATCAGTGCAATACCCATCGCAATGCCTAGGAAAGAGCTCATTAATAATGGGGCTCCAATAAACATCAGTATCGCTCCCAAATACATGGGGTGACGCACAAATCCATAAACTCCTGTGGTGATTACTTTTTGTTTGCGTTCGTTTTGAATGCGCACCAAGGGCGATAAAAAAGTATTGTCTTTATACGATCGAAAGAAAAGAAACGATGAACAGAGTAATATCACCATCCCAATGATTTTTACAAACTGAGGAAAGGTTTGCGTCCATTGAAATCGCACCGCATCTAAGGGCATCAATACAATCCAGCCAATAAACCCAATCCCCAACCCAACAACAACCCATCGGTCCCAGGCTTTCTGATTGGCAGAGCCTACTTGCTGATATCGTTCATTAAGCAGTGCAGGGTCCTTGATATAGAGGTAGATAATGGTAGTATAAGAAAGTGCCACAAACCAATAATTAAAGATGGTTCCTTCAACCCAGCACCAATTGCCGCCAATCCAAAGAAGGAGAACAGGAAATATTAAAATATAAAGCAAGGAGAAAATTAACTTCGCGAAGGAAGTCTTGACAGGATTACTCATATAGTTCTAAAGATGGGCTTAATGCCAAACATCCTTTAATACAAATATAGCAAGAGCGAATATAATCCACCTATGACCTGCGTCGTGTGAATTGTCATTTTTTATTGCCCAGCAAAAAGAGGATGGGAATATCTAATCGCGATCTCCATGCATTCTCTGAATGATTGGCGCCTACAAACTCTTTAGAGAAATAGTTGGTGTCGTTATATCCTGTTAGTTTGTAAATATAGTCGGCATCCACTTGATACGACTTGTACAAAGTATCCAGCGTTTCGGTACCATAATCAAAATAAAGTTTGTGGTTATTTGGCGATGGAATATGACTTTTTAAATAATTCAATTCGGCAATTGGTAAGGGGTTATTAATATCTGAATAAATTCCTGTCCAGTGAATCGACAAACAAGCTGCACCTCCAAATACTTCCGGGTATTCGCTGATAGCATACCATGAATTTACACCTCCCATACTAGAGCCTGCAATGAAGGTGTTTGCAACGTCGGTATAAGTGCTAAAACTACTGTCAATAAAAGGTTTGAGCTCTTCGACAATAAATTTCAGATATTTATCCGAAAACACTTTGGTGGCAAAAAATATACTATGATCTTTTCGGCGTGCCGTATACATGGAATCTTGCTCGGCTGGTTTTAGCATTTCGAAAGGCTTCTGCGGACAATACTCGCTATGGCGTGTGGCACCGCTATTATAAATTCCAACTACAATACAATCTCTAATCTGATGCGTGGCCATGAGCCTTCCCAATACTTCATCCACACCCCATTCCTGCTTATTCCACATGAGGGTTGAATCAAATAGCGATTTCCCATCATTCATATAAAGCACAGCATACTTTTTTGAAGGACTATAATTCTCAGGAAGCCATACCGCAATATCTCTTGATGCCACATAATTCGATTTGAACTGAGTGATTAGTTTAATGCTGCCTGTACTCACTTTGGGCACCTGACTATTACTCTTGCACGCAATGAAACCAGCAATCAGCGCAATGATATATTTCATGTTCATGACTTCAAATAAATTGTATTGCAAATAATAAAATAGTTAAGCGATATGCAAGATTAAAAAATGAATAGGGTTTTGATGGCTTATTCGGAATTTGATGTGCTGGCATAAGGTGGCCAAATATTTCTTCAATTGGAAGAATATCCCAAATATCAATTACACTTGTATTCTCTTCCAGCGGAAGAACTGGTGGGTAGAAAAATGGGGTGGGTGTTGTTTAACCTTCTGTAGGAAGGTTTTGTGCCAAAGGGCATACAGGCTATTGCAATGCATTAATTGGCTGAATATCCCAAATATCAATTACACTTGTATTCTCTTCCAGCGGAAGAACTGGTGGGTAGAAAAATGGGGTGGGTGTTGTTTAACCTTCTGTAGGAAGGTTTTGTGCCAAAGGGCATACAGGTTATTGCAATGCATTAAAAATATAGGGTTCTTCCCAATCAATTTTAAACGCTGTTAGCATTTTTCTGTATTCATCTAAAAAGTTTTCTTTTTGGTGATGTATTCTCTGGTTTTGAATATATCGGATAACATTTTCAACATGGCTTTTTGAATACGAGAATGCCCCATATCCTTCTTGCCATGCGAAAGGTTGCGGGTTAAACTTTTGAACTTTAATCCATTTGCTACTTTCCACTTTTACATTTTGAACTAATGAGGAAATAGCCTGATGTGGCCGAAGTCCGATTAATATATGTATATGATCTGGCATGGAATTTATCTGAAGCATCTTATGCCGATTAGATTCAAATATTCCAGTAATGTATTTGTGAAGTTCTTCCTTCCATTCTTCTTGAATTAATGATTGGCGAAATTTAACTGCAAATACGAATTGAACGTGCAGTTGCGTGTAACTGTTTGACATTTTAGATAAATTTTTATAGCTCAAAAATAGAAATTCATTTTCATAATTACATGGTGTTTTGCTGATTGATTTATTCGGGCACAAGACCTTCTTACAGAAGGTAATACACTCAAACTCACAATTTTTCTACCTACCAATTCTTCCTCTGGAAGAAAGTGCAAATACAAAGACCTAACTTATCCAATTTTCTAGCCAACATAACTTTCCTTCCAAAGAAGGACTGGCTCGCTGAAAGTGAATACAAAGTCATCTATATTTTCAATAATTTTAATTCACCAGCAAATCAAATTCCGAATAACCCGTTTTGATTTTGAATGCAGCATGCTACTAAAAGTGCATATTGGAATCACTACTACTTGACTGATTTTCCGCCCCTGAAATTTAAATGCTATAAGTTGCATTGATTGTGCTATACTTCACCTTTCCAATCCGTTAATCTTGTTTTCTAATCAATAAATTATTTTAATATGTCACAACCTAGACCAACTTTTAAACCTCAATACGATAATTTTATCGGAGGTAAATTTGTTCCACCTATTAAGGGCGAGTACTTCGAAAACATCAGCCCCATCGATGGAAAAGTGTTTACTAAAGCCGCACGTTCAGGGAAAGAAGATATTGAACTGGCATTGGATGCAGCACATAAAGCCTTCGCTACCTGGAGCAAAACTTCAGCAGCATACCGCGCTGGTGTTTTAAATAAAATTGCTGATGTGATTGAAGCGAATCTTCAAAATTTAGCAGTGATTGAAACCATTGATAATGGTAAACCAATTCGGGAAACAGTGAATGTTGATTTGCCTTTATGTATTGATCACTTCCGCTACTTTGCCGGAGTTATTCGTGCAGAAGAGGGAAGCATCTCTGAGCATGACGAAAATACAGTGAGCATTGTATTGCATGAGCCATTGGGTGTGGTTGGACAAATTATTCCATGGAACTTCCCATTATTGATGGCAACCTGGAAAGTTGCTCCTGCCCTGGCTGCTGGATGTTGTATTGTATTGAAACCAGCCGAACAAACGCCTACATCCATCATGTGCTTGATGGAATTATTACAGGATGTATTGCCTGCGGGTGTTTTGAATGTGGTTTCAGGATTTGGACCAGAAGCGGGTAAGCCATTGGCTCAATCACCACGAATTTCAAAAGTCTCTTTCACCGGTGAAACAACTACAGGTCGATTAATTATGCAATATGCTTCCGAAAATTTAATTCCTGTTACCATGGAATTGGGAGGCAAATCACCAAATATTTTCTTCCCATCAATTGCTGATGCGGATGATGAATTTTTCGATAAAGCCATTGAAGGCGCTGTATTGTTTGCAGTGAATCAAGGAGAGGTATGTACTTGTCCTTCGCGAATCCTGGTACATGAAAGTATCTATGATAAATTCATGAGCCGCGTGATACAACGTACCAATGCCATTAAAATGGGAAATCCATTAGATAGCACTACCATGATGGGAGCACAGGCATCTAACGATCAGTATGAAAAAATTCAATCATACTTGAAACTAGGTAAGGAAGAAGGTGCTGAATTATTATGTGGTGGTGATGTGGCGAAACTCGATGGAGAACTTGCTGGAGGATATTATATTCAACCTACTTTATTTAAAGGACATAATAAGATGCGTATTTTCCAAGAAGAAATTTTTGGACCCGTGGTATGTGTTACTACTTTCAAAACTACCGAAGAAGCCATCGCTATTGCCAATGATACCATGTACGGTTTGGGAGCAGGTGTTTGGACCCGCGATGCACATGAACTTTATCAAGTGCCACGTGCCATTCAAGCAGGTCGTGTTTGGGTGAATTGCTACCACGCATACCCAGCGCACGCTCCATTTGGAGGTTATAAGAAATCGGGATTTGGTCGCGAGAATCACAAGATGATGCTGGGATACTATCGCCAAACTAAAAATATGTTGGTATCTTACGACAAAAAGAAACTAGGCTTTTTCTAGGTTCTAAATTTTTTGGAGGTTACATTGCAGGCAAAGGCTCGTTCCTTTGCCTGTAATTTTTTATAATAGATTATGATTCCAAGAGTAACAATTAGCAAAGAAGCTTCAGAGGTAGTAAGCCAGCTTAAAACTCGTTTCGGCGATTTGATGTTTCATCAAAGTGGTGGTTGCTGCGATGGCTCTCAACCCATGTGTTTTGAGAAAGGCGATTTCAAAGTAGGGAGCAGCGATGTTTGCCTCGGAACTATTGATGGCTGTGAGTTTTGGATGAGTAAGGACCAGTTTGAATATTGGCAATACACCCAATTGCATATTCATGTTAGCGCAGGCAGAGGCTCCAGCTTCTCGCTCGAAATACCGATGGGATTGCGTTTCATGACGCATTCAAGACTCTTCACTGCGGAAGAGTTGCCCAATTTAGAACCCGTAAATTTTTTGGTGGATTAATCCTTATTATTGAGTTGCTGATACTGCTTCGGCGTGATGCCTTCATGACTCTTAAATGCACGAATGAAATAATTTGCATCATCAAATCCAACTTCGAATGAAATGTTTTTGATATAGCGGGTATCATCTTTTAAAAGTCGTTTCGATAATTTGATTCGCTCACGTATAATAAATTCCACAGGACTAATTCCCAACTCTCTTTTAAACAATCGGTATAGTGAAGTAGTACTGATGCTTGCCTTACTGGCAATGGCTTTTAGCGTAAGCTTATCTGTGATGTGTAAACGGATGAATTGAATGATTTGTGCTAAGTAAGTATTGGTTTCGGGCGCTTCCGAACTAAGTTCTGTGAGATTCTGTGATTGTGATATTCGAATTAAGAGTTCCTGTAATGCCAAGTCGGCTAGTACATCCTTGGTAACAAAATTGCTCTGACAAATATTAATCAGGTTGTTAATTGTAAGCGCCAACTCCGGATTATTATAAAAGAAATAGTTCCGCTCATCAAGTCTCCAGTAATTTTCAATCCCCTCTTTCGGATAGCGTGTATTCAAAAACTCGAGGGTATCAACAATTTTTTATTGTCAATCGCCAGTGCCAAACACTGGGTAGGATTGGAAAGCGCTGCTTCGGGAAAATCAATCTTCATCTCTACATTCGCTGGTATTAATACTGATTCGCCTGGCAAATAATCAAAGCCTGGCTTATCAAAAAGCCGCATCACCTTCTTGCCCTTGAGCATGCTCGTCACCACCAAATCATTGAACTTTAATGATACCAACTCCGATTTTTTATAGGTCTCGAAAAGATTTAATTCGCAAGCTTCCAAACTGAATACCGTGCGATTTTCAACCAATGTTTTTAGTGAATTGACATGCGTTAATCCTGGAGAAGCTGGGATGATATTTGACTTAGCCACAATACGAAAATCTAATTTTGAAATAAATTAAAACAGGTTTGTATATAATCGATTTTTACAAATGTAATGATTGTAGTAAATCATACAAGTTTTAAATTTAAATTTTATAGCACTTTTTAGCGCAAGAAGTTCAATTAATCTTGTGATAATAAATTGCCTTGAAAGTAAAGTGTGTAAGTGGTTTCAGCCTTTTTACAAGTTGCTAAAATTCAATTATTAAAGAGGGGCGACTAAAAGAAGAGCGAATCGTCCTTAATATTTCAAACGTAATTACGGCATCAAGTTGCCATACATTCTTGGGAACGGAATGGCTTCACGCACATGTGGTAGTTTACACACCCAAGTTACGATACGCTCCAAGCCCAATCCAAATCCTGCATGTGGCACGCTGCCAAAGCGGCGTAAATCTAAATACCATTCAAATATTTCCATGGGTAATCCATGTTCGTGAATTTTTTCAATCAATAAATCAAGGTCGGTTTCACGTTCTCCACCACCTACAATCTCTCCATAACCTTCAGGAGCCAAAACATCCACTCCACGAGCGAATCGTGAATCGTTCGGATCGCGTTTCAAATAGAATGCTTTTACGGCGTGTGGCCAGTTATATACCATGATAGGCAAATCGAACAAGCGGGTAATTACCGTTTCATCGCTGCCTCCAAAATCGTTACCATACTCAAAATTCTTAGCCGATGCAATCCACATCGGTATATTGCGTTGTTGCTCTTCAAGGTCTTTCAACTCTTGCTTGAATCCATCAATCTTCGCCTGATTAAAATTAATCTCTCCTTGCTTTTTAATGACCCCTGTTTTAATTTTTTCGGTACGATCATTAATCTCTGCATTCACTGCGATGATTCTTGCTTCAATCGATTTTAAATCATCTTCCAATGAAGTGATACTATTCTTCCCATTCACATCTTTTTCTCCTTTGATGATGGCTACCGCTTCATCGTATAATAATCGTGGAAACCCTTGATTCACGGTGTTTTCAAGCACTGTTACATCACGTTCAAGGATGGCTAGCTCTGCACGGTTCTTTGCCAATACATCCTTACATACATGCTTCATCATGGCTTCGATACAATCCATATTCATGAAGATATCATAGAAAGCCATTTCAGGTTCCATCATCCAAAACTCGCTCAAATGCCTGCGAGTCTTGCTTTTCTCAGCACGGAAAGTAGGGCCGAAAGTGTATATCTTACCCATCGCCATCGCCATCGCTTCACCGTATAATTGTCCGCTTTGCGATAAATACGCCTTGGTTTCTTTATCAAAATATTCAAGCTCGAATAAATTGCTAGTTCCTTCCGATGCATTGCCAGTAAAGATTGGCGCATCCATTTGTACGAAACCCTCGTTTTGAAAATAAGTATGAATGCTATAGATAATGGTATTGCGTATTCGCATGATGGCCCATTGGCGCTGACTTCTCAACCACAAGTGGCGGTTGGTCATCAAAAATTCGATACCATGTTCTTTTTTTGTGATGGGGTAATCAATAGCGATGCTAACGATATTCAAATCGCTTACCTGAATTTCTATACCGCCTACTTGGCGTTCATCGGCTTTCACTGTTCCCGTAAGTGTTAAGCTTGTTTCCTGAGTTAATTTTTTAGCGTTCTCAAATACTTCGGCGCTCACCAAATTCTCATCTACCACACATTGGCAGCGTCCAGTTCCATCACGTAAAATGATAAAAAACAATCCCTTACTACTGCGCTTATTGTCGGTCCATCCTTGCAACGTAACCGTCTGCCCAATATAATTTTGAAGTTTCTCAATGGTAGTAATCATAACAAATTCGAATAAGCCGCGAAGATAAATTATTTTCCACTGAAATGAAGGGCTTTGAAAGCGGAGTAAAGAATAAAAAAAATATAGATATTTATCGAAGTTAGGACAGCTAAAAAAAATCTTTTGGAGCCACTAGCTATAATTATAATGCGAGTCGTGCCTTCAAGAACGGGGCAGTATAGCTTTCCTTACAATTTGCCAAATCTTCTGGAAGTCCCTCAAATACTAAGTTTCCGCCCGCATCACCACCTTCGGCTCCAAGGTCGATAATCCAGTCGGCACACTTAATAATATCAATATTATGTTCGATAACGATGATGCTATGTCCCTGATGCAATAAGGCATTGAAGGAAGCCAACAGCTTGTTGATATCGTGAAAATGAAGCCCTGTCGTAGGCTCATCAAAGATGAAGAGTACGTGTTCAGAGGTTTGCGCCCCTTTGCCTAAAAAGGAAGCCAGCTTTACTCGTTGAGCTTCTCCACCGCTCAAGGTATTGCTGCTTTGTCCCAGTTGAACATAGCCTAAACCCACATCTTGCAATGGTTTTATCTTGTTTAAAATAGATTTCTCTCCAGCAAAAAACACGATGGCTTCATCGATGGTAAGGCTCAGTACCTCAAAAATATTTTTATTATTATAGGTTACATCTAGCACTTCGGGTTTGAAGCGCTGTCCTTTGCAGTCGTCGCATTGTAAATGCACATCGGCCATAAACTGCATCTCCACAGTTATATCACCTTCACCTTTACAATTATCACATCGGCCACCATCTACGTTAAAACTAAAATGTGCAGGAGTATAGCCCCTTGCCCTCGATGCAGCCTGATCGGAATACAAAGAACGAATGGCATCATACGCTTTTACATAGGTCACCGGATTACTTCTCGATGATTTTCCTATAGGATTTTGATCCACCATCTCCACCTGAGTGACGGTTTTTAAATCACCATGTAGTTCCGAATATCTACCAATAGTTTCGGGAGCCATGCCTTCCAATTGCTTCTTGAGCGCAGGATACAGGATGGTTTTTACCAAGCTCGTTTTGCCACTTCCACTTACACCTGTTACCACGGTAAGGGTATGCAATGGGAATTTTACATTGATATTTTTTAGGTTATTTTCTTTGGCACATCTCACTTCAATATAATTATTCCATTTGCGACGTATGCTGGGCACCTGAATTTTTTCACTGCCATTTAAATATTTAGCAGTGAGACTATCATTCTCTTTAATGAGTTGTGCTGGCGTGCCTTGTGCTACTAAATAGCCGCCACCAACACCGGCCAATGGGCCAATATCAATGAGTTGATCGGCCGCTCTCATGATATCTTCTTCATGCTCCACCACTATCACGGTATTACCCAAATTGCGAAGCTTCATCAATACACTCAACAATTTTTGTGTATCCCTTGGGTGCAAACCAATACTTGGTTCATCTAAAATATATAAGGAGCCTACTAAACTACTTCCTAAGGAGGTCGCTAAATTAATTCGCTGACTTTCTCCTCCACTCAAGGTATTACTCAATCGGTTGAGGGTTAAATATCCCAATCCTACATCGTGTAAGAAGCTCAATCGGTTGGTTACTTCGGTAAGAATACGGGAGGCAATTTTGGTATCGTTGGCACTGAGTTTTATGTTTTTAAAATAATCCCAAGCCTTGTCAACACTCATCAAAACAATATCGGTGATGCTTTTTAACTGACTCAAATCTTTAATTTGAGAATCCTTCAAACGCACGTACTGCGCGTCTTTGCGAAGGCGTGTTCCTCTGCAATCTGGGCATGCCTTGCGCCCACGATAGCGACTGAGTAAAACACGATATTGTATTTTGTATAACTGACTTTCTACCTCTGCAAAAAAATCGTCGATGCCTGCGAAATGCTTGCATCCCTTCCATAGCATCGTTTTCTCCTCTTCATTCAGTTCGCTATAAGAACGATGGATAGGAAAATCAGCCTTGTTGGCTCCTTTGATCACTTGGTCTTTCCAGCTGCTTAAAATATTACCACGCCAGCAAGCCACGGCATCATCGAATACACTTTTTTGTGTATCAGGAATCACTAAGTGCTCATCAATTCCTAATACACTTCCAAAACCTTCGCAGGTTTTACAAGCACCATAGGGGTTATTAAAACTAAAGAAGGCTACACTGGGTTGTTCAAACTGAATTCCATCGGCCTCAAATTTATTATTGAAATTTCTTTCAAAGGGTCCTTTCTTCTCATCTAATATCTTTACATAACACGATCCTTCACCTTCAGCAAATGCCGTCTGTACAGAGTCGCTGATACGATTGGTATTTTCTTCATCATCGGCTTTAGCGGTCACACGGTCGATGAGTAAGAATACATTTTCATAAAAGGGCGATTTGCTTTTCTGTTTTTTTAATGTGGCTTCAAAATGCTTGATACCACCTTCTTCAATGAGGTCATCAATACGTTTTGTTTCATCGTTTACAAGGAGGCGTGTAAATCCTCTTTGTTGAATCAATTGTATTTCCTGAGCGAAGGTTTTCTCTTCGTTCTTTTTTATTTTATTATAGATGAGGGCTTTGGTATCACTGGGGTAGGAGAGAATAAAATCAACTACATCGGTCACTGTTTCTGTCTTTACTTCGTCGCCACTCACCGGTGAGTAAGTCTTTCCTGCACGTGCAAAAAGGAGTTTCAGATAATCATAAATCTCGGTGCTTGTGCCTACGGTGCTTCGGGGATTGCGAGTATTTACTTTTTGCTCGATGGCAGTAGCCGGGGCTATTCCTTTGATATAATCTACTTCGGGCTTATTGAGTTTGCCCATAAACTGACGGGCATAGGCGCTTAAACTTTCAACATAACGTCGCTGTCCTTCGGCATAGATGGTATCGAATACCAGACTGCTTTTACCACTGCCACTCACACCTGTTACCACCACCAGTTTATTACGCGGGATAGCAACATCAATATTCTTCAGATTGTGCATGCGGGCACCTTTCACAATCAGAAATTCCCGAGGGGATAAAGAATCGAATTCGCTCATTTTTTAGGATGGCGAAGGTCGGGTTTTTTGATGAGAATTTGTGCTATTGATGAAAGATAGTTCCATCCGGAGGATCAAATAATTTTGACTGGAACCAATAGCTATAATTTAATCCTAAATGTATATTTCTAAACACTAGGATATTGTCAGATATTAAGTATTAATCAGCACGATGGATGATCACCTTCAGAACAGAATTTTCGGTGCGTAAAAAATAAATTCCATCTTCAATAAACTCAGGAAACTGAATGATGTTTTCTCCGCCTAACAAATTTGCTTGATATACCTGCTTCCCATGATAAATTTATAAAGGAAAAAAATCTTGAGAGAACTAACTTCTATACTCTCCGAAGACTGTGCGCATCGCATCACAAATTTCGCCCAAAGTAGCATATTGTTCTACTGCATCAACAATCAATGGCATCAGGTTATCAGTTCCCTGAGCAGCAGCAGTAATTTTAGCAAGGGCAACCTTCACTGTTTCATTATTACGCTGCTTCTTAAGTAATGTCAATTTATCTATTTGTGTCTGGCGAATGCTATCATCTACACGCAATAACGGTGTATCGTGATGTTCTTCGGCAGTAAATTTGTTTACTCCTACGATAATTTTCTCTCCGCTTTCAATCTCTTTTTGATAGGTATAAGATGCATTGGCAATCTCATTTTGAATATAACCACTCTCAGTAGCATCAACACTTCCACCCATGGCATCAATTTTTTCAATATAACGCCAAGCTTCTTTCTCCATCGTATTGGTAAGTTCTTCAATGAAGAAACTTCCTCCCATGGGGTCAACGGTATGTGTTACACCACTTTCATAAGCGATGAGTTGTTGGGTGCGCAATGCAATACTCGCCGCCGCTTCGGTAGGCAATGATAAAGCCTCATCAAAGCCATTGGTATGTAGTGATTGCGTGCCACCCAATACTGCAGCCATGGCTTGCAATGCAACGCGTATTATATTATTTTGTGGTTGTTGTGCTGTCAAGGTACTCCCTCCGGTTTGCGTGTGAAATCTTAGCATCATGGCCTTGGGGTTGGTCGCTCCCAGGTCTTTCATAATGCTTGCCCACATTCTACGGGCTGCTCTAAATTTAGCAATCTCTTCAAAGAAATCGTTATGCGCATTAAAGAAAAAGCTCAAACGCTCTCCAAATACATTAATGTCTAAACCCTTGGCAATAGCCGCTTGTGCGTATGCTTTCCCATTACTAAGTGTGAATGCAATTTCTTGTACAGCAGTGCTTCCCGCTTCTCTAATATGATAACCACTAATGCTTATCGTATTCCATTTTGGAACTTCTGTACTGCAAAATTCAAAAATATCGGTGATGATACGCATGCTCGCTTTGGGCGGATAGATATACGTTCCGCGGGCAGCATATTCTTTCAAAATATCGTTTTGAATGGTTCCTGAAATCTTCTTTAAATCGGCGCCTTGCTTTTTAGCTAAGGCAATATACATGGCCAATAGCACCGATGCCGATGCGTTGATGGTCATGCTGGTGGTGATGTTTTCCAACTGTATTCCATCAAACAAAATCTCCATATCCTTCAATGAATCAATGGCTACTCCCACCTTTCCTACTTCTCCTTCACTCAATTCATGGTCACTATCGTATCCAATTTGTGTAGGTAAGTCAAAGGCGACACTCAATCCTGTGGTTCCTTGTTGCAATAAGAAATGATAGCGTTTATTACTCTCTTCGGCGGTGCTGAATCCCGCATACTGACGCATGGTCCATAAGCGCCCACGATACATATTGGGTTGCACCCCACGGGTATATGGAAACTGCCCGGGCATTTCATGCATCTCTGAAGCTTCATGATACACCTCCTTAATTTCAATTCCTGAATCGGTTTTAAACTTCGTCATAACAGGGCAAAAGTAAACTTTTTTACTCGGGCTATTTACCTTTCCAATCAAATTAACAGGCTTTGCAATTGAATTAGGAGGATGAAAAACCTCAACTTTTGTTGAAATTAGATTTTAGCCCATTTTCATTTAAAAATAACATTAAAATAATAAAATACTTTTATTCTAAGTATAATGCATTGAAAATCAATTTATTATAAAAAACATTATTCTCAATGGAAACATTTTTATAAAAATTCGTTTCCATTGTTTCCAATGTGCTATATTTGCGCCCGTATTTAAATGGACGAAGTAAAAAAGAAAATATTAACCGGTGCAATTGAAATGTACATGAAGTATGGGGTGAAAAGCCTCACCATGGATGATATTGCCCGCGAACTAGCAATTTCCAAAAAAACCCTTTATCTGTATGTCGTTGATAAGGACGATTTGGTTAATCAAGCAGTATTAATGCATCTCAATTCGGAAGAAATGGAATGCAATAATGTGTTTGTTCAATCGGCCAACCCCATTGGCGAGATGATTGACTTGATCAAATGGCAATTCAAAAACAATGGTCGCATGAATCAAAGTGCATTGTTCGATTTGAAGAAATACCATCCAGAAAGTTTTAAGGAATTTTTAGCCTTTAAGGACCGTGTTATCAAACCGCGATTGATGTCCAATATTAGAAAAGGAATAGAGGTGGAAGTATATCACGCCAATCTGAATGTAGAATTCACGGTTCAAGTGTATATGCATTTAATCGACTTTTCTTTTAACCAAAATGTTAGTGGCTTCAACAATATCGGCAAACTCATGTTCGAATTGGTGAAATACCATTTATTCTCAGTGACCTCAAACAAAGGCCGAAAAGTTTTAGAAAAAGAATTAGAAAAATTTAATACCGAATTACAGCAAATTTTATGAGACGTATATTAATAATCATGCTGAGCTTATGTGTTTACACCTTTGCTTCTGCACAAACCGATGGTCCAATGAGTTTATCTTTGGATCAAGCAATTGAACTTGGCAATAAATATAATGCCAGCATTAAGAACTCAGCCATCGATGTGAAACTCGCTGAGCAGAAGGTTCGTGAAATTATGAGTAGTGGGTTTCCTCAGCTTAACGGCGCAGGGAGCTTAAACGATTATATCAAATCGCCCATCTCATTAATACCTGCCGAAATTTTTGGAGGCCCAAAAGGAACCTACGCAGAAGTTTCATTCGTGCCAAAGTATAATGTTACAGGAAGCGTATCAGCATCTCAGTTGCTATTTAATGGTAGCTACTTCTTGGGTGTGAAAGCATCTAAAGAATATGCCGAATTCATTAAGGTACAACAAGAGAAAACAAAATTTGATGTAGAACGCGATATCACCAAGGCATACCTCACGGTGCTTTCAACCCAAGCTACCCTCGGCATCTTGCAAGAAGCAAAGAATCGCATCGATACATCACTATATAATATCAATGAAGTATACAAACAAGGATTGGCTGAAAAACTCGATGTCGATCGTTTGCGTTTTGCTCAAAGTCAATTGGCTCAGCAACTCGATCAATTAAAATCAACCATCGGAGTTTTGAAAGCATTACTAAATCTTCAAATGGGATACGATGTGACGAAACCTATTATTCTTACCAGTACACTCCAAGATATGAACCAACGCTTTTCGGTTGAGTTATATTCCAAAACAACTTTCGATCCCAATGCGAAACTTGAAATACAAGTATTAAATAAAGGATTGGAACTACAAAAGCTTAGTGTGAAAGCCAACAAAATGGGGTACTACCCAACATTAGCCGCTTTTGGAACTTACCAAATGAATGGTCAAAATAAAACTTTTGATTTTCCTAAATACTATAAAACAGCCTTAGTAGGATTGCAGTTAAGCGTTCCAATTTTTGATGGATTTGCAAAAGATGCGCGCATTAAACAAGCCCAATTAACGCTTCAACAAGTAGAGAATACCAAAGCCTCTGTTCAAAATGCATTGACGCTTGCCTATATCAGTGCCAATAACAATGTAAATACTGCAAAGAATCAATTAGAACTCAATAAGCAATCACTAGCGCTCGCCGAAAGTATTTATACTACTACCAAAACAAAATTTGATTTGGGAGTGGGTAACAGTTTCGAATTAACTACAGCCGATAGCGATTTTAAGAATGCGAAAATTCAATACGCCATCGCTCAATATAGTTTAGTGAATGCCATTTATGATTTAAAAGTTGCCTTAGGAAAATAACATAACAAAACACCATTATCAGTTTCAAAACAATTCATATCATGTATAAAAAATTAGTATCCGTAGCCCTTCTCGCCCTTGTATTCGCAGCTTGCCATCGCGATAACACCGACCTTGGACAAAAGAAAGCCGAGTTGGAAAATTTAATCAAACAACAAACAGAACTCAATAGTAAAGTATCTGCATTGCAAAAGCAAATTGATGACCTCGACACGGTCGCCATGAGTCAGAAGAAAATTAAGACGGTGGATATAACTGTTGCCACTCCCATTGAATTCATGCATTATATCGATGCTACCGGATTGGTTGAAAGCGATCAAAACGTATTGGTAACTGCTCGTACTCCTGGATTTGTAATCAATAGTATCTTGGTAAAACCAGGTGATATGGTGAATGCTGGTCAGCTTTTATGTACCGTTGAAAATGGTGCCTTGGTGCAGTCGTTAGATGCACTTAAATCTCAACTAAACCTTGTTACCACTGCATACGAACGTCAGAAGAACTTATGGGATAAAAAAATTGGAAGCGAAATCCAATACCTTCAAGCAAAAACTGCTAAAGAATCTTTAGAAAAACAAAAAGCAAATGTAGAAGCAAGTATCGCCAATACTAACGTATATGCACCGTTCGCAGGTGTAGTTGATGCCGTAAATTTTAAAGTAGGTGATAATACTGCCGCCTTCTCTCCTCCGCAGAATTTTGGTGGAATCCGTATCCTCAACAGCAGCAAACTAAAACTTACAGCCAAATTAGCCGATACATATATCAATAAAGTACATACTGGCGACCATGTTAAATGTTTGATCCCCGACATAAACAAAGAAATAGATGCTACCATCTCCTATGTATCTAAAACAATCAATGATAAAAGAACTTTTGATGTTGTAATTTGGTTGACCAATGCCACCGAATTAAAACCAAACATGAATGCGAGCATCAAAATTAATGATGCTACTTTCAAGAAGGTATTTGTTGTTAGCGAAAATATAGTACATAGCTCAGAAGGTCAAAAATCAATCATGATCCTAGCGCATGATGGCGACAAAACAATTGTGAAGAAACAAATAGTAACCACGGGCGAAAGCTATAACGGGATGGTTATCATTAACGGAGTGAAAGAAGGTGATGAAATTATCACCACCGGTTATGCAGGAATCAACGAAGGCGAAGTTGTTAAACATTTCCCCCTCTAATCCCTGAAACTATTTATTGTACCTATTTATAAAAAAATAACCTGAGCATGAAAAAGGAATTTAAACCCACCACGTGGGCTATAAAAAATAAAACGGCAGTTTATATCATTACGATACTCCTTTCCATTACTGGAATCGTAATCTATAACGACTTGCCTAAGGAGCGTTTCCCCGATGTGGTGCTTCCCACCATCTTCGTACAAACAATCTATCCAGGTGTTTCACCCACAGATATTGAAACATCGGTAACACAACCTCTCGAGAAACAACTCAAGTCGATTAGTGGGGTGAAGAAAGTAACAAGTACTTCTATGGAGAGTGTATCCATCGTTACTGTTGAGTTTGTGGCCAAAGTGAAAATTGAGGATGCCAAGCAAAAAGTGCGCGACGCTTTGGATAAAGCTCAGAACGATATCCCCGCCGATGCTCAAAAAAATCAGTCAATTGGTGAATTCGATATCAGTGAATTGCCAATAATGAACATCAACTTGAGTGGCGATTTCGATGCATTGAAATTAAAAGCTTTCGCCAAATTATTAAAGGATAAGGTAGAAGGAAATACTGAAGTAAAACGTTGCGATATCATTGGTGCACTCGATCGCGAAATTCGTGTGAGCATAGATTTGAATAAAATGATTGCTTACCAAATTTCATTCGATGATGTTGAAAATCAATTCCGTTACAATAACGTAAACATCAGTGGAGGAAATATCTTGGAAGGTAATGTCCGCCGTACTTTACGTGTATCAGGTGAGTTTAAAAATATCGATGAAATAAGGAAAATGATTGTTCGCACGCCTTCAGGAACACCATTGCACCTTTACGAGTTCGCCGATGTTACCGATGATACCAAAGACCGTGAATCCTACGCTCGATTGGAAGATAAGCCAGTAGTAACCGTCAATGTGATCAAACGTGGTGGTGAAAACTTAATTAACGCTGCCGAAAAAATTAAAGCAACGATTGCTGCATTTCAAAAAGACGGCAAATTCCCAGAAGGATTGAAAGTTACAATCACTGGCGACTTAAGTAAGCAAACACAAACGCAATTGAACGATTTGATCAATACAGTAATCCTCGGATTCTTATTTGTAACGATTGTTTTGATGTTCTTTATGGGTGTTGAAAATGCCTTCTACGTGGGGCTTTCGGTGCCTTTGAGTTCGGTGCTTGCCTTCTTATTCATGCCTTCTCTTGGTTTCTCTTTAAACCTCATCGTACTCTTCTCCTTCCTCTTGGCTTTGGGTATCGTAGTAGATGATGCGATTGTGGTAATCGAAAATACCCACCGTATCTTCAATAAAAATAAAAATATTAAGTTGTTCGATGCTGCCAAAGAAGCAGCAGGAGAGGTGTTCATCCCGGTGCTTACAGGTACACTAACCAATATCGCTCCATTCTTCCCATTACTCTTCTGGCCAGGCATCGTAGGTAAGTTTTTCTACTTCCTTCCAGTAACGCTCATCATCACTTTGTTTGCATCATTGGTCGTTGCATTTATCATTAACCCCGTTTTCGCAGTCTCGTTCATGCAACGCGACCATGAGTATAAGCAAGAAAGTTTTCGTCGCTATCGCAAGCCAGTAATATTCTTACTTGTAGGTGGTGCTTTTGCGCATTTGGTTGGATTTGGAGTGGCTTCATCTACATGGCATGGCTTCGGAAATTTCCTCTTTGTATGTGTGCTTATTCTAGCCATTGTACATTATGTGTTTAATCCAATGATTCACGCATTCCAAGATAATTTGCTAATTAAATTACGTGATGGATATCGTCGCATCGTTACGTTTGCAATTAAACGTGCACACTCTCGTTGGGTATTCATAAGCGCAATTTTATTCTTCTTCCTTAGTTTTGTAATCTTCGTTGCATCGAAACCGAAAGTGGAATTTTTCCCATCAGGCGATCCTAATTTCGTATATGTTTATTGCGAATTACCTATTGGTACTGAATTACACTATACCGATAGTATCACCAAAATATTGGAAAAGAAAGTGAATGAAGCGATTGTTGATGATAAGGATATCGTAGAGTCGGTTATTGCCAATGTGGCCATCGGCGCAGGTGACCCACGTAACCCCGACCGTGCAGCACAATCGCATAAAAGCAAGGTTACCGTGGCATTCAAGGAATTTGAACATCGCAATGGTAAATCAACTTCAAAAATCTTAAAGGCAATTCGAGAGAATATCAAAAACATCGCGGGGACTTCCATCTCTGTTGAACAAGAACAAAATGGTCCTCCTACGGGTCGAGATATTCAAATTGAAATCACAGGCGATAATTTTGATTCACTCATCGCAATTTCAGCACGTGTAAAAGGGTTAATCGCTTCTTCTGGAATTCAAGGTATTGATCAGCTTAAAACTGATTTGATTCTTGATAAGCCGGAACTGAAAGTAATTATCGATAATGATAAGGCATTACGAGAAGGCCTATCAATCGGACAAATTGGAAGTGCCATGTTTGCCTCCCTAAATGGCAATCGTAATCCTTCCAAATTCCGCGATGGTGAAGATGAGATTCCAATCATCGTGCGCCTACAAGAACAATATCGTGAGAAGCCAGAAGACTTACTTCGCTTAAATATCACCTTCCGTGATATGAGCACGGGTCAATTGAAAACAGTGCCTTTGGCTTCTATAGCAAGAGTTGAAAATGCAAAGAATTATAATGGTATCAATCGTAAACAACAACGACGTGTGGTTACATTATATAGTGGTCTGGTAAAAGGGTATAATAGCAATATTGTTAATGCCGACTTAAAACGAATCATCGCAGATGTACGCTTATCCGATGGATACGAAATTAAACAAGGTGGTTCTCAGGAAGATCAAGCAGAAACAGGAGCATTCCTACTCAAAGCTTTTGGTGCTGCTATTGCTATCATGTTCTTGGTTATTGTAATTCAATTTAACTCAAGCACCAAACCATTAATCATTTTCTCAACCATCGTATTTAGCTTGTCAGGGGTGTTCTTAGGTTATGCCATTTCGGGTCGCCCATTTGTTATTGCCATGTCGGGTGTAGGTATACTAGCACTCGCCGGTATCGTAGTGAAGAATGGTATCATCCTCATCGAGTTTATTGATGAGCTCAAGGCACGAGGAATGCGTACACGTCAAGCAATTATCGAAGGGGGTGTAACTCGTATGACTCCGGTATTATTAACGGCTTCAGCTGCGATTCTCGGACTCATTCCTTTAGCCATTGGTGTGAATATGGACTTCGGTAGTTTGTTTACTACGTTCAACCCTCATTTCTATTTAGGTGGAGAGAGTGTAGTATTCTGGGGCCCATTGGCTTGGACCATCATTTACGGATTGGTTGTAGCTACATTCCTTACTTTGATTGTAGCACCTAGTATGTATTTGATACGCTATCGTTTGAAATTAAAACAATTGCGTCGTCGTCAAACCAAACGCATCTTGAAAGAACAAAATGAAATGAACGAGAACTAAGATTCGTATAATAAGCTAGAAGAATTCATTATAAATTGGTTTATAAGCCCTGTGGAACTTAGTTTCTACAGGGCTTATTGTTTATAGAGAAAATTCAGAACATGATTGAACAAGCAAATTCTTGCTTATGCTAAACCTAATTTGAAATAAAATGATTGATTGAAATTAAAACATCTTCTCCAAGTCATCCATACTAATCATCCTTACGATGACGCTCCCATCAGAAGTTTGATAAGGCATGGTGCATCCAAAAAGCTCATCTACTAAATTACGCATCTCATCATTGCTTAGCGCCTTGCCATAGTTGATACTTAATCGTTTCGACAAACTGCGTGCTACGCTCTCTCGCTTAGTGATTCTAACATCCGTTTTATACGTCTTGTATTGTTCCAACATGCCTTCAAGCACTTGCTGAGGGCCTTTTTCATTGGCTTCTGCAGGAAGGCCGTTAACCACAATTTGATTATTGCCAAAATCATCAAGCACAAACCCGAGTGATTGAAATTCTTCTTTCAATTCCTGAAAGAGCACCAGGTCGGTAGCACTAAATTGCAATACCACTGGAAACAATAGCTGCTGACTCACCCCAGTATTCTTCTCCATTTGTTCCAAGTAACGCTCATACAATATTCGCTCATGTGCTGCTTGCTGATCAATGAGCATCATGCCACTCTTTATTGAAGAAACAATATATCGACGATGAATCTGCATGAATTGCTTTTGAACGGGAGCATCCTCATCAATATTTCCCAAAGAAGGCTGGATGGTTCGCTCTGGCGTTGTTTGATTTGTATTCTGATCGGGCTGGTAAAGTTGTTGCCAGTTCAATTTGTTTCCTTGCTCTCGATAACTCTCTTGGGTTGGATGATAATTGCCCTTATCGAAAGGGTTGTAATTCGTATCAACCTTGATTTGTGGGGGTGACGGAATTTCATCTCGATTGAAAAAATCGGGGGTAAAATTCTGAATGGTGGCCGGTGTTTCAAAATCAAATTGTGGCGTAATCGTATGTTGCCCCAAGGTTCTTTTTACCACTGCTTTTAAAATAGTATATAGGTTTTTTTCATCCCTGAATTTGATTTCAGTCTTGGTTGGATGAACATTGATATCAATGGTCGATGGATCTAAATCAATAAATAAAACATAAAATGGGAAATTATCCGTAGGCATCAAATCCTGATAAGCACCAACCACCGCATGATTGAGATAGGAATTTTTAATGAATCGATTATTTACAAAAAAGAATTGCTCCCCTCGGGTGCGCTTCGCAAAATCGGGCTTGCCCGCAAAGCCATAAATATTGGCAATCTGTGTTGATTCATTTACACTCAATATTTGCTCCTTGTATTTCTCTCCAAAGAGGCCAATGATACGTTGCTTTAAAGTACCAGACAATACATGAAATACTTCATTATCGTTATTGGTCATCGAGAAACCAATTTGCGGATTCGCTAATGCCACACGCAAAAATTCTTCCATGACATGGTTCGATTCCACGGCATCACTCTTCAAAAAAGTACGACGGGCAGGCACGTTAAAGAATAAATTCTTCACCGCAATGGTGGTCCCAACATTAGAAGCAATGACTTCCTGACGCTTCACCTGGCTTCCTTCTATAATTAAATGGGTCCCTAGTTCATCTTCAGCTCTTCGCGTTTTCATTTCCACCTGAGCCACCGCAGCAATACTTGCCAATGCCTCACCTCTAAATCCAAAGGTGTTCAATGCAAACAAATCTTCAATTACGTTGAGCTTACTTGTAGCGTGTCGCTCCCAGCACAATCTAGCATCCACCTCACTCATCCCAATCCCATTATCGGAAATTTGAATGAGCATCTTTCCGCCCTCCTTAATATTCAAAATAATCTTGGTAGCCTTCGCATCCACACTGTTCTCCAGCAGCTCCTTCACCACACTCGCAGGGCGTTGCACCACCTCTCCAGCAGCAATCTGATTGGCAGTATGATCAGGTAGCAAATGTATCACGCTCATATCCGCGAAAATAACGCTTATTCGCCACAATCGTACACCCATCCCACAATTTGAAACGGAATTGAAAGCGGTATTCCTTGAAATGGAATGCCGATAAATGTTGTAATCACTTTTCTTTTTTTTGCCACAATTAAAACGAATAAAAAATTAGTTTTGCCATACCCTTATGCTATTCAATTCAATCGCTTTCGTGATTTTTTTTCCGGTGGTCATCGCAGGGTACTTTTTACTGCCATCAAAATACAGAAATGCATTTCTGCTCCTAAGCAGTTGCTATTTCTATATGTATTTCAATCCAGTATATATTCTCATTCTAGCCTATACCATCGCGGTCGATTTTTATGCGGGAATTCAAATTGAAAAAAATATTGGTCATCGTTCGAAGCAAAAGAAATGGCTGTATGCCTCCTTGGTAGCCAATTTGGGAGCTCTTGCTTTTTTTAAATATGCGGCATTTATTCTAGCCAATTTCTCATTACTCTTTCATTGGAGCATGCCTCCTTCAAATTCGATATTTGCTAATATTGTCTTGCCCATCGGTTTGTCATTTCACACGTTCCAAGCCATTAGCTATACTGTAGAGGTTTATCGAGGCAAGCAAAAAGCCGAACGCAACTGGCTGGTGTATTCCTTATATGTGATGTTCTTTCCTCAGCTGGTAGCTGGCCCCATCGAGCGACCACAAAAATTATTGCATCAATTTAAAGAACATCATGTATTTACCTCCGATAATTTCTCATTGGGAATGAAATGGATCTTATGGGGATTATTTAAAAAGATGGTGGTCGCCGATAATCTTTCTACGATTGTTGATGCGGTATATCAACACCCTCAAAACTATCAGGGATATGCATTGATGATCGCAACAGTTTTATTTGCATTTCAAATCTATGGCGACTTCAGTGGTTATAGCGATATAGCTCGAGGCACCGCCAGGGTGTTAGGTTTCGACCTGATGATTAATTTCAATATGCCCTATTTTTCGAAGAGCTTTTCAGAATTTTGGCGCCGCTGGCATATCTCCCTTTCAAGCTGGTTTAAAGAGTACGTTTATATTCCACTGGGGGGTAATCAGAAATGGTTTTTTAGAAATGTGTTTATCACCTTCGCCTTAAGCGGATTATGGCATGGGGCCAATCATACTTTTTTGGTATGGGGGATTTTGAATGGGCTTCTGGTTTTTGCAAACAGGTATATGAATCCTTGGTTTGGAAAACTCCCTGCCGTTTTAGCCATCCTCATCACCTTCATCGGCATTGATTTTTGTTGGATTTTTTTCCGTGCGGCTACGATGCATGATGCATTGTATATTATTGGAAACTTATTTAGCAACCTACAACTTAATTCGCTTCTGCAAATCCCCATAGAACGCCACCTATGGTTGATTTCAGGTGCCATGCTATTGCTGATGCTCGGAATAGAATGGGCTGTGAAAAATTCAAATCTTCCCGTTCAATGGCATGCATCCAAACCAATACATAGGATTGTTTTTCTTAATTTCTTGCTCTTTATCATTTTGTTTTTTGGCGTCTTTGAGCATCGAACGTTTATCTATTTCCAGTTCTAAATTCTATGGCAGCACTTCGAAAAATAATCATCCGACTCTTGCTCGTAACATCACCTTGCTGGGTGTTTTGTTCTTATTTAGAATTTAAGCTGAACGCATTGGAAAATTCTTATTCATATAAAATGAATCAGTTTATTGTCAATGAGAAAGCTACAGAGTTATTGGTTTTGGGAAACTCAGAAATGCTAAAAGGATTGAATCCTTCGTATCTCTCTTCACGTGGTTTTAATATGGCGCATGTGAGCCAAACCTATTCCATCGATGAAAAAATATTGGCAATGTATCTCGACTCCATGCCCAATTTACATACAGTAATTCTTGGTTTATCTTATTTGTCTTTCGGAGAAAATCTCGAAACAGGGGAGGAGGCATGGAGAACAGCCTTCTATGAAAAGCACTATAAATTAAATTTGAATCAAGGCTTTGAACTGAAAAATTATGCTGCCATCTTTCGTTATACGCCCTACGAGTCGCTCAAAATATTCCTCTCAGGCTTTAAAACAAATCTCACCAAAGGATTTCAACCCAATGGATATTTATTGGTTCCCGCCAATGAGCAGGGAAGCCTATCCGATGAAAACGCTATGGCTAGAGCTACTGCGCATACAGCCGGATTAAAAGAATCCAATAAGCAGAAGAGTACCGAGGCATTGGGTCAAATAATTCAAATGCTTGCGCAAAAAAACATTTCGCTTTGGCTCGTTACTCCACCGTTAATGAAAAACTATAAGAGCAATCTCAATGAAAAATGGTTGAGTGAAAATCAAAATTTACTGGATTCAATGATTAAAAAGAATACCTCGAAAATATTTGTGGTTTCCCCCGAAACAATGAACTACCCAGTCTTTGCAGAAAGTGATTTCAGCGATGTAAATCATCTAAACGAACATGGAGCGCAAAAATTCACGCACTATATCGATTCGCTAATAAAAATTCAAGTAACACAATAAATAATTTGAGTGTTATCTAATCAAGATAAAGGTGCCCTTCTCGTAATGCTCGTTGAAGTCCTTATCGAGAATGTATATCTGATAAATATAAACGGCCTCTGGAGCAGGCTCTCCTCTGAACATTCCATCCCATCCACAAGTTTGTTTTGCATCACAATGTTGATCAGGCGATTTGTAAACCAAGGTGCCCCAACGGTCGTAAACCTTCATGGTATAATGATCAACAAATGTTAAAGATGGTTTTAAAATCTCATTCTTTTCATCATTATTAGGAGAGAAAATATTCGGCATGAAATAATTATAATCTTCCTCAACAACAATCGTATCAAACGCAGAAGCAGTACAATTAAATCTATTCTTTACAGTAAGTTGCACAATATAAACTCCCGTGTCGGTATACTTATGGAACCATTGGTTCTTGGCGGTCCAGCTAAGCTGTTGCCCATCACCATACTGCATTTGCAACGAATCGGAATAACTGCTTTGATTGGTGAAGTAAACAGAACCATCAGATGCTTTTACTTTTACAGGGTTCGAATTAAACTTCGCAATCGGTGTAATATTACTTACAATATAATCGGGCTTAGAAATAATATTAGTACAACCCGTTGGTGATGTTAATCGTAATTCAACTTTATACTTGCCTACTTTATTATATGTATGGGTTGGATTCGGAATGGTGTCTTGTGATCCATCACCAAAATACCATAAGTATCGATTGTTCGCATTGTTTGTGCTAACATCGATGAAATTCACAGTAAATGGATTACAACCGATACTATCAGCTACCGTAAATTGAGGCTGTGGCAATTGCTCTACATTAATTAGTATAGAATCACTAACAGGTAGACTACATCCATCACTCAAAGTCACTTTATAATAACGGGTGCTATCGGGTGCAAAATTAATATTCGCTTTATTACCTAAATTCTGACTCCATTTGTATTGGAACAATGTTGCATCATAACCACCGCTACCTTGCGATTGCAAGCTGATATTGGTTCCTCTGCATACAGTTACTGAAGGCGACATGATTTTTACTTTGAGTGTAGGCTGCACCACTACCACCACTTCGTCGCTATCTTTAGCAACCGTACAGTTGTCGGTAAATACTACACGATAGGTTGTTGTAGCTAATGGATTTACGGTGAGACTCTTTGTAGTTCCTACAATGGTATTTGTAGTTAAGTTATACCAAGCGTAACCATACCCCGTTGGTTTTCCACCAGTAGTAAGTGGGGGTGTAATGGTGGTAAACTGCCCATAACAGATGTTCTTGTCGGCACCAGCATTTATTTTTAGTGGATCTAATACCGTCACTTTAATAATGGCAGAATCCGATTTCAAGGTACAGAAATCTGTAAGGACTACTTTATATGAAGAAGTAACCAGTGGGGTAACTTTTGTTGATCTACCACTACCAGCCCCATTATTCCATTTGAACTCATAACTGGTACTATCTCCGCCACTTCCATCAACGAATAAATCTACACTATTACCTCTGCAGATGGTAGTATCTTTAGGGAATTTTATAACTAGTGCAGGACGATGTTTAATCTTAACATAATCTGTATCTCTTTTTGGTGTGCAATTATCACTAAGCACTACTTTATATGTTGTTGTTGCAGATGGAACTACCGATAAGTAATTGCCAAATCCAATCAGGGCATTTGTAGTTGAATCAAGCCACTTATAAGTATAGTGTAAGCTGTCACCACCTGTGGCTTTTCCGTATAAATAAACTGCTTGTCCAATACAAATGATACTATCAATTCGAGCCGTAATTTTCAAAGGAGCATGATGGAAAATTTCCACCTCATCCGTATCTGTAATTGCTGTGCAATTATCACGTAGTACTACATAGAATTTACTTGGAGAATTGATTATTGGGGATAGCGTTTGAGCTCCTGTTCCAACTAAGTTGAATGAAGCATCATACCATGAGTAAGTATAGTTAGGCGCATAACCTCCAATTGCTGTTTTTACTTTTAATAAAGTGGCTGTTCCTTTACAAATGGTGGTATCGGCCATTGCGGTTATATCTAATTTATTTCTTACAAAAACAGTAACATAATCAGTATCGGTTTTACTGGTGCAATTATCTGTTACCACTACATAATAATTCGAAGTTACAACAGGTGAAACATTACATATTGGGTTATTATTAATTAATAAATTCGACGAATTATACCAGTCGTAATGGTAATTCAAATTATCTCCACCAGAGGTATTTAAGATATGAAGTGCCGCACTCTGTCCAATGCAAATTGTAGTATCAATTGAAGCAGTTACATCCAAATCTCCGCGAACAAAAACAGTTACAATGGCACTATCATTTTGTGATGTGCAATAATCTCTCAACAATACTTTATAGGTGGTTGTAACTTGTGGGGTTACCATTACCTGCTTACCATTACCTGCATTATTACTCCAGGAGAACAAATAATCTGGTGTATAGCCTCCACTTCCATTGGCATAAAGCATCACACTCTGACCTTTGCAAATGGTAGTATCTAAACGAGGAGTTACACTTAGTTTTGGACGAACCGTGACGGTAATATATTGTGTGTCGTTAAGCTCAGTGCAACCATCACTTAAAATTACACGATAGGTTGTAGTACTAGCGGGAGTTACAATAATATAATTTCCATTACCAACTCCATTATTCCAATTAAGAGAATAGCCTGGTGAATAACCACCAGTTGGCAATGCATGCAATATGGTGCTTTGTCCTTTGCAAATAGTGGTATCTGAAAATCCTGTAATTTGTAATGGTGCCCTTCGTGTGAGCACAACAGAATCTTCTTCCTCACAAAATCTATTACTTACAATGACATGATAAGTTCGAGTGGCACTCAATAAAACTTTCGGATTGGCAATAGTGCTATCACTTAATCCAATAGCTGGATACCATCGATAACGAACTCCTCCAGTAGCCATCAACTGCAAACTATCGCCGATACAAACACTCGTATCACGTCCTGCATCTGGTATTGGACGGGCAATCACAACAATTCGAATACTGTCATAGTTTTCACAACCGGCTAAATTCAGTGTACGTAAATATATTTTTGTGGTTGCTGGCGGACTAATATAGGGTTTCCTCACCGTTGAATCACGAATGCTAAAATTGCTAAACCATTTATATTTATAGGCAGGGTCACAATTCAATTGTAAGCTATCTCCCAAGCAGACTGTATCATCAGGATTAATGATATTTGCTACGGGTCGAACTATTGCAGCATCATTCAGGCTCTTATTACTTCGAACCAAGGGTGCAGAGGCTTCCACGCGGAATCGATAACCTAACCCATTGGGCAGGTTCTTTGGAATTTTAACAAGGATACTATCGTGATTAGAACCCACCTTTTGACCTACGTATTGGTAGGCTTGCCACCCTCCATTACCATCACTAATCATCGCTCTGTAAATATTCGAGTCGGCATAAACACCATAGGCATCATATTTTAAATAGAATGAATCACCAGGGCAATACGTCGATTTTGTTCTATCAATAAGAATAAAATTATCGTCTTCAAAATGGGCAAGGTAGGTACCCCAACTGGTGCCATTTACATTTCCATAACTTGTAGCGGTATCGGCATTCAAATAAAACTTAAGATTGGGCTGATTATATCCAGTCATGTATATACTTCCAAAATCATTAACACTGATGCCATATCCATAAGCCCAAGAATTGGAGCCATTCTGTGAGCTCCCTCTTACACTCCAGGCACAATCACCATTCGCCTTGAATTTTACACCATACGTGTGATAGCCCCAGGACTGATTATTGGAAGGAAACGGGGTGCTACATATATAACCAGTGTTAGTAGTATTTGTATAGGTATAACCAGTAACAAAACATGCCCCAGAAGCATTCGCACATACATCATATCCCCACGCCCAAGTATTTGAATTGTTTTGAATATTACGTGCCCATTCGAATCCTCCATTGGTATTTAATTTTGCTACAAAGGTTCCATAACCGCTGGAGGATGCTGATAGTGAGATAGATCCAAAGGTTCCTGTGCCACTATAATACCCGGTGACATATAAATTGCCGAATCCATCTCCGCCAATAGAATAGGCATAGCCATAGGTATTGCCTCCAGGACAATTGATGGCCCACTGGGGTACTCCAGTGGCGGAATATTTTGCAATAAATCCATGATAGGTATTTGTGCCTGAACTTAAGGCAATTGATACAGTTGGCGATATGGTACCTATGCCACAAAGCGATCCCTGCCAAATCTTATTATCAAAGGTCACAGTACCATAATAATATCCTGTAATATATGCGTTGGCTGAATCGTCAACGGAAACATCCCAACTATAGGCCCATTGTCCAGTTCCAGCCGATCTTACCCAACTTAAAACACCGCTTGAATTGTACTTGGCAAGAAATATATCATAGTTTGATCCACTGGCTTGAACACAGGTATTACTCAAGGGGCTCGTCTGACTTAAGAACTGGCATTGATTGGTGAATGTACCTGTTACGTAGACAGTCCCATTAGGAGAACAATCAACCCCATTGGCATATTCATAACTGCCACTTCCAAAACGATTTACCCATAAACATGCTCCATTCTTATTGTATTTCGCCAAAAAGCCATCTGTATTTCCCCAGGCGGTCATTGTTTTCCCATTCCCATAATTACAGGTCCCAGAAAATGTTCCTACCAAATAACAATTATCAGCTGAGTCAATCGCACACGAATAACCATAGTCATTGCTAGTGCTTCCCGCTGAGGTTAGCCATACCAGGGCACCTGTGGTATCATATTTTGCTAGAAAAATATCTTGTCCTCCGTAACTAACTACACTGCCGCTGGCTCCTCCCCCAAAATTGGCAGTTCCTGAAAAATAACCTGTAACATAAACATTTCCATGTTTGTCAGTAGCACTGCGGTAATAGGCCATTCCATTTCCACCACTGCCATTATAGCTAGCACCCTGAGCCCAACGGAATCGTTGTGCAGCAGTTGAAAGGGAAAGAATACAAAGTAAGAAGAGTAATAAATGTCTCATTCTAAAATATGGCAAAAAAGCAAAGTTAAAAATTATCTGAAATAAATCTAAATAGTTTTGTCATAAATTAGCAATTCATTCAAATGGGTAAACCTAGAGAAGAACTCATTTCGGTTTTGACGAATAAAAGCAACTAGGTTGCATGTTTTAAGCAGAATTTCCGATTGTTTTATACAAAAAAAAGCATCCATATTATTGGATGCTTTTTTAATTTGTAAACTAAAATTACTATTTAATTTCAGTGCAATTCTCGAATTTATAAATGCCACTTGCATCTTTTTTCCAAATAACAACAGCATAACGAAGGTTCGCTACTTTCCAAGTGCTGTTTAAAGTAGTAGTTAAAGTTTTTGAAACTACTTTTCCTGTTTCTGCTGCACCTGTTGAAAGCGACTCACCAAAAGTAACGCCAAAAGCGCCACGCAATACATGATCATGTACTTGGGTTGCATTGCTTCCTCCGGTTGACAAGGCTTGAGATGCAACGATTCCATCTTCTAATACATAGGCGGCAACATAATAGTCACCATTAGCAGCGGTAAAGAATTTTGCTTTAACATCTAAGGTTACAGTTGTTCCATTAACAGTTTTACCAACATAACAATTTACCACAGCAGCCTGTGAAGTTGTTTTGTCTGATTCTCCTTTAATTTTATTCGCAGTAGCATTAATATCACTGTATACTCCAGCCGGGAAAATTAAAGTAGAACCTCCAGCTACACGAGGAACAGAGGTGGTTTTATATTGTGTGTAGTTTTGCAACTCGTTTCCAGCAGCACACGACATGGCGTCGGATGCATGCACACTCATGGCTACTAAATTACTTTCTCCAATAATTTCAATAGCTTTTGTAAATCCCGGGATGCCATATGAACCACATGGAGGACACCAAGTACCGGTAATATCCATGATGAAATAACGTTGTTTTGAATCAGCTGATTGGCAAGAACCATCACTTTCTGTCGCTTCCTTATTGAAATTTACTGAATTAGGATCAGTACAACCTTTCACTGCATTGCTTTTTTTGCTGCAGGATTGTGTTAATGTGGTAAGTGTAAATGCTACTACAAAAAATGTGAAAATTTGTTTCATGATGTATGAGATGGTTTTTTAGAATTTCTTTTTTTTGCAAGTAAAATTAAAAAAACCACTTTTGGAAATTTATAATACATTTTTTTTAAAATATGACTTTAGGGTCTTTGATATCAAGAGTATTGTAAATGCCTGCAAAATCGCAATCCTAGTATTGGAGAAAGGAATCATTTTGGGTATTACCAGAGTATTCTTATAAACAAATAACAAAGCATTTGCAGAAATTACTTTCTATTGGTGTAAAATTGCAATATGAAAGGTCTCAGAATCATTCTTCTTTTTGCATTTATTTACTTCTGCTTTCCTTCACAGGCGCAAGTTATTGATTCCACCGAGGATGAACCAGTTGCCAACGTACCCACAGCAGATACTACGGTTCATGCCCTCGACTGGGATAAAGTGAAAGACAACCTCGTTTATGGTGGTAGCGTTGGATTGCAATTTTATTATCCATATACCTTGTTTATTATTTCTCCTCAGGTAGGATATAAGGTGCGTGAAAACACCATTGTGGGTGCGGGTTTGCAAATGTTTGGAGTTACAAGTAAGTACAATAGCTACTTTCAATACGGCCCCGACATCTTTATTCGCCAACATATTGCCGAAACTTTTTTTGCACAGGCACAATTCGAGTATATTAATTTTGAAAATTATATCTTGCCGGGCAAAAGAATCTGGAATCCTGGAATGTTATTGGGTATCGGTTATGGAACTTATGGCTATAGCCTAGGGATTTTCACCGATTTGGTGCAGTCAAAGAATAGTGAATATGTTTATCCAGGTCAGATTTATATTGGAAGGGTGCCTTTGTTTTTCAGGGCACAGATATTTTTTTAATAAACAAATGAACTAATGCAATTTAATGGTCTCCTAAAATCAAAACTTTCCGGGGTTGGAACAAGTATTTTCTCCGTGATGTCACAGCTTGCCACCGAAAATCAAGCGATAAATTTAGCCCAAGGTTTTCCTAATTTCATGTGTAGTAAAGAATTGATTTCTTTGGTGAACAAATTCATGAATAAAGGATTCAATCAATACGCCCCAATGCCTGGGCTACTTGCACTACGTGAGCAAATTGCCATAAAAACAGAAAAGCAATATTCGGCAGTATATAATCCAGAAACCGAAGTAACCATTACTCCCGGAGGAACGCTAGCCATCTACGCTGCTATTGAAGCGCTGGTAACTCCTGGTGATGAGGTAATTATTATTGAACCCTGTTACGACTCCTATACTCCATCTGTTCGGTTGGCTGGTGGCGTAGCCAAATACGCTAGGTTACAATATCCCAAATACACTATCGACTGGAATGATGTAAAGAAACTGGTGTCATTCAAAACGCGTCTTATCATCATCAATACCCCTCATAACCCAACAGGTAGCGTGCTCTCCGCTTCCGATATGCAAAAGTTGGAGAAGATTGTTGAGAATACAGATATCATCGTGATTAGTGATGAGGTATACGAACATATTATTTTCGATGGTCTCGAACATCAAAGTGTTTGCCGCTTTCCAAAATTAGCTGAACATAGTGTAGTAATCAGTTCATTTGGCAAAACATATCATACCACTGGCTGGAAACTAGGTTATTTTTTAGCACCCGAAAATATCACTCGCGAAATTAGAAAGGCCTACCAATTCATGGCTTTCGCTGCCAATACGCCCATGCAACACGCCTTGGCCGAATTCTTAAAAAGGGAAAATGAGTATTTGGAATTAGGTGCGTTCTACCAGGAAAAGCGCGACTTCTTTAGAAAATTATTGAAAGGTAGTAAGTTTAAATTGATGAGCTGCAGTGGTAGCTACTTCCAAAGTGTAGGCTATGAAAAAATTACCGACATGAACGATGTTGAATTTGCGAAAAAGCTTACCATAGAAAATAAAATAGCAAGTATTCCTACTTCAGTATTTTATCATAATAATGCAGATAATAAAGTGCTACGACTCTGTTTCGCTAAAGATCAAGATACCCTTGAGAAAGCAGCAGAAGCGTTACTGAAAATTGAATAGTGTCTAACCCCTCAATACCTCCGAAAGCACCACATGGGATCTAATTTCTCGGAAATTCAGTAAATGAATCCGGTAGTAATTTAATAGGCCTTGAAGTAAACTAGCTCTCAACGAATTACTCCACTTTAATTCCCCAATCTGCGTTGCATCCGAGTTTAATAAAGTCTTTAATGCGTTGCTCTCCGCTTCCATGAAAAAATCGGAATGTAAATTACGGATACTCGTAAAAACCCCATCTCGCATATCAAAATACAATTCAGAATCTGCATTTTCATTGGGATACAACCCCAAATAACGGCTGTACCTCACCAAGAAAAAATGTGGGAATAAGGATGGTAGTGAAGGCGTATCGTTCAAATATTTCAAGGTGCTTTCAATAAATTCATATAAATCTTCATGGGCCGCCTCATCTGCAATCGTTTTATAGAGCACCTCTGCAATGAATAACGCAGTGGCTTGCTTGCTGAAATTGCTCTGTATTTGATGCATTGGCGACAAGCATTGGGCCTCCTTAATGGAATTAAACGCCGCCGCGGTCTTTCGCCCATCAATGTCCATGGTTATGATGGTCAATGGAATAAATAAGGATGCCTTGAGGGAACTTTTTCTACTCCTAAATCCTTTAACCATAAAACTTTTCAACCCCAAATCACGAGTAAAAATTTTTACTATCAAACCATTATCACCGTATTTCAACGAATGCAGTACAATTCCTTCCGTTTTTTGGTGCATTATTTAGAGTTGATATAATTAGTGTAAAACATTTGAATAGGAAACATAGAATAAGTTTTGAAAATTCAAAAGTACGTATCTATCTTCGCTCAATTTTCTTAAAGTGCTGATTTTTAAAATTTGCGCTAAGATTAAGGTCACAAAATAACGAATTTTTAACGGTTAATAATACGATGAACTGGTTTACACAAACACTTAATTCCACCCTCGGTAAAAAATATGTGATGGGGATCACGGGGCTTTTTCTTATGTTGTTTCTAGTTGTTCACTGTGGCATCAATGCCTTGGTGTTTTTTCCCGACGATGGGGAATTATTCAATAGAGCAGCGCATTTTATGGCGGTCAGTTTTTTCATCCGTATGGGTGAAGTTGTCCTTTTTCTAGGTATCATTTGGCATGTTATACAATCGGCCATTGTTACCCGTACCAACGCTAAAGCGCGTCCGCAAGGATATGCCAAATTTGCAAACAGCAGCCCTTGGTACAGCCGTAGCATGGGTTTGTTAGGAACATTAATCCTAATCTTCCTGGTTATTCACTTGGCGCATTTCTGGGTGAAGTCGCGTATCACTGGATTGGAAGAAGTTAACTACGGTCCAGAGAAAATGGAAGATTTGTATATTAAAATGGTAGAGACTTTCTCTAACTTATGGGTAGTAATCGTGTATGTAGTAGCGATGATTTCTCTTTCATACCACTTAATGCATGGTTTCCAATCGGCTTTCCAAACATTTGGTATCAATCATAAAAAATACACGCCACTCATTCAAATGATTGGTATGATTTACAGTATTGTATTACCACTTCTTTTCGCTGCCATGCCAATAGTAATTTATCTTAGAGGTTATTAAGTTTTAAAATCCACCACAGTATTCTCTGTGTTATTAATATAAAATATCATGTCTAAATTAGAGTCTAAAATACCCGAAGGAACTATCGAAACCAAATGGAGTAAGTATAAAAGTTCGGTTCCTTTAGTTAATCCAGCCAACAAACGTAATCTCGAAATCCTCATTGTAGGATCCGGATTGGCAGGTGCTTCAGCGGCAGCCTCCTTGGCCGAATTAGGATATAAAGTAAAAGTTTTTTGTTTTCAAGATTCTCCTCGTCGTGCGCATAGTATCGCCGCTCAAGGAGGTATCAATGCTGCAAAAAATTATCAAAATGATGGAGATAGCGTTCATCGCCTTTTCTATGACACAATTAAAGGTGGCGACTACCGTGCCCGCGAAGGAAATGTTCATCGCTTAGCAGAAGTAAGTACCGCCATCATCGACCAATGTGTGGCGCAAGGGGTGCCATTTGCACGTGAATATGGTGGTTTATTGAGTAATCGCTCCTTCGGTGGAACTCAAGTACAACGTACCTTTTACGCTGCAGGTCAAACGGGTCAACAATTATTGCTCGGAGCCTATTCAGCCCTCGAACGTCAAGTGGGTATGGGTACTGTAGAAATGTATAACCGCCACGAGATGCTTGATGTTGTTACGATTGATGGCAAGGCTCGCGGTTTAATCGTGAAAAATTTAATCACTGGCGAACTAGAACGTTTCTTCGGACACGCGGTATTGCTTTGTACTGGTGGATACGGAAATGTATTCTACCTTAGTACCAACGCGATGGGTTCGAATGTTACCGCTGCTTGGCGTGCACATAAGCAAGGTGCCGTAATGGGTAACCCATGCTTCACTCAAATTCACCCTACCTGTATTCCTGTAAGTGGTGATCATCAGTCGAAATTAACCCTCATGAGCGAATCACTTCGTAATGACGGACGTATATGGGTTCCAAAAAAGGAAGGCGATAACCGCAGCCCAGTAGATATTCCAGAAGATGAACGCGATTATTATTTGGAAAGAAGATACCCGGCTTTTGGTAACTTGGTACCTCGCGACGTAGCGAGCCGTGCTGCCAAAGAACGCTGTGATGCTGGATTTGGAGTGGGTCCAAGTAAAATGGCTGTATACCTCGACTTCAAATTCAATATGATGCGTTATGGTAAAGTAGAAGCTACCAAAATGGGTCTTCAAAATGCCAGCGACGACGAAATATTACGATTAGGAAAAGAAGTAATCAAAGAAAAATATGGTAACTTGTTCGATATGTACAAACAGATTACCGGTGAGAATCCATACGAAATGCCAATGAGAATTTACCCTGCGGTACATTATACCATGGGTGGCTTATGGGTCGATTATGAATTGATGACTACGGTACCCGGAATGTAT
>CANLPK010000003.1 GCA_947492885.1 Bacteroidota bacterium
ACATTGAAATTATTTTTTTAGGCCGTTGGTGAGGCTGGCACAAAGGCATGCACGCAACACCAACTGCGGCGAACATAGAATGTTTTTTTTTGAATACATGATTAAATTATAATATTATGATTTCATATTCATCAAACAATACATTCAAATGTACCTACGGCACGTCAATTCAGGAAGGGCCTCCATTCTACCCACCAAATGTCCTTACAGGACATGAATACAATGGGAATGATAATTTGAAAATTAAAGCTCTTCGGATGCGCAACACGATTAGTTCCTACGGAACAGCCGAGATGTGAGAGATTTGCTTTTGCTACCCACAATAAGTTCCTACGGAACAAAATCAATTCATCATTATAGATTATTATTCAACCTTGATTTACCATTGTATTCCAG
This sequence comes from Bacteroidota bacterium, assembly GCA_947492885.1. Lineage (GTDB taxonomy): Bacteria > Bacteroidota > Bacteroidia > UKL13-3 > UKL13-3 > CAINMV01. The sequence goes on from CANLPK010000003.1 coordinate 397, forward strand.
CCCTGTAGGGGCTTATCGTGGGTAGAGAAAATTCCGCCCCTCTGTATTTTGCCCTGTAGGGGCCAATCGTGTAGCTATTGATGAATTCGAAATTTCTCCAATTTGATTCACAACCAAATCAATCCGTCTTCACTAAAATTCATCGCCCATAAAAAAAGCGGAAGGGCAATGCTTCCGCTTTTAATTTTATGAAATGGATTAATTAATTCAATACAATACGTTGTACCGAACTTCCATTTGCAGTAGTCACTTTTACAAGATACATCCCGTTATTTAATGCACTGCGATCAATAGTAATTTCACTTTGGCTATAGCCCGAAACTTGCGCTACCACACGTCCTGATAAATCCAATACCACTACTTCACGAATTTGGCTACCCGCCTTAATAGAGAATTCGCGATGAGCAGGGTTAGGGTACATTTCAATAGCATTTTCAGCCATCACTGTTTGCACTCCAACAGCGCCTTGTGGGCACGGTCCTAAATATCCTGGAAGGCGTAATGCCACCATGATACGTGGAGCTAAGAAGTTTTGAATGGTATCGATATATGCCATCGCCTTGGTTTTGCTCATAAATTGGTTGGTAGCCAATCCGTTAGTATGACAAGTTTTAGCATTTTTCAAAGCAGTAGTATCCGGAGTACCAATGGCTTTGTAGGTTAAGTAAGCAACACCTACGGTAGTTGCCGAATCCCACCATTCCCATGGTGCAGCTTGGTAAATATATGGAGAAGGATATGGAATTCTTAAACGATAGTATCCAGAGATTCCCTCATTGTTTACTGCAGCAGCAGTTGAATAAGGATCTGTGAACATACAGTTTTTCCATGGTTGTAAGTTCAATTGAACTGCCTTGCGACAGATATTACGGCTGCCATCTACAGGAATAACTGCCTGAGGCGTAGTTCCTGGTACAGTTACAATACCGCTAGTATCTGGAGCGAAAGGATCTGAATAGCTATGAACTCCAACTACTGGAATTTCACCTGTATTCATCCAAGCGATTTCGCCAATTGCACCTCCTAAATTGAAAATCATGTTGATATCCGATTTGTAACCTAGGTTATTCGGCGTGCTGATGATTCCAGGAAGTACATTATCAATATCACCTAATAAGGCAGTATCAATAAATGGAAGATTGTTTGAACCAATGAATTTCGATAAACGAGTTTCAGCATTGGTATGTACATATGCATAGGTTAATGCAATATAACCTCCAGTACCTTGTCCACCCATTGCAATTTTAGTGGTATCAATTTTGTAAACTGATGCGTTTTTACGCATGTAACGAACTGCTGCTTTCGCATCTTGCTCGCCACGATAAACGGCTTGCATGATAGAAGCCGCACGTGCTTCTTGAGTAGAAGCTGCTGGGTTCCATCCTTGACGATAAGCAGGTACACATACTACATAACCTCTGCGAGCAAAGCCACGAGCAAGTTCCATAGTAGCGCTATCATCTTTAAATCCAGTAGGTCCTTGGTTCAAATATTTTGGCAAGAAACTTCCTGTATGTAATAAAATGATTAACGGACGCTTTGTTTCAGGGTCAGTTGAAGGTGGCTGATAAATATCGCATTTCAACGACTTGGCCACTGGTGTTCCAGTAAGTACTTCATAGTTGGTAGCATATACCGAGTCCTTCGAAAACTGGTAAGAAGTGAAAAATTCGTTCAGATAACGAACTTGCGCCATGGAGCTAAACCATGTTGCAAATACAATTAAAGATAAAAGGTAAAACTTTTTCATGATGGTTAATTAAGATTGATTGATTATGATTTACAAACGTATTATAATTTTTCTATTAAACAAATTCTTTTTGAGTCCCTCGGTCATTTATGTTTTTTAATATCCACTAGCACAGAGGCATACGCTAATCGGCCAGTATAGGGCCCGCCATATACCTGAAAGAACTGAGAATTAAGCATATTCGAAACGCCTAGCTTGAAAGTAGTTTCCCATTTGGTATAGGTATAGTTTATTTGCCCATCGAGCGAACTATAAGTTGGTACATAGCCAGTGAATTGTGGCGAACCTTCAAACGTAAATCCTTGTACCCATTTGTAATTGAAATTAAAGGCCCATCCTTTTAAATTAATTAGGTTAAATAATTTACCTTCAAAATCACGCCCCCCAACATTAATATTAAACTTGTTCTCTGGAGTGTTATAAGCAGGAATAATTGGAACGGAGTCAACCTTTTTAAATTGGTTTAGTCGATTCCATGAATAGTTTCCACCCAATACAAAATACTTCTTGAAATAATAATTGGCATTCACCGAGAACCCTTGGGTAGTAACGCGATCACCTGCATTGGCTGCCACTCGGTACACTTGGTAATAATCGAGTTTATTCAGGTTGTTGAATTGTGCATCAACACCCAATTTGTATCCAATAAAATCGCGGTAATAATTAAAATAATATCCAGCATCAACATAAATTCGTTTCCAAAATTTCCCGCGAAAACCCACTTCAAAGGTTTTTACTTTTTCGGGTTGTACTGGGTTCACATTGAAATATTTTCCACGAGTGGTATCTTGTTTATCAAGCACATCAACAAATGAACCTACAGTCATCAAATGATTGAAACCACTTACATTTCCCTTTAAGATGGCAGGCCCTACGTTATAGTATAGGTACTGATCAAGCAAGGTTGGGTTACGTATGGCTGATGAGAAAGAGAATCGGAATATGCGATCGGCATTGTATGCATATACTAAAGATGCTGCTGGTGAGAAATTATATTTAAAATTTTGATTTTTATCCAAACGGGCAGTGAGGTTTATTTTTAATTTATCGTCGAGTACTCTTTTTTCTAATCCTGCATAAAAGCCAAATTCCGAATTGGTAATTTTTGAAGCACCCGTATCCGAGAAAATGGTACCTTGAGAAATAGGCATATACTTACGCATATTTCCACCAACAGTAATTTCGCAAAACGTCGGTTTGAATTTATATTCCCCACGAATATGATACAGTGAAGAGCGATCGTACAATCGAGAGCCATACGATTCTTTGTTTAAAGAAATATTACGAGAAGTAATGAGTTTGAATAACGAATCAAAGGCTGCCGTTCCTGGCTTTGCAAAAGCCGAATATCCAAAATTAGGATTGGCAGCATTGGAGTATTTGGCAGCATCATCATGCCATTGCTCTATCTTATTATTATTGGCTTTCATCACCGAATCGGCAGCTGCATAATTATACGGCGTGCCAAACACAAATTGAGGAAACCCTGGAAGACCCTGTACTTGAGGTACTATATTCGCATACCAGTAAGAGAAATAATCAATGGCCCATTTATCACTTGGCTTCGAGGTTTGTTGCATCAACGTTGCCGTAAGCACTGCATCATATGAGTTGCCCGAATTTTCATTGGTAGCATAGGCCTGAACAAACCATTTGTTTTCTTTTCTTACTTCAAATCGATTCTGGAAGAAGAGAATATCTTTCAAACTCAATCGGTTTTCACCTTGATACACGGTGGTTCCAGTACCAAAATTAGAAGCCAAAATAAACTCTGTGCTATCTTTTAATTTATAGTTCAAAGAAACACTCGATTTGATATTTTTACTTTTATAATCTACGATATTTTTTTCTTCATACCCTGGACGATAGAATGCTCCTAAGCCCGGAACGATTCGAAAATAATTCGCCGAATCGGAATAGTTTTGAAAGGAGGAATACTCATCGCCATAACGGTTCACGGCATCATACCCTCCAGGGTTGCTTGCCTTACTTTTACTATTGGTGATGGGGGCATAGTTGGTGGCTTCCCAATCATTGGCATGCATATAAAAGAAGTTTATTTTATATGCAAATTTTTCTTTCCCATCCTTATACCTAAACATATCGGCATATCGAATAGACGTTTCAAGCAATCCTCTTTCTCCGCCTTTCAACATCACACATAATCCTGGCGTAGTAAATGGGCTCTTGGTATTCATGGATATTACTCCATTGAATGCATTCGGACCAAAATAGGCAGAGCTGGCTCCCGAAATGATATCAACGCTTTTTACATCAACCTCGGAAGCACCTAAAAAATTACCTAATGAAAAATTGAGTCCGGGTGCTTGATTGTCAACCCCATCAATAACCTGCAAGCTCCGTACTGGCGAAGTGCTATTAAATCCTCGGGTATTCACCACCTTAAAACCAATACTGGCAGCGGTAATATCCACGCCTTTCATTTGCCCCAATCCATCATAGAAATTGGCGGCTGGCGTTTCTTTAATGGCTATCACATCCATTTGTTCTACTGTCAATGGATTGAGTTTTTGCTTTTCCTTGATACGGTCACCTACCACATCTACACCCGCTAAGTCAACCTTAGTGGGTGTGAGTTTTACTGCAATGGGTTTGCTGATATCGGTTACAGTTACCTTCTTTTTCTCATACCCTACATACGAAACAATCAATGCAAAAGGAGGCTTGACCACTTCCTTAATAACCAATTTGAAATTCCCCCGTACATCGGTAGTGATTCCATTTTGGGTGCCTTCAAGCAAAATCGAGGCGCCAATGATTTCTTCGTTGGTAGTATTATCGCGTACACTTCCAGTAATCACTGTTTGCGACTTGACTGAATTGAATATAAAAAGAATACTTAGTAATGTAAAAACCTTCCTCATGTAATTATAAATATTTTGCAATATAGAAAATGATTTGAGAAATGAACAAGTATTCAAATATTTTTGAATACTTGCACTGTGTATCAGGGCCTCTTTTTCAAGCCGATGAGTAGAAATATTTGTGACAATATCTCAATCATCAATTTTTCAAAAATATGTTTTATACAAATTGATCCCTTTCATTGTAGGCAATGGTAGACAAACACGCACTTATAGCCGATTATCAACGAATAAGTTAGGATTAGATAGCCGGTGTTTTTTTGTTATTTCGGAAACTCATGAGAAGGGGTTATCTTTTTATTTTATTGCTATCGATGGGGTTGCGCACCGTCACTGCCCAAACGGGGTGGCAGGATTGGCACACCATCTATAACGACAATGATATTAAGGTGGAATTCCAATTGTATTATTCGGATAATAGCTGTGATGATGATGGTAAATTATTCAAGTACAGAACGCGACTAACAGGGCAATACCGCACCCGCCCGCATTATCTCAATTGGAAAATGAATTATATCGATTGCAACTATAATTTATTTTATCAGGAGTTGTATGTCGAACTCTATCGCCCTGGTGGCGGCTATGTCGATGGATTAATTTTTGAATCGCTCGATAACCGCTTTCAAGCCATCATGATGATACAGCCTTCTTATGATGTGGATGCCTCGCGTTTCAAGCATAACGAATCGGGGATGATGCCTCGTGCCTATTCGGTAAAACCCGATGGCATTGATAGCTTCACCATCAACGGCTATACCAACCTCGCCATCAGCACAGGCTATTTGGGCGTGGAAGCCGAATGGTGCTGGTATGACAACGACTGTCGTGGCAAGCGCATCGGACGTGGCAAACGCATCAAAGTAAAACCTATTGAAACTACCACCTATTTCGTCAGGGCGGAAGGCGATGGATTTAAAACCAAATGCACTCAAATAACCGTAATTGGTAGCGGAATAAAGCCTAAGGTTCCAAATGAAGAACCTCCAGTAGTCATCTCCGTTGCCGATGAAGTGCGTGAAAGCAAAAGCATTGCTCCTCGAGGAATCATCGCTCCCAAAATTGCATGCATCGGCGATCCCATGACGTTGTATGTAGATAGTGGTAAACTCGAATCGAATACACAATGGGTTTGGTACTCCGACGAATCGATGAAAAATATTATCGGTACTGGCGATTCACTCATCGTAACTCCAACAACAAAAGCCACCTATACCGTGAGAGGAGTAGGCTATCAGGATACAACATCCAATGTAACAGTAGAGATTCCAGTGATACCTAAATCTAATGAACGATTCTCCATCGTATATAAACCAAGGCCTGTATGCGAAGGTGAAAAAGTAGAACTGGAAATAGATAATTTTTTACCCGACGATGATGGGATCTTCAATTGGTATGCCGACTCCTTGACGAGCCCCGTGGTGGCTTCCGGAGCTTTTGTTACTTTCTTTCCATTACAAACTACCACCTACTTCGCGAGTCGCGATGGGGTATGTAATGCATCGAATGGTACATGGGTAAAGGTGATTGTCGATCCGAAGTCGAATATTGAGGGTGCTCGAATTCTTCGCCCCGATTCTATCTTCGAATGGGAACGAGCAACCTTACGCGTGGCAGGTGGCTTCTTGGGAAAAGATGCCGTGTGGAATTGGTATAAGGATACGTGCCGCCCCGAAAAGCTTTTCGCACAAGGAGATACGGCTGTTATCGATATTCATCGCACCACCAAAATTTTGGTGAAAGCCATCGGACGATGTAATGAAACATCCACCTTCGAATTAGTAATTGACCCACTGAAAGCTAGATTTTTCTATCGCAAACCCGATTGAGAATGATGCTCATAAAACGAAGAGCGATTGCCGTGTTTTAAGTAATCATAATACCAAAAAGAAATGAAACGATTTTTTTCAAATCCCCTCAATTGGCTACTATTGCTGCTTTGCATGGCATTTATGCTGGTGCTCGCATTCATTACCAAGGTTGATTATGCTTCTGATATCCCAGTAGAAAAGCAAGCACCATTGGCTAATAGTTACGATATCTATGCCTTACTTTCTACAACAGATAGCTTGGATCTTAAAGCATCATTTCCATATTCAAAATATTTGGATGAGGCCAACTTGTACGATGTATTAAGGATGCGCTCCGACCTGCGGGCCATGGATTCGATTCACAAAAATGATGAGATGCTAAACCAAGAAATTCTTTCCATTGCGCTCACCGAAAAATTGGAAGAGCGGATACAATCAGCTTACGACACCTACCACCCCGATACTTTAATTCGACTCTTGCAATGGGCCGAGAAATTCAATGCCTACTCTTTTATTGATGAACCCCGTGCTACCCTCTATCAGGTAATTTATAACCATTGGCTCAATGCAATTTCCAATGCACTTCAAGGTTATTATGAGAAGGATGCAACAGTGAAGTACAATTACAAATTCCGTTACCTCTGCGACCGTTTAAAAGAGCAACAGTTTAGTACCCCAGTGAAAGGAACCTATTTCGAAAAAATTATCTATCAGCTCATTCAAAAGAATGGCTCCTACTTATTCAATAAATTTTGGCATGCCACGTCGATTGCGTATAAACTGGTGGTATTATTGCTTGTATTGATCGTTATATTTCCGTATATTTATATTTTTAAACGAAGTTCTGCGAACCCTAAATTATGAAGCTTGTCCCCGCCCTCATTTTATTCTTAATCATTACCTCTGCTTTCAAATCGGCCATGGCCCCTGGAGTTATTTCTCTTGGTTATGATGGTAACTATGTAGAAATTTCTTCAGTGAAATACAAGGAAGATCAGTTCAATGTAATATACATGCATCGCGATGGAAACCGGGTGAAAGTGAAATACTTTGCCGCCGCCGATTTTAATGGCAATAATGTATTTAAACGTTATCAAAAATGGGTGGATGGCAAAAGCCTCATCCTCGTATCAAGTGGTACCTATATGGATTATGATGGAGTGCCTGTTGGGCTCACCATTGATAATGGTGTTGTAGTAAATAAAACACTGGCAAAAAATTTCGACGGACTGGTCATCGTGAATGCCAATGGCGGAATCACAGTAAGCAGCCTTAAAGAAGGTGACCTCAAACTAAAAGGTGATGGCATTGATACCACAAAAAAATATGATTTACGCAAATCGGCTTGGGATATGCAAGCCTTTACCAAATGGGCGGTAGGCCATGAGGCAACCGTGTTTCAATCGCATTTGCTCGTATACAAAAACAAATTGGATATCGCATTTCTCAACGCATCACCTGCCATTGCACCCCGTCGTTTTTTGGCTATTGGTAAAGATGAGAAGGGCAAGATTGTACACGCCATCATTCAATCATCAGAATATGCGACGCTCTATAATGGCTCTAAAAAAGCACTCGAATTTTTAAACGAGTTTAAAGATATGGAAGTCACCTTCATGATTAATTTAGATACTGGTGACCAGGATGTTTTTAAACTCTACGATAAGGATGGTACGACCAACAAAATGATTAAAGGTGCTAAGGATATTAGTGTTGCCGTGAATTTGTTAGCTTATTATTTTCAATAAAAAATTACATGTCAAGTATTCGTTCGATATTTTTTATACTTCTAATTTTACTGGGTATGCAAGTTGTTTCCCAAACAGAGATTGCGTATTACCCTTTCGATAATAGTGTGGCCGATTTTAGTGGTAATCATAACGACGGACAAATGAGAGGTGGCGTTAAAGCCACTGCCGACCGTTTCGGAAATCCATGTGCCGCAGTACAATTCAATGGCAAGGATGCCTTTATCGAAGTGCCAAATTCTCTTTCATTAGCATCTCCATTAAAAAGCTTTAGTGTGACATGCTGGTTTAAAATGGATAGTACCTACTTTACAAAAAACTATCGCTGGCTCACCATCATTTGTAAGGGCAATACCTTCGAAGAATATTATAATAATCCGCAGTATCGGGTGCAGATGTTTCAATCGCCCATTCAAAGTACCATCTCCATCAATACCGATTTTACTGAGTATGATACCAATTTTGTAGCCCATACATTCACTTTTGGTCAATGGTATTTTTATGCGCTCACCTACGATGGTAGCTATGTAAGAGCCTATGTAGACAATATTAAAATATGGGAGTTTAAATATAGTAAAACGCTCAATGTAAATGTCGATCCGCTCAATATTGGAAAGGATGTACCAGGCGATTTAGAGTTTTTTTATGGGGCCCTCGATGAATTACATATTTTTAATGGAGCCATAACAGAAACAGAAATTACCGATTTATACAAACGAACTCCAGCAGTTGCTTCCTCCGAAACCATTGATATGAAATGCCCCGAGGATATGGAAGTAAGTAACGATCCCGGTCAATGTTATGCACGCGTAAATTTTAATAAGGCATCCATCGATGCGCATTGTGGCTCTGGGCGATTGCGTCAAGTGAGTGGGTTACGCACCGGTGATAAATTTCCAATAGGTGCCTCTACCATTACCTATGAACTCACAACCAGCACTGGCACAGTGAGAACATGCCAAAGCACCATCACCGTTGTAGATAAAGAAGCGCCACAATTTATTTGCCCTCGCGATACGGTAATCATTATCTCTGATATTAATGCTGCAGGAATGATTTATCAATATACTATACCAAAGGCTACCGATAATTGCTCACATGCATCGGTAAAACTTGCTGCTGGACTGCCTTCTGGAGCCATGTTCCCCAAAGGAAAAACGGTGCTTCATTTTCAAGCTACCGATGATGCCAATAATATTTCCGATTGCAGCTTTGCGGTTTATCTCACTTCCGACTCCAATACGGTGGTGGTAGATGCCGCGCAATGTATTGGTGATATTACCAAGGAAAGCGACTACGGATTATGCGGTGCAACAGTACGCTACTCTTTTCCCGAAGGAATGGATATTCGCAAATACCGGCAAGTAGAAGGTTTGAGCAGCGGAAGATTATTTCCTTGCGGCACCACCATCAACCGATTTCAACGCGAACGCTCCAATAAAATTATTGAAGAGTGTGCATTTAAAGTTACAGTGCTCGAGCATGAAGCTCCCATAATACAATGCCCCAATGATACCATTATTTATAGTAGTGCCAATGCTATATCCATGATTTATAATTATGAATTGCCCATCGCAACAGATAATTGCGCCATCGATTCCTTGGTACTTATTCAAGGACCAGCAAGTGGGATGCCATTCATGATTGGGAATAACAGTATCACCTTCAAAGCCACCGACGCCAGTGGAAACACTACCCAATGCACGTTTCAAGTGATGGTGCTCGATACCAACGTCAACAAAAAAGATTCACGCGAGAAAACGGTTACCAAAATGTACTTACCCGATAAGGTAAGTTATACCCCCGATTTAAAATTCAATAAATGTCAATTGACTTTGGTTCTTTACGACGACGGTCAGGAAGACAATGATACGGTTTCTGTGTACTTCAACGGCGTAGAAATCGTGCAACACGAAATGATAAAATTGAAACAACATCATATCATCGTTCGAACTGTGATGCTGGAGCCCGGACAAAAAAATGATTTCATCGTGAAAGCATGGAACAACGGAAGCATCAGTCCCAATACCATCAAGATTGAGTTTTATGAAGGGGTATATCACGAAAATGGATTGAACTTCAAAAAACAAACACCAAAAAAAGTTCGTGTATTGCACTCAAAACCAGGAGTGGCAGGGGCTATTTCAATTAGTTGCTCCAAATAAAAATAGATGAAGAACTCCAAACTAGCCATGCTTTTTTTAGGAATCATAGCCCTTGGCTTGGTATCATTTGGTTTCTTTAAAACAACAGCTCATTCAATTTCTAGAGAATCATCGGTGATATCCATCGATTCATTTCAGGTTTATGTAGATGAGTATTTAAGGCTAAGTAAATCGGATAAAAAGAAGAAAGAGTTTCAAAAATTGTTGGTGAAGCTTCAACATTATGCGGCAACTATCAAACACAGTCGTACTGTATTGTTCAAGAACGTACGATACAACTTATTTGTTGCCGATTTAGATAGCGATATTATACAGCTTCATTTATTAAACCCGAAGTCTGGAATGCACCTTTTTTCCTTAGGTGCCGTGAAAAATTTATTGGAAACACAAAGCATACTTCCTCTCATGATTACCAATGCTGGAATGTATACTGCGGATGAAGATCCAGAAGGATTATTTGTATCCGAAAACAATAAAAGTTTTTTTGAGTTGGATACCGGTGGTGCTCGAACCAATGCAAATTTCTATCTCAAACCCAATGGTGTTTTTTACCTCGATAAATTAAATACCCCTCATATCGATACTACTGAGAGTGTGCAAAGGCTCAGCCCTGCAGCCATCAAGCAATGGAAGCTTGCTACACAGTCGGGCCCCATGCTCGTAATCAATGGTAAAATTCATCGAGCATTTATTCAAGAATCAAAGAATTTGAAAATAAGAAGTGGGGTAGGAGTGATGCCGAGTAAAACGAAGGTGGTTTTCGCCATCACACTCAATGAGTCAAATTTCTTTGATTTCGCCACCTTTTTTAAGGATGTTTTTCAATGCCAAAACGCATTGTTTTTGGATGGAGCTATTTCTAAAATGTATCTCTCTGATCTTCATCCAAAAGAACTAGAAGGTAATTTTGGTCCGATGATTTCGGTATCTAAGAAGCACTAATTTATTTGAGAAGCGCTTTTATTTGTTCTTCCACCTGGCTTTTGAATAATTCAGTATGTCCCTCAATCGTGAGTGCAGGCTTGCCTTTCATGAAAATCTTTAGGGTTGGATAATCCATCACAGAATATTTTAGATTCACCTCCGATGTTATTTGCAAGAGAGGATATGTAACCTTAACTTTTGATTTGAAATTTTCAAGTTGTGTATCATCATCAAAAGCAGTCAAACCATAAAACTTCACCCTAGATGAGCCATACTTTTCAAAGAGCGCCTCCAATTCAGGAGTTGCTTTAACGCAAGGCGGACATCCGGTAAACCAAAAATCGATAACAACAATATCGGCGCTCTGGAGCAAACTATCTATATTACTTAATTTCTTTCCCGCGATGCCACTTTGATTTTCCATGGCACTAATGGAAGATGCATGGGCACTCGAGTTGCTATTGAAGTTTTTGGCAGCTAATAGTATTACCAAACCTGGCAACAAAATATATAATCTGTATTTTAAAATATTAGGTATTAAACGCATTCCATGAAAGTTTCCTCTATGATATCGCAAGCGAAATCAATCTCTCTGCGAGTAATCGTGAGTGGGGGAGCAAAGCGAATGGTGTTTTCATGAGTTTGCTTAGCCAATAAACCATTTTCCATTAATCGTAAGCAAATTTCGTAGCCACTAAATTTTGATTTTTCAGGATCAATTTCAATCGCATTGAATAATCCTTTACCACGAATTTCTTTAATGAATGGTACATCAACCTTTTTCATTCGGCCTCTAAATACACTTCCCATACTCAAGGCATTTTCCGGAAGGTTCTCATCTTTCAATACTTTCAATGCCGCCATCGCCACAGCACAAGCCAATGGATTACCACCGTAGGTGCTGCCATGTTCACCGGGTTTAATGGTAAGCATTATTTCATCATTGGCCAATACAGCACTCACTGGCAATACGCCACCACTCAAGGCTTTCCCAAGTATTAGGATATCGGGTTTCACTTCTTCATGATCGCATGCAAGCATCTTTCCAGTACGTCCAAGTCCAGTTTGTATTTCATCGGCAATCATCAATACCTTGGCCTCAGTACATATTTTGCGTACACCTTGCAAGTATCCTTTGTCAGGAATAATAACACCTGCTTCCCCTTGTATCGGTTCAAACATAAACCCGCATACATTAGGATCCTTGCAGGCATTGAATAATGCGGTTAGGTCGTTATAAGGTATAATTTCAAATCCAGGCATATAAGGCCCGAAATTTTTAAAGCTACTTGGGTCGGTGCTACTCGATACGGCGGCTAAAGTTCTACCCCAGAAATTGCCACTAACAAAAATGATCTTTGCTTTGTTTTCAGGTATACCCTTAACTACATAACCCCATCTGCGGGCCAGTTTCAAAGCTGTTTCACCGCCTTCAACACCTGTATTCATTGGCAATACCTTATCAAATCCAAAATATTTGCAAATGAATAGTTCATATTCACCCAAGATATTATTGTGGAATGCACGAGAAGTAAGTGTTATGTTTTGGGCTTGTTTGGTTAAGGCTTCAATAATTTTCGGATGACAGTGTCCTTGGTTTACAGCAGAATATGCAGAAAGGAAATCATAATATTTTTTACCCTCTGTATCCCATACATGTACTCCTTTACCGCGCTCAAGCACAACAGGTAAAGGATGATAGTTATGGGCCCCGAAACGATCTTCTAATTCAATGGCTCTTTGGGATTCGGTAAGTTTAACGTGTAGCATACGGCGCAAAGATAATCATTAACGCGCTGAAGCGTTTAATTAAATCAAATTTATCATAGATATTTATAGTTTTGCGATATGGAAAAACTAAAATATAGCCAGCTTATTTTTATAATTCTTTGTTTAATTCTTGCAATCAAGGTTGAAGCTCAAAAACCTGCATTCGAAACCGGAAAGCATATACCTCCCCCAGAGGCGAAACATAAAAAGAATTATTATAGCAGTATAATATATTCTACTCCCGAAGAATTTCTTGTTTCCGATAGAATGAAAAATGGCCAAGTGTATACTTCTTATGACGCCCTCACCTTGAAAAAGAAAGAGACTTTTACCCTCGAACTTCCTATAGTAAATGGAGGTAAGGATGTAGATTGGATTAGAAGAATTTTCAGGGCAGAGGAAACAACCTCCATTTATGGCTATTACAATCGAAAGGATGATGAAAATTTTGTGTATGGCAAAATAACGGATCGTAATGGAAAGGATATCGTAAAAGAGAAAGTCCTGGCAAAAATTTCTGCATCAAAAAGAAAATACATCGGAAGCCTAGGTCAGGTTTTTTCAAAAGACAAATCAAAGATTCTAATTTATCGAGAATTAACTTCTAAGGAAAGCGAACAAGAAGAAATAGAGCTATGGCTTTATGACGACCAGCTCAATAAAATTTACAAGAAAAAGATGAGCTTCCCTTATAAGAACAAACAATTCTATGTTCAAGAATACTTGGTTACCAATGATGGGAAGGTTATTGTTATAGCATATTATAAAGCATCAAAAGATGAGATTAAGGCGGATCCTGATGCTAAAAACACACTCAATTTTAAAGTGTTTGGTGTCACAGCTGATAATGAAGAACTGGACGAAATTAAGATTACCAAAAAAGGGAGCGCATTGAGCTCTGCATTTGGTTGGGTGCTCGATTCGGGAGATATTGTTTTCACCGGATATTTCCGTGAAGGAGGAGAGAAGAAATATCAGTACGGAGCAAATGGAATTTATTATGTGAAGGTGAATACTAGTAATTGGGAAATCGAAACAAGCCACTTTAATAAAATTCCAAAAGAAGATTTAACTCGAATTTTTGTAGCCAATGGTGCCAACGAAAGACAAACAAGAAGAGTGAAGAAATCGGTAGATAACGGGGCTGGCTTAAGTGCATTCTATATTAGAGGTTTGTTTTACGAGAATGATGGGTCGGTGAAAATCATCTCTCAAGCAGAATGGATGACACAGGTATGTACTACAGATCCTAAGACAGGGGTGCAATCATGCAGATATATATATTACAATATGCAGATTGTTGAATTCGATTTAGATGCTGATGGAAAAATTTCGAAAACATTAATCATTCCTAAAAAGCAAGTAGCTGGGTCACCGGTATTGGAAGGACATATCGCATTGCTTTCCAATTCAAGAACTTACTTTGTCTTTAATGATGCAGACATCAATTTTAATGAGAAAAAGCTAGCTAAACATGATGGGAACAAATTCTACTACACCTTCGGAAATAGCCGCAAGAACCGATTGGTATATGCCTATGTTAAGAAAAAGGGAGATGCGACAAAGGTGGCAATGATCGACAATTATAAAAACAATATCCTAATTTACCCAAGTGAATACGTTCGTATTAGTAACGAAACAGTAATTACTTGGGGCAAGCTCCGTAAAGGAAAAGAGCTTTTACTCGTAAAACTTTATCTTAAAGAAAAAGAGAAACAAGATTAATCACACGCAACTATTTAATTGATTAATATACTTTTTCCAATGCGTCCTTGGAATGTCCTATTTTTGCACATCAATTAAACTCTCATGACCGATATTCAATTTAAAGACATCAAAGGCAGGGTAGAAGACCTATTCCGTTATCTGGAAATTGCTCAAAAGCTTGAGGAAATTCAGGAGATGGAAGAAGTTTCGCATGCCCCCAATTTTTGGGACGACCCAAAAGCAGCTGAAGTCTTGCTAAAACAAATTAAACTTAAGAAAACCTGGACCGAAGCATACAAAGTAGTTAAAGCCGCATTCGATGATATGCAAGTGCTTTGGGAGTTTTATATCGCTGGTGACCTCGACGATAAAGAAATGGATTTGAACTTCTCTAAAACTTTAGAAAAAGTAGAAGCGCTGGAATTCAAAAACATGCTTAAAAATCAAGAAGATCAGCTCAATTGCATTATAACTATAAACCCAGGAGCTGGTGGCACCGAAAGTCAGGATTGGGCCGAAATGCTCATGCGTATGTACACCATGTATGGTGAGAAGAACGGGTTCAAAGTAACACAACTCGATTTGCAATGGGGCGATGGAGCAGGGATTAAAAGCTGCTCCCTGGAGTTCGATGGGGAGTTTGCTTATGGTTATTTAAAAGGTGAAAATGGCGTACATCGTATGGTTCGATTGAGTCCATTCGATTCGGCCAACAAGCGACATACCTCTTTCGCCTCTGTTTATTGCTATCCAGTAGTGGATGATAGTATAGAAATCGATATTAAGGATGCCGATATTGAGTTCCAAACTTCGCGTTCAGGTGGTGCAGGAGGACAAAATGTAAATAAGGTGGAAACGAAAGTGCAACTCACCCACAAACCCACCGGAATTGTGGTGGTGTGCCAGGTCGAACGTTCTCAAATTGCAAATAAGGAAAGGGCCATGCAAATGTTACGATCTCAATTATATGAATTGGAATTGCGCAAACAAAATGAAGCACGCGCTAAGATTGAGGCTGGCAAAAAGAAAATTGAATGGGGCTCGCAAATTCGAAACTATGTTTTTCATCCATATAAATTGGTGAAGGATCTTCGTACCACCACCGAAACGAGTGATGTGCAAAGCGTGATGGATGGCGACCTGAATCAGTTTATCAAGCCATACTTGATGGAGTATAATTGATTTGACAATTCACTACATCTTATTTTATTATATTTGTTGTAGATATTAATCATGCCGATTAAATCAATTTTTTCATGAAACTTCGATTACTTCATTTTACTAGTTTGATATTGATGCTTAGTATGATGGTTGCTTGTAAACCCAAAGCAGTAGTGCCAACTTTCAATATCAAGGTAACAGAGGTAACACTTACCAGTGGCGGCACCGGACTTCAGTTCAAAGCATCGTGTACCAACACTGAAATAAAAATGGATAAGGTAGTATTTACCAGCCCCAATAATACCCCTGGACTGGAATTTAACTTCAATGGAAGAACCTGTTTGAAAGATGAATTCTTTCCCTTACAAGCCATCGTTGATGCGTATACCAAAGAAACTGGGATTTGGAAAATTCGCTTCTCCGGAATTCATATGGGCGACGCAGCCCCTTTTACGGTTGATGGTTCTATTCAGGTTTACCAATAGTTGAGAAGACGGCTAAACACTAAATTTATTTCCCCACGTTTCCATCATCTGCATTACTGGCAATAATTTTTTTCCTTCTTTGGTTAATGAATACTCAACCTTTGGAGGTATCACCTCATACACTTTTCGGCTTATTACTTCGTGACGCTCCAATTCACGCAATACCTGCGAAAGCATCTTATCATTGATTCCTACCAATATTTTTTTGAGTTCGCCGTATCGCTTTGGTCCTTCTCGTAAATTCCAAAATACCAAACCCTTCCATCGCCCTCCAATCACAGAGAGGGTTAAATCTACTGGACAATAAAAAAAGGTGCCGTCGATTTTATAACGTTTCATGACAATATTATTTCAGCAAATATATCCCAAAAGGGGAGTACTACCCGAATTGATAGTACTTTCTTTTTGGGTAGTGTATTGTGGCATTGAATATCCGAACGCACTTTTGCATCCAATTAAATTATTAATCATGGATACATTGGAAATTAAAAATACAGCACTCGCTGTTTCTTACGCAATTTTAGAAGGCCGCTGGAATGACCTCGATAACTTACTCGACAAAAACTTCACCTATACTGGCGATGGATTTGTTTTTACTAAGGATGAATATATTGGTTTCATGCAAGACATGAAAGCCGCTTTCTCTAACCTAAAAATGGAATTCCCACAAATCTTGGTGGATGGAGATCATGCATCGGTGCGTTTTATTTCAACTGCAGTAAATACAGGGAAATTTATGGGTGCCCCTGCCAACAAAAAGAACCTCGAAATCCATGGTATCTTTATTCGCAAAGTAAAAAATGGGAAAGTAATGCAGGAATGGCAATCTACCGACTTACTAGGTGTGATGAGACAAATTGGGTTTGGTGCCTTGTTGGGTTATTCCATTTTTGTTGGATTGTTTAATGTTAAACAAAAACGTCCAGTCCGCAAGTTCTAAAATCGTTTGGTATAGTTGTATTTGCCGTTACTGAAACTCATTGCCGATAGTGTTCCATCAGTATTTGGAATGGCATTGATTTGCACTTTTCCTTTCGACGCTTTTCCTGTCGCCCAACCCACAGTTTTTGCAATGCGGGTTTTTACACTAAAGCGTTGATCTTGAATTTGATTCGCTAAAGTGGTATCCTTAATTATTTTGTAAAGATTCTTAGTTGCAAAGGCGCCTACGGTATTTACCACCGTATTTGTCGACCCTTGATATGCACCTTCTTCGGGTTCGTTTTCATCAATGTCAATAGGAGCGAACACCACCTGATTGGGTAAGTAACTATTTACCAACCCATCCAAGTAATCGTCCGACTTGCGGTTTTTACTATAACTATAAAACGTTTCAGCCGCCGATTCTTTACTAGTTATCGATTGCACTTGATCATGCTGATTCGCCGATATAACCAATTGCGCAGTATGCACTATGGGTGTGTTATTGCGGCTTGGTAGCTGTGCAACAGCTTGTGAGTTTTTCGGATTGTTATTTTCTGGTGAATTGGTTTTAGGTAAAACAATTGTATTCGTATTATTATTTTCAATGGCAACGCCATTATTTAATGGGTCAATGGAATTATTGAAACGAAGTATACCAATACCTAGTATCAAACATGCCGCCGCCGCAACACTACCATATCTAATCCACATAGGGGTTACAGCTCCTTTTCTTAAGCTATTCTTATGTGGATATACCATGCCTTTATCAGCACGCAAAATGGTATGAGAATAAAGCTCTCGGTCTTTTTGATATTGTGGATTGGCAGCTAAAAACAATTGCAACTCGTTTTGCTCGTGAGCCAATAAATCATGTTCGAGTTCGCTTACTAAAAAATGCTCAATGGTTATATCCGATATTTCTTCCTTGAGTAATGCATCTTTGGCATCAAAAACAAAACCATCATTTGGAAGGGTATACTGTGATGCCTCCTCTGCTAGCTGTTGTAAATCGGGATGGGCATTTAAAAATTGCAATAGTTGTTCTTGTACCTCTGGAGTGAGCGTACCATCCCAATAATCCACCATAAAGGCTTCATAATTACTGCGTGTTATTTTAGGTGTTGCTTTCATGGTTAAATCACATTTTGCATGCTTCCTAAATAGTTCTTTAAAAAGGTGCGGGCTCTAAAAATATAAACCTTTACCTGCGATTCGTTTAAATGTAAAATCTCACCAATTTCTTTATAATCATATCCTTCAAAATCTCTCAATAAAATTACCTCTCTCTGAGCTTCCGGCAGTTTCTCCATGGCCTTTCTCACAATTCGTTCTGTATCGGTAAATTCATTCTGAGTGCTATATTTACTCTCTTTCACTTCGCTAAAATCGGTTTTTCTTTTTTCTTTTCTTATCCTGTCGATCATGGCATTATGCGCAATCTGAAAAATATAACTCTTGGCACGGGCGAAATCTACGCTACCACAATGATTCCATACTTTTTCGAAGGTATCCTGTACCACATCTTTCGCCTCTTCCTTATTCCGCATCTGATGCGCAATAAAGCGGTAAACCCCGTCGGAGTATAGCGTTACACACTGATTATATTCGGCGGTAGTCATGAAAGGGGTCCAATTCTTCTTTTAGCTTATTGCGCTTAGTATGGGTGATACGGACTAAGTCTTCAAGAAGTTACACAAAGCTAGTTATTTTTTAGAAAAGATTCAATTCCTCGTTTTTTGTGGCCCATTATTTACCAATAGCAAACATCACCGGTATTTTATGTAAGTCGGGAATACTCTTTTTCCATTGGGCAATGCTCTGCATCATTATCTTTTCCTTGGGTGAAGTAAGGGCAATTCCTGCACAGAGTTTGGTTTTTGATTCGCATATATCGAGGAGCTCCTTGAGTAACTGATTATTGCGGTAGGGTGCTTCCATGAATAGTTGAGTATAGTTTTTTATAGAGGCATCATTCTCCATCTGTTTGATCTTTTTCTGCCTCAATACCTTATCGTAAGGTAAGTATCCATGAAAAGTAAATTGTTGTCCAATAAATCCACTACCTACCAGGGTAAGCAATATACTCGATGCTCCCGCCAATGGTACCACAGTGATACCATGCTCATGACAACTTCTTACTACCTGATAGCCAGGATCGGCAATACATGGCATGCCCGCATCACTCATTAATCCGATGTCTTTTCCTTTATGCAAGGGTGCCATCAAAGCGCCAGTATTTCCATCGGCATTATGCTCATTCAAGAGCATGATTTGTAGTTCTGATTGTAGCTTCTCGGGTAATATTTTTTTGACAAAAGCCCGTACATTTTTTTCTGATTCTCCAATGAAGTTTGTGATACCTCCCGCTACCTCTGCCACTCGTGGTGCTAAGTGCGACATGCTATTGCTATCGTCTAAAAAATTGGGTAGGAGGTACAGGGTTCCTTTTGTTGGCAATTGCATATTAATTTAGTATTTTTGAAAAATAAGGTGGCATTGGGTTCTACAAAGAAAATTAAAAAACATCAGACCCTGCAGTTTGTTTAGAATTAACTGAAAAAAAATATTTTACATCGTTTAATGTTTAAAAAACTATTTACATTACTAATTCTTTTAGTGTCAATTATTTCCCATGCACAGCAGCGCTTTGGCAATGAATGGATCAATTCAACTCAATCATATTACAAGATAACGCTCAATAAAGACGGGATATATAGAATTAATTTTAATGCCTTACAACAGGCCAGTGTTCCAATCTCTTCAATCAATCCTAAAAACTTTCAACTCTTTCACTTTGGTAAGGAGCAACCAATCTATATCGCTGGCGAATCCGATGGGCAATTCAATACAGGTGATTTTATCGAATTTTTTGGTGCGCGTAACGATGGTAGAAGTGATTCATTGCTATTTAAATCGGGCGAACAAGCGAATCCATACTACAGCTTTGTAAGCGATACCGCTGCCTATTTTCTTACCTGGAATAGCACTACTCCTGGACTTCGTGTTACAGAATATTCAAACACAAACTACAATTCATTTATACCGGAGCCCTACTTTTTACAACATAGTCTTTTTTATGGAACCTATAATAGCCTCGTCAACGACGATGGTTATAACTATGGTCATCCCATTAACTTAAGCGATAATATTTATGGGTCGGAATATTCCATGAACGAAGGATATACAGGTTCATGGGTTGGACTTAGTGGATTGGCAGTTGGAACCTTTCCATTGGTCACCGACAACTATTATAATAAAGGTCCAAAGCCTTTGTTCAGCGCCTGGTTGAGCGGGTTATCGAACGCTACAACTTCTGGCAACTCAAGTTTTAATCATCATGTTCAACTTTGGCTTGGAAGTAATAAATTGTATGAAGATTCGCTGGTCTTCTTTTACAACCAGCTCCTCACCAATATCAGTATTGATACACCATTTACTATGGGGGCAACCACTCCGCTGCAACTAAAAGTAATAAACGATTTGTATGTCACCGCCGATTGGAACACCATCGCCTATGCCGATTTGGTATATCCAAGAACTTTCGAACTCGGAAATGCTACTTCTCGAAAATATAATCTTAAAACCAACCAACAGTATGTTAGCTGGAGCAATTATAGTAATGGCAGTAAGCAATGGCCTGTAGTGTATGATATTGCCAATAATGTTCGTGTAACAAGCACCTTGGCCTCAACCAATCTGAAAATTATTTTCCCATCAACTACAGCTGAAAAGGAAATTTATATGGCAGATACAACAGAAATAAATTATGTAGGATTAAAGCCCGTTACGATGCTAAATGTGAATGCTGCTTCCAATTATGCATTCCTCATTATTACACATGAAAAATTCCTTCAGCAAGCCAACGATTATAAAGCGTATAACGCTACACGATACGAAAATTTCAATACCCTCGTAGTAACCTCTGATCAACTTTATGACGCCTTCTATTACGGATTGCACCATCCGGTGGCGGTGCGCCATTTTTGCGACTATGTGCTTGAAAATGCAACCATCGCACCCAAGTATTTATTGTTGATGGGTAAGGGTGAACAAACGAATTTACTTCGCAATCCATTCAACTATAATCTTGATTATGTCCCAAGTATTGGAGTTCCATCGAGTGATCATATGTTTACCAATGGGTTGAAGGGGTCGTTACTTTTTGAGCCTTCAATTGCTACTGGTAGAATTGCCTGCAAAACTACTGCCGAAGCGGAGAACTAT
The DNA here is from genome assembly GCA_947492885.1 of Bacteroidota bacterium. Lineage (GTDB taxonomy): Bacteria > Bacteroidota > Bacteroidia > UKL13-3 > UKL13-3 > CAINMV01. The sequence continues at coordinate 21,948 of CANLPK010000003.1, forward strand.
TTGCAAAAGCTGAAAGATTACGAAGCGCTTCCTGATACGACTTGGTGGAAGAAAAATGTTTTACATTTACTTGGAGGCGACGATTTATCGCAAGCTCAGTATATCGCAAATGTGATGAATACAAATGTGAACATAATCAATAATCCATCCTATGGAGGAAAAGTTACGTCCTTCAATAAGAACTCTACTTCGCCTATCGATAGTAGTTTGGAGCAGAAAATCCAAAACGCAATAAATCAAGGCGCCGGCCTATTTACCTTTTTTGGTCATGGCTCATTAAATGAAACTGATATAAAATTTGGTGATGGGTGTCAATTAAATAATTATAAAAAATATCCTGTCATGTATTTGAACGGATGTAATATGGGCAATTGCAATATTGCTTATCAAAGCTCTGGTGCCTTCAATAAATGCCCTACCAGTAATCCAGGAAATATTGCATCGAAAGGGGAGGTGTTTATTTTAGAAAAAGATAAAGGCGCTATCGTTTGGATGTCTCAATCAAATACATCATCTCTTAGCACCCTGGCTGCACAGATAGATAGTCTATATATTCTTTTAGCTAGAGATGCTTACGGACAATCTTTAGGAAATATAGTTAAGCAAATGATTATACGTACTCAGGCATACAACCCTGGGAGTGAAGAAATGCGTAATCATTCACTGCAACTTGTATATCAGGGCGACCCAGCGTTACGCATCTTTTCGGCAGCAAAACCCGATTTCAAAATCACCAGTCAAGATTTATTCCTTTTCCCTTACAATGCAACTGCAGTAAGCGATTCATTTGCAGTGGGTATAAATATCACTAATTATGGGAAAGCAATTAACGACAGTATAGAAATAAAAGTTCGTCGCACATATGGTAGCAATGTGGTTGATTACCCGCTAACAAAAACTACAGCTACCTTTAGAAACGACACCTTTTATTATTATATAAAATCGAAAGATATTCGAACCACTGGAACCAATAATTTCGAAGTATGGGTTGATCCCAACGATAAGATTTCTGAGTTGAACGAATTAAATAATACTGCCAGCCTCACGGTATATATTCCTGGCAATGGCGTGAATTTAATTACCCCTGTGCCTTATGCCATCATCGACTCAAATAAAATTGCGCTCATCGCACAAAGCAGTAATTTATTTGGTAAAACTGATGCTGAATTTTATTTCGAAATAGATACAACGCCCTATTTTAATAGTCCCCAATTACAGCAATCGGCCTTAATACAAGCGAGCCATCTTGCACAATGGAAAGCAAACGTATCAGCGAAAGATAGTACCGTTTATTATTGGAGAGCCCGATTAAATTTACCTGATACTGCCGGTGGTTATTGGCAACAGCAATCATTCACCTATGTTAAAAATTCTTCAGAAGGATGGAGCCAAAGTCACTACCCACAATACGTAGGAATTAAAACTACGGATATGGTGATTGATACGCACTTGAGAAAAATGGACTTCATGCAAGTGAAACGAAAAATCACCGTGCAAACTACGCGTTATGCGCATTGCGGTTATGGTATTATTCTCGATGGTTATCAAGCAGGTTTGAATGCAGGGGTAACAGGAGGTCAGGCAACGAACTTAATTGTGATGGAGTTTAATCAGTTTACGCTCGATCCCCAATTAAACTATTTCAAACCAGCCGTTGGATACAATGTAAGCTACATGCAATACAGTACCATCATTCCTTCTCAAGTCGATTCATTCAAAGCCTATATCAATCGAATTAAAGATGGACAATACGTAGCACTATACACTCGCTACGGCCCTGATATTCCCAATTGGGATACGAGTATGTTTAGCACCATCGAGAAATTAGGTTTTGGCGTTACCAAAACTCGTGGCATCAAAGGATACTACACTTCTTATGTAGCGGTGGGACAAAAGGGGGGGGCTCGCAATGGTTTTATTCCTGTTGAAGATACATTGCATTATGTAGCTGGCTTGCCTGCTGGTTGTTTCATCAATCCGGATAGCTTGAACCCTATTTTACAAACTACCACCAACCTCATTGGTAGCGATATTCAAGGTACACTCAACTCAGAGTTAGTTGGCCCCGCGGTTTCATGGAGCACGGCCTATCGACGGTATAATACCAAGGAAATAAATTCGACCGATACAGTACTCATGGATGTGATGGGAGTAAGTGCCGATAAAACTTCTGAAACACTTTTATTTTCAGTGATGGGCAACGATTCCATTGCCATCAATAGCATCAATGCTAAAACCTATCCATACCTGCGTTTGGTAGCACATCTACGCGATACTAAATACCATACAGCACCCGGTTTCTTGGGTTGGCAAGTTCGATATGTAGGCATTGCAGAAGGAACACTCGACCCAACGAATACAAAATATCCATTGGTATTTTCTAAAGATACCATGGTAGAGGGTGATACCATGAAGGTGAAATTCGCATTTGTAAATATCTCTAGACATCCATTCAAATCGCCCCTGCATATCAACTATACCGTAAGCGATATCAATCAAGGTTTCAAGCAAACGGTACAAAGCATCAAGGATAGTATCATCTCACAACTAAATGCTGGTGATACAATGTATATTCAGAAATCATTCAGCACTCAAGGAATGAATGGAAGTAATATTCTAGATGTATTTGTGAACCCTCAAGAACAACCCGAAGCATCCTACGCTAATAATAGTTTCAATAAATTCTTCTTCATACGTAACGATCATATTAAACCGATATTAGATGTTACTTTTGATGGTGTACATATTCGCAATAAGGACATTGTTGCCCCCAACCCACTAATATTGATTACCGCCAAAGACGAGAATAAAACACTCCTACTTAACGATACCTCTAAATTCATTTTGTTGCTTTATCGCCCTGGCGCAAGCAAAGCTGATACCATCTCATTGTCGAGCCCCGAGGTAACTTTTATCCCTGCTACGAACACTGCTGTGAATAAGGCCGTAGTAGAATATCTGCCTAAAAATCTAGTTGATGGAGTTTATACACTCAAAGTACAGGCATACGATCGATCAGGTAATATCTCTGGCACCAATGGATATCTTATTTCTTTTGAAGTAATAAATAAGCAAACAGCTACTCGTTTCTATCCATATCCAAATCCATTTAGTACTTCAATGCATTTTGTATTTACGATAACCGGAAAAGTTCCTGATGATATCTATATACAAATTACAACAGTCACTGGTAAGGTAGTTAAAACTGTCACCAAAGATGAATTAGGGTTTATACGTATTGGAACAAATATCACCGAATGGGCCTGGGATGGAACCGATACCTATGGCGATAAATTAGCCAATGGGGTATATCTCTATCGCGTATTCTTAAAGGAAAATGGCCAAGATGTAGAACTCAATACAGATATTGGATTACTTAAGAATGAGAAATTCTTTATTAAAGATATTGGTAAGATTTATCTCTTGAGATAAAATAGAGGATAGGATTCTAACAGTGTTATACTTTTAAAATTTATTTCCAGCCTAGCAATTTTGTCGCCGCACTTTCTCTCAATGTTTTTTGAGTAGCAGTATTTACTGGATGCTTTTTAACGAATACATTACGAGAAGAAAATACGCCGTAACCATTGATAACATTGGTAAATTCAGGCTTTTTCTGTACAATTCCTATGGATGGTTTACTCACATCTAAATACACATTCAAATCGTCGGCAGCACCTGCATAATAAGCATCTAAAAAAGTCGCTACGCGCTTTATTCCAGGGATCACGGGTATGCTGTTGCCAATAAATGCAATTAAAGCGTCCGACTCTATTATTTGTTCGATATCCTCACCACCATTTAAGCTAGATGTAAGTCCGCTACGTTGTACATAATAGTCGATATATTTTTGTGCTGTTAAATTTCCAGTAATCGAATCAAACTCATTGTATTTGAAACGAAAGAAAATATCATAAGAACGAGCGTTGATTCCGCTTTTAAATGTGGCTCTTATTTTCTTACCGGGCAGTATATCAAAGGTATCACCAGGAGGGCTGGTTATCTGGTTAGGATTGCCCACCACCACAGTTTCACCATATACCATATTACCGGTGAGTAAATTTTTTATATCCAAACGGTATCGGTGCGCAGATGTTATAGGGTTGTTAAAGCGATATAGAATATTGAGTTTGTTTTGAAAATAACCACTGTCTTTTATGACCGAAATATCTTTCATTAGAAAATAAATCTGATTGGTAGTCAAATCGGTAACCTTCACTTCAAGGCTATCAAAATACAAGGAGTCGGGCTTTTGTGCAATGCTAAACGCGGTAGTATTTGTATTTTGAAATGCGCGTTGTATACGAACATAATGTACCGTATCGTTTCGGTCGAGCAAGCCATACACCACCACAATCTCCTTGTAATTGGCATTGAGTTCAATATCGTTTTTACACGATGAGAAAATCCCAACCAACAGAATAAAAATATAGAATAATTTTTTCATTTAAAGCCCGTGAAAATAAAGAAAAGTAGACTCAATCCAAGGTCAATTTACGCCTTCATGCTTTTTAATCGACCTACCTCTGCAGGGGTTAAAAAGCGGCATTCTCCACGCTTTAATCCTTTTTTAGATAGGCTTGCAAATGAAGTACGATCGAGCTTCATCACACGGTAGCCAAGGCTTTCAAAGATGCGTCGAACAATACGGTTTTTTCCACTGTGAAGTTGAACCCCAATATTATTCTTATCCATCCCTTCAATATAGGCAACATCATCTACCTTAATTTCACCATCCTCAAGAGTTAATCCTTCTTTTATTTTAATGAAATCTTCTTGACGCAATTTCTTATCGAGCTCTGCAGCATATACTTTGGTGATACCAAATTTAGGATGAGTTAATCTTAAGGTTAAGTCACCATCATTAGTTAATATCAATACACCTGTGGTGTTTCTATCCAATCGGCCAACAGGGTACACACGAGCACTGGTAAGACGTTCAACCAAACTAGTTACCGTACGGCGTTCTTGAGGATCGTCGGTTGTAGTGATGAAATCTTTAGGTTTATTCATCAAGATATATTGCAAACGCTCTTTACGTACGGGCTCATTATTATAACGAACCTCATCAGTTTCTTTATGAACTTTTGCACCCAATTCAGTCACTAATTCACCATTAACAGTAATCACACCACTAATAATTAAATCATCAGCTTCTCTTCTGCTACAAATTCCAGCATTGCTTAAATAACGATTCAAGCGTACGAAATTTGGATCACCATCCTCTTCTTTCGATTTGGTATAAGGTTTTTTATTGCCTGTGCTGATGTTTTTATTATAAGGCCCTTTGGCTGTTTCGCTATAGCTTTTGCTCTTATATGGTTTGCCATAATCGCGAGCACCACGGCGTTCTTCCGTGTTACGTTCTCCACCTTCTCTTTCAAATTTTGGGCGCGTATCGAAATCATTCGAAGTACGTTTGGTATAGGTACGTTTCTCAGGTGTAGAAGCGTCTCCGAAACTTTTACGTTCTTCAGGATTTCGGTCTCCACCTTCTCTTTCAAATTTAGGGCGGGTATCGAAATCGTTTGAGGTACGTTTGGTATAAGGGCGTTTTTCCGCGCCTTCGTTATTGCGGTCGCCATAAGGCTTGCGTGTGAAAGGTTTATCGCTACTTCCTTCGCTGCGTTTGGCATACGGGCGTTTTTCTACACCATCGTTATTACGGTCGCCATAAGGCTTGCGTGTGAAAGGTTTATCGCTGCCACCTTCGCTGCGTTTGGCATACGGGCGTTTTTCAGCACCTTCATTATTACGGTCGCCATAAGGCTTGCGTGTGAAAGGTTTATCGCTGCTACCTTCGCTGCGTTTGGCATACGGGCGTTTTTCAGCACCTTCATTATTACGGTCGCCATAAGGCTTGCGTGTGAAAGGTTTATCGCTACTTCCTTCGCTGCGTTTGGCATACGGGCGTTTTTCTACACCATCGTTATTACGGTCGCCGTAAGGCTTGCGTGTAAAAGGTTTGTCGCTGCCACCTTCGCTGCGTTTATTATAAGAGCGTTTTTCTACACCATCGTTATTACGGTCGCCATAAGGCTTGCGTGTGAAAGGCTTGTCGCTGCTTCCTTCGCTGCGTTTGCTAAACGTACGATTGTCGTCGTTATTACGTTCGCCAAAAGGTTTGCGAGTAAAAGGTTTATCGTTACTGCCCTCGGTACGTTTAGTATAAGGGCGCTTTTCGAAGCTGCTTCCTTCGCCCGAAGAATAACTTCTTTTTGGCGAATCGGTATTGCGTGGAGCAAATGAGCTATTAGATTTTGGGGAAGAAATACGTGTTCTTCCTCCGCTTTTTTTGTCGTCATCCCGACGAGGTTTGCGTGAGTTCATGGCGCGAAGATAGGCAATTTGGAGGAGTTATCCACAATCGATACAGGACGCTGAGGACAAGGGAGTTAGGACGCGGAATCTTAAAATACCATGAAATGTTCGGGATTCACTGCCAAACCATCCTCCCACAATTCGAAATGCAAATGGGCTCCAGTGGTGAGCTCTCCCGAATTTCCTACAATGGCAATGGCATCTCCGGCTTTTACAAATTCGCCTTCCTTTTTAAATATTACAGCATTGTGCTTATATACCGATACGGTATTATTATTATGCTGTAACACTATTACATGACCTGTTTCAGGGTTCCACGATTCGAAAATTACGGTCCCATCCAAGGTGGCTCTCACGGTTTCGTTGGGCTTGGTTACAATATCAATAGCATAATGTGCTTCTTGAGCATTGAATTTTTGTGTGATGGTACCTTTTACAGGAGGCAGGTATAAATAACCAGCACTATAGCGCTGTCCTGGAATATTGGGTGCTGCATTTTCCGAAAGGGTATACTTATCGCCTTTCTCTACCAAATCGCGCATGGCCAGTTCATTGTTTGAAGCTGGTATACTATGATTGTCGCCAGTAGGTTTCGTTTGTTGTGGCTGTGGCGGTTTGCTCTCATCAATACTATCCTTAAATACACGTCGTATCGAATTCAATAAATCGTCGCGCATCCTAATTTCATTCTCCATCGAATCTATACGTAACATCTGCGATTGCAATTTGTTCTTTACAGTTATATCATTACAACCATTCAAGTATTCTTTCACTGGGGTGAATGCAATGAGTGCCACGCCCGAAAAAATAAGAAAGACAGTGAGCGAACTCAAAGCAATAAATACATTGAGTCGTGTTAATGAAAACGATGCCTTTTCTTCAAAGGTGGTATCGTTCATAATCACGATGCGGTAACGCGATCGTACATCGCGAAACAATCGTTTCCAGAATGATCTTTTAATTTCCATGGTTCCTTGATTTATGAATCACGTGGGTATGCAAATCCACTAACTGTGGCAGCACTAAATCGGTATCGTCGTTATAAATGATATAGTCCGAACGTTTAATCTTTTCGACATCACTCCATTGCTTATTTATAATTCGCATCACCTCATCACGGGATTTGCCATCTCGCTGAATCACTCTTGCAATGCGGGTTTCAATGGGAGCTACTACGCACGCAATAAAATCGAGCGACTTATAACTTTCGCTCTCAAACATTAAGGCCGCCTCTTTCACTACCAACAAGTGACCCTGCTTCTTCATCCTCACACACCATTCGTCGAAATGACCAATAATTACAGGATGGGTAATTGCATTTAATTTTTGGAGGGCTTCATGCTTGCCAAATACCAATTTTCGAATCAAGGGCTTATTAAGCCCCTTTTGGGTGTATGCTTTAGCGCCAAAATAAGCAATGATATTCCTCCTGATGATGGCATCGGTATCAATGATTTTATTGCCTTCATCATCGGCATTATAAATGGGAATTTGATGGCGCTCAAAAAAGTGACACACCACACTCTTACCACTGCCAATGCCTCCGGTGATACCAATGCGTAACATGAAATTTATTTCCCTGTTTTAAAAAACAGGAAAGGGTATTATTTATTTTTAGGATAGGTAACGAGGGTGTTCTCTGAAGAAATGGCTGCACGCTCCAATTTCATCTTCCCGTTTTCCATTTCTATGGTGATGGTTTTCTCATCCATCTCGGTAATTTTACCATGAATACCGCTAATAGTTACAATACGATCTCCTTTTTGAATATCATCTTGAAACTTGCGTTGCTCTTTTTGCTTTTTACTTTGTGGACGTATCATGAAAAAGTACATCACAACCACAATACCAATGAGCAAGATAGGTTGCATATAAGCCGAAATGCCTGATGGCGCTGCAGCCGGTGCCGCTTGAAGAAATAAATTGAACATAATTATAAAAATAAAACGATAAATGAATTGAATATCTAACTAGGGCTTTGGAACGACTTTCACAAAACCATGAAATTTAATTTTTCGTACAGCCGGGTCACAGTTGGTAGAAATAGTTACCTCTTTGCCAATCTCATTTTGCTTTCCATCACTGTCGAATTGTACATCTATATAAGATGATTCTCCCGGGCGAATTGGTTGACGAGGCCAATTAGGAATGGTGCATCCGCAAGAGGCTGTGCAATTATTAATGATCAAATCGGCTTTCCCTGTATTGGTAAACTTAAACGAGAAATCAATTTTCTCTCCTTGCTCAATATTCCCAAAATCATGGTCCTCTTCATCAAATTTCATCTCAGGCATCTCACCATTTGCATTCCCTCCCGGAGTTGCATTATTATTAATGGTTCCAGTATTCATCTTCTTATTTTTAAAAATAAAATCACATTGCGAAAAGAAGAGTATTCCAAAAGCACCGAGAACAAAAAGAAAATATTTCATGGTTGACAAGCAATTAAAATTAGGGCGAATTTACGAAATTGGAACATAGTAAATAACATGTGTTTTAACCAATGTTTGGTGCAACAAGTTAACCTAGCCTTTATTTTTCATCTTCATCGGGTTCCTTTTCGCAAGTGAAGAAAATAACTATGGCTAAAATGATGAAATTTATAATCACAACAGGCGCCACAGCCTTGAGCTGGTCGGTGCTATTGGTTGTTCCTTCACTTAGCAAATAGAAGGCTGCCATCACATCAACAAAGCTGACGATATAACAAATCCATCCTGCAATATGAATGGGCTGATAAAAGTATCCGCCTTTCGACTTTTTAAACCAAATTGGAAATTTCATAACAATGTTAAAGGGTAAGTTTATGGGTTGGGTATTGTATATCACATAAGAATAAAGCATGCGCAGCCACCGATGCTCCGGCTTTGGTGCGATCCTTACTCTCAATTATTTCGTTAAAATTTTCAATGCTAGTCTTTCCGTATCCTACATCCAGCAAGGTTCCTACAATGGCTCTTACCATTCCTCTTAAAAAACGGTCGGCACTAATATGAAACTTCCAAATACTGTCTTGATATGGCCTCCACTCCGCAATCGTAATCTTGCATCTATCGGTTTTCTGATCACTACCGCTCTTGCTGAAACTGGTAAAAGTACTATGGTTCAGCAATATACTTGCCGCCTCATTCATAAGTTGGAAGTTGGGTTGATTATAAAGTAATAACGAGTATTTATACGTGAAAGGATTGGACACAAAATTTAAAATGTACTCATAGCTTCTGCTTCGGGCATCAAATCGGGCATTGAATGTTTCAGGAACTTGTTGAATTGTGAGTAGCCGAATATCAGCTGGTAACATAAAATTGGCTCGTAACATAAACCGATCACCAAGTTCATCCTCTGCATCAAATTGCGCAAAATACATACTTGCATGCACCCCAGTATCGGTTCTACCACAGCCAACAGTTTCTATTGGCTTATCTAAAATCTCTGTTAGTACCGATTGCAGTTCGCCTTGCACCGAAACAGCATTCGTCTGTATCTGCCAGCCATGATATGCTGTGCCGTCGTAGGTGAGTTTTAGCAGATAGCGCATCGGTGCTTTTATAATAATTAGCTAGTGAATTTGTTTTTTTGCAAACTTGAAAATGTGCGTTGCTTCTTCACAAAATAATCCCACACAATACTGCCATCATAAACCTCGGGTAATAAATTTTTCCGCTGATGATGATAGCGTTTTTTGCGCCACATATTGATGTTCCATAAGAAGTTACGATGCGCTTTGCCAATGGCTTTGAAGTCATCCTTCTTCCCATCTGCCAAAAACTTAAAGGCGGCAATTTGATCCAAAAATATTCGTAGCGGAATTTTATACCATACCATTTGTATGGGTAAGTTTTTCAGAAGCAATCCTAAGCCATTACGAAAATTCAAATAGGTCTTTTTTGAATTTTGTTGCGATAGGGTGCCACCTCCAACATGAAAAACCACCGATTCGGGACATACCATAATTTGATATCCAAATTGTTGCATTCGCCAACACAAATCAATCTCTTCCATATGCGCGAAAAAGTCTTCATCTAGCTTTCCTACTTTATGAAAGGCTTCGGCCCTAACAAAGAGGCAGGCGCCTGTTGCCCAAAAACATCTGCGGGTTTCATTGTATTGTGCATTGTCATTTTCACACGAATCAAAAATTCGCCCTCTACAAAAAGGATAGCCAAATCGATCAATGAATCCTCCAGAAGCGCCTGCATACTCAAATCTTGTTTTCTCATAATAGCTCAATAGCTTGGGCTGACAAGCAGCAATGCTTTCGTCAGCATCCATGAGTTTCTGAATCGGCGCAATCCAATTTTCAGTCACCGCTACATCACTATTAAGCAACACAAAATAATCTTCTTTTAATTCTTTCAATGCATCGTTATATCCACCGGCATAGCCCCCATTTCGCTGGTTCTGTATGATTTTTACTGAAGGGAATTGCGATTTAATGAGTTCAATTGAATCATCGGTAGAAGCGTTGTCGGCCACATACACATTGGCTCCGGCACTGTATTGCACCACCGAAGGTAAAAACTGCTGCAAGAGTGCATGCCCGTTCCAATTTAGGATAACTACTGCTACGTTACTTTTCATGAAGGGTTGCGAATTTAATACTCTTTTTGTGTAAACCATGCTGCACTGCCCATCAGAGCAAGTTTTTAGCTAGCGCTATATTTGAATAAATTTGTATTCTTGTAATTCCTAATCACCAAACTATGAGTGTGTTTATTCACGAATCCTCTTTTGTAGATGCCCCAAGTACTATTGGGGAGGGTACTAAAATATGGCATTTCAGCCATATCATGCCCCATTGCACCATTGGTATGGATTGTAATATTGGTCAGAATGTGGTGGTAAGCCCCGAAGTGAAACTTGGCAATAGGGTGAAGGTCCAAAATAATGTGAGTATCTACACTGGCGTTATATGTGAAGATGACGTATTTCTCGGTCCTTCCATGGTTTTTACCAATGTGATGAACCCTAGAAGTGAAGTGAACCGAAAAAATGAATTTTTAACTACCCTAGTAAAAAAAGGAGCCACCATTGGTGCCAATGCCACCATCGTGTGTGGTATTACCATTGGCGAATATGCATTTATTGGAGCAGGGGCCGTTGTTACACGCAATATCCCAGCCTTCGCACTCGTAATGGGCAACCCAGCCCGCCATTCAGGATGGATGAGTGCTCAAGGTGCCAAGCTAATTTTTGAAGCCAATGGCGATGCCACTTGTGCTATAAGTGGAGAGAAATACCACCTTGAGAACGGCACTGTGCAAAGGTGCTAGTGGCTTATTCGCGGAGTTTCCAGGAATCATTCAACTTATTTTTCATTATATGCTATTTTCTTCCTACTTTTGCGCCCTCAAAAAAATGCGCATGTGGCGTAATTGGTAGCCGTGCCAGACTTAGGATCTGGTGCCGTAAGGCGTGGGGGTTCGAGTCCCTCCATGCGCACATTGAAAAAAGAGACGCAATTATGGCGTCTCTTTTTTTGATAACTGAGGCGAACTAAGTAAACCGCATTCTTTAAAAAAATCAGCATCATGAATATCCAACACGAAATAAAAGATGGCAACCTAGCTATCATTACCCTTAAACTTGATAAGGCAGAGGTGGAAACCCGCTACCAAAAAGAAATTAAAGATGTAGCGAAGAAATCAAACATGCCAGGATTTCGCCCAGGATTCGCCCCAAAATCTATCATCGAACAAAAATACGGAGCAGCAGTTCGCTACGACGCATTGAATAATATGGTGAATGATGGCTTGAGCGATTATATTGTAACTCAAAAATTCATGTACTACGGTATGCCAATGAGTGTTACCGATGCCGAACAAAAGCCTACAGGTGAAACCCTTGACTTTACTTTTGAATTGGGTTTACGTCCAGAGCTTACTTTAAATATCAATGCAAGCAATACTTTCAATAAGTTTAAAGTGAGTGTTGATGAAAAAGAAATTGATAATGAATTGGAATTAATTCAACGCCGTCATGGTGCTTTGGGTGATGCCGATGCGGTAGAAAGTACCGATATGATGAATGGTGATTTCGTTGAGTCTAACGATGATGGATCGGCTTTCGAAGGTGGTGTGAATACTACTGAGAAAAGCATCTTGTTCTCATCAATCAAAGACGAAGCAGAGAAAGCAAAATTCTTAGGTAAGAAAGTGGGTGATGTAGTATTGTTCGACATCTTCAAAACATTCAATAACGATGCAACCGAAATCTCACAGATATTCGGAATCGCTAAAGAAGCCGCCAACGACCTAAATCATACATTCTCTTTCACAATTAAAAAAATCCAACGTTTAATTCCTGCCGAATTAAACGACGACTTACTTTCTAAATACAATAACGAAGAAAGAGAAGTGAAAACTGTTGACGATTTGAGAGGCGTGATTCGTAAAGAAATTGAAGAATATTATGCATCTCAAGCGGAAGGCATGATGGAAGATGATATCATCAAAGGATTGGTTAAATCACATCAAATTAAATTGCCAGATGCATTCTTATTGCGTTGGATTAAACAACAAAACAAAGAGAAAAGCGAGCACGAAATCGAACACGATTACCTTCACGAAAAAGAATTTTTGAAATGGAGTATCATCCGTGATATGGTTTTCGAAGAACAAAATTTTGATTTAACAGCTGAAGAAGTAGAAAATCAATACCAAATTTTGTTAGCCAACTATATGCACCGCTACGGTTACGATCCTCGTAATGAAGGAATTCGTTCAGAATTTGAAAACAAATATTTCAAACGCGAAGATCAACAAGAAAGTATGATCAATATGATTCGTACATCTAAATCACTAGGTTATATTAAATCACTCATTACAGTTAACGAAGTGCCAATTGATAGCAAAGCATTTGACGGAGAGAAACTAGAACGTAGCAAACATGAGCACGACCATGGCGATGATCTCGACCATGAGCATTCTCATGCCTAAGTTTTGATTGGTTTTCCTACAACGAGCTTTCCTTACGAATCCGAGATTCTGTCACTGAGTTGAGAATAATCTTAATAATGTCAGCCATTTCTTGCCGTATTGTCGTATAAATTTCATTTATTCGCTTTCGCACGGGATTTGAATCCCCTAAATAACATTTAAAAAATTAAACTAATATGACATTTAATACGGAATTCGAAAAATATGCTGTAAAGCATCACGGTATTAGCAGCCTTACGCTGCACAATTACAAATCGGTGATGGGAAATGTAGAAGGAATGACCCGAAGTATCATCGAAGAACGCCCTCAGCCGTTTCGTGAGATTGACGTATTCTCTCGACTCATGGCCGATCGTATCATTTTCATGGGTACTCCTATCGACGATTATATTGCCAATGTAGTGCAAGCCCAATTACTTTTCTTGGAAAGTGCCGACGCTAAGCGTGATATCCAAATGTATATCAATAGCCCTGGAGGTAGTGTACATGCAGGTTTAGGGATTTATGATACCATGCAATATATCAACCCCGATGTAGCTACTATTTGTACAGGTATGGCAGCAAGTATGGGAGCTGTATTAATGTGTGCTGGAGTAAAAGGAAAACGTACTGCCTTGAAACATGCTCGTATCATGATTCATCAGCCTATGGGTGGAATGCAAGGACAAGCTTCTGATATGGAAATTTCATTCAAACAAATTTCTATCTTGAAGAAAGAATTGTATGATATTATCGCTAAACATAGCGGGAAAGATTATGAAACTGTTTCTAAAGATAGCGATCGCGATTATTGGATGACTGCCGCTGAAGCAAAAGAGTACGGAATGGTGGATGAGATTTTATTGAAAAGTAAAAACGAGAAAAAGAACTTATTATAATTACAAACTTCTATATTTGAACAGCCTCACCCTAACTAAAAGGAGAGGCTGTTCTTATTTTCTACAGATATGAAAGGTAAAACAACAAAAGAAATCACCTGCTCCTTTTGCGGCCGCCCGCAAAGCGAAACAGGCATGCTGATTAGCGGAGAAAATGCCAATATCTGCGACTCCTGTGTTTCTCAGGCCAACGAAATGTTGGGTCCTGATGGCATCAAAGGGAAAAAGAAAACTGGAGTGAATGAAGCTTTAAAAGCTAAGAAAACGCCCACACCTGCCGAATTAAAAACCCATCTCGATGACTATGTAATAGGTCAGGAGGAAGCTAAAAAAGTACTCAGTGTTTCGGTATACAATCACTACAAGCGTATTTTGCAAGGAAGTGATGATGACGGAATTGAAATTGAAAAATCAAATATCATCATGGTGGGCGAAACAGGTACTGGAAAAACTTTATTGGCCAAAACAATTGCAAAGTTTTTGAATGTGCCTTTCTGTATCGCCGATGCAACAGTGCTTACCGAAGCAGGTTACGTGGGTGAAGATGTGGAAACAATCATCACCCGATTGCTGCAAAATGCAGATTACAATGTGGAAGCAGCAGAAATGGGCATCGTGTTTATCGATGAAATAGATAAAATTGCCCGCAAAAGCGATAACCCATCTATTACGCGTGATGTAAGTGGAGAAGGTGTTCAACAAGGATTGCTTAAATTATTAGAAGGAACCATTGCCAATATTCCTCCCCAAGGCGGACGAAAACATCCGGATCAGAAATACATTCAAGTAAACACACAAAATATCCTCTTCATCTGCGGAGGCGCATTCGAAGGTATCGAACGCAATATTGCCAACCGTATGCAAGCGCAAACAATTGGCTTTAGAAACGATACTCAGGAAGCTCAGTTTGATGAATCACAGCCCTTACAATATATCTCGCCCGCCGATTTAAAATCGTTTGGCTTGATACCCGAAATCATTGGCCGATTGCCAGTAATAACCTATCTGAATCCATTGGATGCACCAGCCCTAAAATTGATTCTTACGAAGCCTAAAAATGCTTTGATGAAACAATATAAGAAGCTGTTTAAAATCGATGATATCAAATTGGAAATTCATCCGGAAGTAATCGACTTTATTGTAAGTAAGGCGGTTGAATATAAATTGGGAGCCCGTGGATTACGCACCATCTGCGAAGCCATCATGCTCGATTATATGTTTGATGCCCCCGATCATAAAGGCGAATCGATTGAGATAAGTTTCGATTATGCAAAATCAAAAATTGAGAAATTGAATTTCAAAGCGCTGAATGCCGCTTGATTTAGATACTAATTAATACGTTTCGTAAAATCGTTCATCGTGTCAACACTCACCAACCTTCAGGCCATTGATGCATACACCAGCGATCAATACATATCATCGCAAAATCATTTACGCGAATTGTGGTTCATGTGTCATGCCCAAGGATTTAGTTATGCGATTTTCGATGGATATCAAAAGCAAGTATTAAGCTACCATAGTTTTGAAGTTGCCGACTTTTTTATTATCAGCCCCGATACATTAAGAGGGTTACTTAATAATATAGATGTTTTCTTAAATGATTTCAAAAGTGTAAAAATTATTTTTGAAAACCCATTTTACACCTTACTTCCTGCCGCTTTGTTTGAAGAAGAAGAAGCTGCAACCTATTATCAATTGAAGTATGAATTGCAAGACGGAATGCAATTGCTGAATCATCGCATTCCCGATTTCGGAGCTCAAATAGTATATGCTGTGCCTCAATTCATGCTGAATGAGTTACTTAGTAAATTTACTGATAGCTCCATTCGCGAGCGCGTTAAAATATTCCATCATGCACAAGCACTTCTCTCGTCGCTCTATTATCAAACTGCACACTTAAACAAAGAAGTATGCTATCTTAATTTGGGTGAAAAAAGTTTTGATGTGGTAATGATAAAAAACAGCAACCTGCATTTTTGTAATAGCTACCCTTATCATAACCCAGAGGATGTACTTTATTTTGTAATGCATACCTACCAAAGCCATCAATTGAAACCCGAAATTTGTGAGTGCTGTTTTAGTGGTAGCAACCCACAGGAAAGCAAGATAAAAGAACTCGTAAATACGTATATCAAAAACACGCACGATGTTATATTGAGTCAAATTCCTGCCAGTGTGCAACATTCATCCACCCTCTTTTTATTACAACATTGCGTATAATTTCTGGACAGCGAAAAGGACTAATCATGAGTGTGCCTCATGGCTTACCCGTAAGGCCCACCACCGACCGGGCAAGAGAGAGTATCTTTAATATTTTAGAAACCCGACTTGATTTAAACGACTTAAATATACTCGATCTGTTCAGCGGAACCGGTAGTATGGCATTTGAGTTTGCTTCCCGTGGTGCTGCTAGTGTATGCTGCGTAGATGCCGATCATCGCTGTATCAAACACCTTAAAGATACGCAAACAAAATTCGAGTTCGAAAATATTGATATCATTAAAAGTGATGTGTTCAAATATTTGAAGCATCGCGATATGGGTTACGACTTAATCTTCGCCGACCCTCCATACGACCTCCCGAATATTGAGTCAATCGCCGAATTGGTATTCGGAAATGGATTTTTGAATGCGAATGGATTGCTTATTGTGGAACACCACAGTAAAACAATTTTGCCAAAAAATGAATTTTATTTAGAAGAAAGAGTTTACGGACAATCGTCGTTTACATTTTATAAGGCACCACCGCTATCATAATCAGTTTTGGTGATGCAAACAAAAAGTTAGAACTTCGTAACATATATGAGAATTGCATTATTCCCGGGATCATTCGACCCCATCACCATTGGACACTTCGATATTTTACAACGTGCCAAAACCATGTTTGATAGAATATATGTTGGCATCGGAAAAAATTCATCGAAACAATGCATGTTCACAATAGAAGAGCGTATGGCTTTTTTGCATACTTGTTTCGAAGGAGATGCTCAAATATCTATCACTCAATATGAAGGGCTCACAGTGAATTATTGTAAACAAATTGAAGCACAATTTATTTTACGTGGTTTGAGAAGTGACACTGATTTCGAATACGAAAAAAATATTGCGCAAATAAATAAGGAAGTGGTACCTGAAGTTGAAACATTGTTTATGGTTTGCTCACCTGCCTATTCAGCAGTAAGCTCAACCATCGTAAAAGATATCAAGCGCAATGGAGGCGATATTAGTCGGTATATACCGAAGCCACTTATAGGAATTATTTAATTCTTAGAATCGGAATCCCAAACAAAGCCCTACTCTGAAACCATTTGTCTTGCCATTGTATTCTAACTTGGCATGCGTATCACTGTCAAAGGTAACAGTAGCATTTCCATACTTAAAATTATCGTCAATAAATTGAACCACCCCTTGTTTATCAACCTTTGTAAAATCGGAGGTAGCGTCAAAGCTTGCTTTCGAAGAACCAAATTGAACCCCGCCCAACCAAAAGTCAACAACCAGTCGTTTTAAAAATGATTTTTGATAACCTACCATGACTCCAGGTCTTACACTATTTAAATTGCCTGTGAATAATACAGGAATATCAACGTTATTGCTGTCTTTGTAGGTGAAAGTGGCATGTAATTTTGAAGTTGTAAAGCGATAGTAAGGTGCCAAATAAAATCCATTCGGTGCTCCTTTTCTGCTTATGTAAATTCTTAATTCGGGGGTTATATAGGTGTTTCCGGTAGTAGTTAATTCCGTAAGCGCGAATTTTGCTCTTGCAGCATTTAGTCTGGCATTACTTACGGTATCGAGTATCCTATTGATATACGTTCCCAATCGTAATTCTGAGTTATATCCTACTTGAAGGCATAACGATAAATTGCGCATAATACTATGTTCGTATTGGAATGAATATGTTTTGAATGCTATTGGAATAAGATTCATCTTAACTACATTTTTCGGATTGCCTTTCATTAATTTTAATGCTTGTGGAGGCGTTGCATTTGTGAGTGTCAATAAACTCAACATAAAGCAAAGGGTGATGAATATTTTCATGTCAGATTTAAATTAAAAAGTATATCCTAAACAAAGTCCAGCCCGGGTGCCCACAAAGGTATAGCCAAAACCTACTTTAACATCACGATTCACAATATTTGAGGCCCAGTTTTTTACTACCGGAATGTCACTTAAGGTACTTTGAAGATCTTGCAAAAATTGTGGTGCATCTACCAACTCAAAATCATTGCTTGCACTTAGTTTCAAGCGATTCATACCAGCATGCAAGCAGAGTAGCCAAGTTTCCAAATTAAAATGAGAACCTAATTGCCATTTATAGCCGGTAATAATGCCACCATTGGTAGCGCTGAATGCCCCTTTGAAAGTGAACAATACATTAAAATTTTCACCAGTATATTTCACATGCGACTGCACCGAATATTTTGAATAACGAAGATAACCACCAACAAAAAAACCTGCTGAAGCTTTCTTCGAAATGTAATATCGAAACTCTGGCGTTATTTGATATCCTCCATTAAAACGGAAATCGGAGAAAATTAATTCACGTGTTCCAAAGGTTTTCGATTTCCCATAGTATGGTTTAAAAAGATCGATAGGCAAGGTATACCCAGCTTCGAACAATAAACTTTTATGAGGCGTCAGTGAAAATTCATATTGAATTGGAATGGACTTCACAATGGGTCCAAGCAGGTTCAATTTTATTGAATGTCGTGAATCTTGGGCCCATGTCAATCGACATCCCAGGATAAACAACAATGATATAATTCGAAGTTTCAATGAAAAGTTATTTTAGAATCGAAATCCAAGACAAAGCCCACTGCGGAAACCAGGTGAAGGAAAACCAAATTTCAAACTGGCTTCAGTATTTGTCATTCCTGCAGTGAATCCTTTCACTAATGGAACATCTTGGAAGTTTGCTGTTGCATCGGCAATGTATTGGTTCTTATCAGTAGTGCTAAAATCACCACTAGCCGACATGCTAATTTTATTAGCGCCATATTGTAGTCCTAAAACCCACCAGTCGATAGTAAAGCTTTCACCAATATGCCACTGATTTCCCATAATGATTCCTACATTAGTTGAAGTCCATGCTCCTTTGAAATCGTAATACTTTAACGGAGAGAGATTATCATCTCTATGCAATGCAGTTGCCTCTAAACTATAACGTGAGTAACGTAAATATGCTCCTAGATAAAACCCATCATTGCCTTCTCCTTTGAAATAATAACGATACTCAGGAGTGATTTGTATTCCTCCTTTAAACTTAGCACTCTGAACTTGGTTATAACTACCATTGGTGGCAATGGTATCGATCTGGAATAATGATCCAGGCATGCTGCGTGGCAAGGTGTATCCAAAGTGTAACAAAGCTGAAGAGTTTTCGTTCAAGGTACGTTCATATTGAAAGGAGAGGGTACGCATTCCCAAACCAAAAAAGTTGAACTTCACGGTGTTCGCCTTGTCGTCTTGTGCATTAATAGTTGTGAATGCAATTAAACCTAAGAGGAATAAAAAGGATTTTTTCATGATAATTGGGTGTTGTTTAAAATATTTAATTCGTCAAATATAAAAGTTGTGAATGAATTCACGTTATTAAAGGGGCTATTTTTTTGACTCATGGCCTTCGATGAGGCAATAACCAAGGGAAGTTTGTAAAGATTCCGAAGTTCCTGCTCTACATCTACAATAAGCATTACCAATTCTATACTGCTAAGATGGCCATTCATTGCATAAAGTGAAGTTTCGTCAGTAATTGGTTCATCCATCGTTTTAATCTGTAAGAATAAACGTATGATGATTGATTTTATTTCCTCTTGGTTAAACATTAACATGAGCTAACGAATTACGAACGATGGCAGCAATATTCTCAATTTGAGTAGCTGTTAATTGGCTCCCCGATGGTAAACAAATGCCCCCCTCAAAAAGCTTGGCAGCATTGCCATTCAAGTATTTTTCATAACGTAAAAAGGCAGGTTGTAAATGCATAGGCTTCCATAAAAATCTACTTTCAATATGTGCCTCTTGCAATGCTTGGTGCGCAGGAAGAACTAAATTCTCTCCTAAATAAAACGTGCTCAACCAACGATTACTAAATCCATTAAGAAGTTCTGTTTGCGATAGAATGTCTTTAATTGTATTGCTGGAAAGCAATGTTTTGTATTGCTGATAATTATTTCTTCGTGAATTAACGCGTTCATCAATTACCTTTAATTGTGCTCTGCCTATTCCAGCAAGTACATTACTCATTCTGTAATTAAAGCCCACCGCCTCGTGATGATAATAGGGGAGATTCTCCTTCGCTTGATTACTCAGGTACTTTGCACGTTCTACATATTCTTTGTTTTTTGAAACCAGAACGCCACCTCCAGAAGTGGTTATTATTTTGTTCCCATTAAAGGAGATGATTCCAATATCTCCAAAGGTACCTAACTTCTGCCCATTATACGTGGCACCCAAAGCATCTGCGGCATCTTCAACTACCTTAATATCGAATTCTTTGCAGATGGATAGAATCTCTGTAATTTTCGCAGGTACACCATAACTATGCACTAAAACCAAGGCTTTGGGCTTACGTTTCTTTTGTATTAAGTCTTCAATTGCAGTGCGCAATAATAAAGGATCCAAATTCCATGTGTCGAGTTCTGAGTCTAAAAAAACAGGCTCAGCTCCGGTATATATTATTGGATTAACACAAGCCGCAAAAGTGAATGTTGGCACTAGTACAATATCATTTTTTTCGATACCCAAAATCACTAATGCGAGATGAATTCCGGCAGTAGCCGATGTAACCAATGCAGCATAAGGAATATCAAGATATTCCTCTAATTCCTTCTCAAAGGCATCGATATTATTTCCATAAGGAGAAACCCAATTACTTTGCAAAGCTTCCTCAATGAATTTATTCTCAAATCCAGTAAGATGTGGTGGCGATAGATAGATAGAAAACAATTTAGTTGTTTGTTTATTGTTTGCTAAGATAATAGGATAATTGTATTTAAGAGAAGGAATTATAAGAGATTATTATGGCTTCACATAATATTTCATAGCCTCAGGCATAAATGCTTCGATGTCTTTGATTCGCTTATCATCGGTTGGATGGGTGCTTAAGAAGAAAGGTACATTGGAGCCATTTCCTTGTGCTGCCATCCGTTTCCAAAAGGCTGTGGCCTCATGTGGGTCGTATCCTGCCAAACTCATGAATACCAATCCTAATTTATCGGCTTCCGATTCATGTCCACGAGAAAATGCTAATTGCCCTAATTGAGAGCTCACACCATAAGCAGTATTGAAAAGCATTTGGGCGGTATCCGATTTGGTTGAAGTAGCTACATTAACAGCCACACCACCCAAGTATAATGCCACTCCCTGACTCATACGCTCATTCCCATGTTGTGCTATGGCGTGCGCAATTTCATGTCCCATAACTACAGCAAGGGCAGTTTCATTTTGAGTGATAGGTAATAAACCAGAATATACCACTACTTTGCCTCCAGGCATACACCAAGCATTTACTGTTTTGTCATCAACTAAATTAAATTCCCAAGCATAACCTGCAACACGTTTGCTATAATTATGTGTATTCATATAAGTAGTAACTGCTTTCGAAATACGGTCACCAACTCTTTTTACCATCGCAGTATTGTTTGCATCGGTAGAAACTTTATTAGTACTTAAAAAGGTTTTATACTCGGTGAGTGCCATGGCAGCCATTTGGCTTTCAGGCAATAAGTGTAGTTGTTTGCGGCCCGTAATAGGAACTTTAGCACACGAAATAATAAAGGTAATGATTACTACTGTGGAAGCAATTCTTTTGATTGGGAAATGGTTCATGATTATAATTTAATTTTTATCTTCTACTTTAGCACTTAGCTTTTCATCGAGCAAAGCAACACATTGCTTCTGCATTTCTTTTAACGAACCATCGCTTACTTGGCATCGTCCCTTGTAATGCACAATATTGGCACATTGCTCTGCCTGCGAGGAAATATGTCCGCAAATTTTGATTAAACAGTTAATCACATGGTCGAAAGTATTGACATCGTCATTGTAAAGTATGAGTGCATACTTTTGGTCGTTTTCTATTACAACCTCTAAAGCTTCGTCTAATTGGGTTCCCGACATAACTTATTTTAGTTTTAAAACTGTGTATCAGTTTTGATCTTTACGGCGGTGTTTCTTAAGAATATTGGCTTTACTCTCATTGCCTCCGAAAAGTCGTACAATATTTTTACGGTGTGTTAATATCACCATCAAAGCAATACAGATGCCAAAAACGATTAGCCATTTTTCATTATTGTGAAAAATAAATAGGATAGATATTGGCAACATTACAGCAGCCATCATACTACTCAAGGATACAAACCTTGTGGTAAATAATATTAATAGGAAGAAGATAACACATACCGCAGCTGCCGGTAGATTTACTGCGAGTATCATCCCAAATAGGGTAGCAACTCCTTTACCACCCTTGAAGTTAACATAGATTGGAAACACATGACCAATAACGGCCAACAAACCAAAAAGCAACTGTAGGTTAACAAACCGTTCTTCGCCGTAAAAATAATCTCCGATAAAAAAGGCAAAGTTGGCGGCGGTAAATCCTTTGATCACATCTATTACCATCACAATCACGCCGTACTTCTTCCCCAAAACTCTAAAAGTATTGGTTGCACCAGCATTCCCGCTCCCGTGTTCCCGGATATCAATGCCAAAAAATCCTTTGCTCACAATAACTGCAGTAGGTATTGACCCCACTAAATAGGCTAATGCTCCAAAAACGATTATTTTAATTAATTCCAATCCTTCCAATGTTACTCAATTTTTAATCAAGGGATGCGAATTTAAGAAATTTCCCTGAAAATAGGTAGATTACCTCAACACCAGGTCAAAACATAGTTATCGAAGGAAATATAGAATAATCGAACACCTAAAATTTGAGGCGTTTTTAAAACTTCTCCTCTTATTTCTCCCTTATCCGAATAACTAAATGGATGAATACGTAATTCATCTTTAAAAATCACTTCATTGGCAGTATACAATTTATAGAGTGTTTCCTTGGCACTCCATATCAAGGTATAATATTTGGTTCGTTCTTCCTCACTAAAAAACTCCTCTACCTTATGTATAAACTTATGAGCAACCCGGATAATCCTTTCATCCTTCTTTTCAAGATCGATGGCTACACGTTTTGTTTTACTGATGATGATGGCCGCATAATCATGAGAGTGCGATATAGATACATGTACTCCGTTAGAAAGTGGTTCCCCATATTGATTTTTAATAATAGGAAATTTTAATCCAGCATACCTGAATAGTAAAATGCGCGTACTTAAGAATTGGGTATTATGCAACATCTTTTTGTGCAATTCGGGTTCCACCCCCTCAAGTGCCAAATCGTTATAGGGCAATAAAAGGGCCGCTAATTCAGAGGCACTTTCTGTTATATGCCACAGAAAAATGGTGCTGTCTAATGTATTTATGATCCGTTCTAACAACTGATAGTTTTAAATTAAATGGTTTGAAACTGCATTTCATATAAGGCTTTATAGGCACCACTCTGAATTAATAAGGATTCATGAGTGCCTCGTTCCAAAATCTCTCCATGATCCATCATCAAAATTTCATTTGCATTTTGTATAGTACTTAAGCGATGCGCAATGACAATCGCTGTGCGATTCTTCAGGAGCAATTTAATGGCTTTTTGTATAACGTCTTCATTCGCTGAGTCGATAGATGAGGTGGCTTCATCCAAAATTAAAATGGCTGGATTATTCGCCAATACTCGCGCAAAGGAAATTAGCTGACGCTGGCCAGTAGAAAGGGTAGCCCCACGTTCCATCACTTCATATTGATATCCATTGGGTAGCTTTTCAATGAATACATCGGCCCCCACTGCCCTAGCTGCAGCTTCGATTTTTTCTTGACTGATGCGATCATCATACAATGAAATATTTTGTGCAATACTCCCACTAAAGAGAAATACATCTTGGAGCACCATCCCAATATGGCTGCGCAAATGATGCAACGTATATTCATTAATGGGTTTGTCATCAATACTTATTAAACCCGTTTGATTTTCATAAAAACGATTGAGCAAATTGATGATGGTTGTCTTACCAGAGCCAGTTGCACCAACAATCGCTGTGGTGGTACCTCGGGGAACTTCAAACGAAATGGAGTTTATTACTGGTTGCCCTGCTAAATATTCAAAGGATACATTTTTGAATAAGATGTTTCCAGTGATTGGGGTTGTAAGCGTTCCTAAATCTTTTTCTAATATTTCTTCATCATCAAGCAATTTGAATACCCGCTCCGATGCTACCATTCCCATTTGCATGGTATTGAATCGATCGGCAATAACCCTGATTGGACGATAAAACATATTGATATACATGATAAAGGCGGTTATCATACCTGTAGTAATTCCATTCTGTATTAATACGCCCCGAAGTCCAAACCAAATAATTAATGCCACCGACAAGGCGGTGATAATTTCAACTAAGGGAAAGAATATAGAATAGGCCATGATGCCATCGATATTTGCTTTGGTATGCTCCTTGTTTATCTTATTAAATTTTTCGAACTCTTGTTTCTCAACTCCGAAGATCTGCACTATTTGCATGCCTTGAATATGCTCTTGAACAAAGGCATTAAGCTTTGAAACTGCATTGCGCACTGCTTGGAAGGATGCCTTTACTTTATTCTTAAATACATTTGCAGCAATAAGTAATAAGGGTAAAACTGCCAATGATACCAAACTCATTTGCCAGCTCTGATAAAACATCAAAAACAAGATCAAAACAATCTGTAAAATGTCTCCACTAATTGTTATGAGCCCTTCAGAGAAATTATCGGCAATGGTTTCAATATCGCTCACCGCTCTGGTTACTACGGTGCCTACAGGGGTTTTATCGAAATAATTTAATTTGGCTTTTAAAAAATAGGAATAGGTTTTGGTCCGTAAATCGCGTACTACATTTTGCCCTAATACTTGGGTGATATAACCTTGATAAAATTGAAAAAAAGTTTGAACGAGTAATAACCCCACCAATAAAAGTGTTAGCCATAAAAGTTTTACTTCATTCTTCCCGGTAATACTATCATCAATTACATATTGCACCAATAAAGGGCGCAGTGCACCGGTTACTGCCATTAATATTGTGAGAATAATTGCCCACCATACCTGCTTTTTATAGGGGGCGGCCATGCCATACACCCTTCGCATTAATTGCCAATCGAAAGCCAAGCCTGTTTTAATTTTTGCCATGCAGAAAGTGTTGCGAAGATACAAGAATTTGGAAAGGCCTATACCTAAATAATTAAGCGATTGGTTCTTCAAAAAAAATACCCACTTCAATTTGAAAGTGGGTATTGAAAATTGTTTTAGGGGTATTAATTTCTTACTATTAATTTATCTTCAAAGCTATCGAGAACAATAGGCTTCGACTTGTCGACAGTATTGGCTAAGATTTGTTTGCTCAACAAATTCACTACTTCTTTTTGTATCAATCGTTTCAATGGTCTTGCCCCGTATTGTGGTTCATAGCCATGTAAGGTTAGATAATCTAAGGCTTCATCACTCCATTCTAAATGCATCTCATTCACTATCAACATTTTCTTTAAACCATTCAACTGCAATGAAACAATATGACGTATGTCTTTCTTGCGTAAAGGGTTGAACATTATGATTTCATCAACTCGGTTTAAAAACTCAGGACGAATTTGTTGACGCAATACCTCCATTACCTGAACTTTGGTAGTTTCAATAATTGGGAATAAATCTTGATCCTCTTTTACATTCTCGAAGTTCTCCTGAATAATATGAGAACCCATATTACTTGTCATGATGATAATGGTATTCTTGAAATTAGCAATGCGCCCTTTATTATCAGTTAGTCTACCATCATCAAGCACTTGCAATAAAATGTTGAACACATCAGGATGCGCCTTCTCAATCTCATCAAGCAAGATTACACAGTATGGACGGCGACGAACAGCCTCTGTTAATTGGCCACCTTCGTCATATCCAATATATCCTGGAGGGGCACCAATCAAACGGCTTACCGTATGCTTTTCTTGATATTCGCTCATATCAATTCGAACCATCGCTTGATCACTGTTGAATAGATATTCGGCCAATGATTTAGCCAATTCGGTTTTGCCTACTCCTGTAGTTCCTAAAAAAATAAACGAACCAATAGGTTTTTTAGGGTCGTTAAGTCCAGCCCTGCTTCTACGCACGGCATCACTAAGGGCCTCAATTGCCAACTCTTGTCCAACAACCCGCTTGTGTAATTCTCCCTCTAAATTGAGCAATTTATCTCTCTCACTTTGAAGCATGCTACTTACAGGTACCCCAGTCCATTTGCTAATTACTTCAGCAATACTTTCGCTGGTAACTTCTTCATTAATTAACGATGAATTATTTTTTTGACGATCAATAAGTAATTGCTGACTTTTCTCCAGTTCTTTTTCAACCTCCTTAATTTTTCCGTAACGGATCTCGGCTACTTTGCCATAATCACCTGAACGCTCAGCTTGCTCAGCCTCAAATTTTAAGTTTTCTATTTCCGATTTTGAGGTTTGTATTTTTTCTACCACCGCTTTCTCTTCTTGCCAACGTGCTTTTAATGCATTGCGTTCATCATTCTGCTTACCAATCTCTTTACTCAATTCATCCATCTTCTTTTCATCACCTTCCCGTTTGATTGCTTCTCGCTCAATTTCCAATTGCATGATTTTGCGCTCAATTTCATCCAACTCTTCAGGCACACTATCAATTTCAAGGCGCAATTTAGCAGCAGCTTCATCAATCAAGTCGATAGCCTTGTCAGGTAAAAAACGATCGGTGATATAACGTTGTGATAACTCCACAGCGGCAATAATGGCTTCATCTTTGATTCGCACTTTATGATGCGATTCATAACGTTCTTTTAATCCACGTAAAATAGCTATGGCGCTTTCGGTATCAGGCTCATCAACATATACTTTTTGGAATCGGCGTTCTAAGGCCTTATCCTTTTCAATATATTTTTGATATTCATTCAATGTAGTAGCGCCAATTGCACGAAGCTCACCACGAGCAAGGGCAGGCTTCAATATATTGGCAGCATCCATAGCACCTTCACCACCACCACCAGCACCTACTAGCGTATGAATCTCGTCAATGAAAAGCACGATTTCTCCATTGCTTTGCATCACTTCTTTAACCACACTTTTTAATCGCTCCTCAAATTCGCCTTTATATTTTGCGCCCGCAATTAACGCTCCCATATCCAAGCTATAAACTTGTTTTGATTTTAAATTTTCGGGTATATCTCCAATTACAATACGATGTGCCAAACCTTCTGCAATGGCGGTTTTACCTACCCCAGGTTCGCCAATCAATACTGGATTGTTTTTGGTTCTTCGGGATAGTATTTGAAGTACACGACGAATTTCTTCATCGCGGCCAATTACGGGATCCAATTTACCCTCGGCCGCCGCCTGATTTAAATTGCGGGCATATTTGTTTAATGCATTGGTGGTATTCTCCGCATTCTGGTCATTGATACTATTGCCTCCCCGAAGCTCTTTGATGGCCGCTTTTAACGCTTTTTCGGTAAGTCCAGAATCTTGAAGTATCCTGCTTGTCTTGTCTTTCTGATTAACCAAGCTCAAGAGCAGATGTTCAATACTTGCGTATTCATCCTTAAACTCCTTTAAATAGTTAGATGCTTTAAATACTGCTTGTTGAGCATCATTACTTAGGAAAGGTTGGGCTCCAGTTACCTTTGGATAACTCTGAATTTGCGCATCTAAAACTTTATTGAGTTGTAACACATTCACCCCCGACTTCTTTAGTAAAAATGGGGCAGTATTTGCATCTTCAAGTAATATTCCTTTCAAAATATGACCTGTTTCAACGCCTTGTTGATTATTTGAAACCGCCAATTCCACCCCTTTTTGGATGGCTTCTTGCGCTTTTATTGTAAAATTATTAAGATTCATGGTTTTAAGATTTATTTATTAATAATGGTTTCTCAAAACTAACTCCAAAGTGGAATTCGGAAAATATAGCAGGCTAAAAGATCAAATATCTGACGTCTTGTGATACAAAAATATACTGATTTAAAGAATATTGGAAATTGTGTCGTACCCTACTAGGCTATGATACGATTCAAAAGGCCAACCTAAGTAAGGAAAAGTTTTTCTTCCACCTCCTTAAGTACTTGGATCGGGCGGCGATTACGCCAACTTATTTCGTGATAAAAAAACACGTAGGTATTAATTCGCTCCATACTAAACTCACGTGCAACATGGTCGGGAAAATTGATGAAGGCCACAAATCCCGATTCAACTTCTTCAGCAAGCTCGGCATAATAGTCGTCGCCTCCTGCGTGAAAAATCAATACATTTTCACCAATAACGAGCAGTTTGGTAATGCCTTCAGCTATTAATGGTTCGAGTACCTCATGTTTTAATAGCATGATATCGTTGGAGATGGCATCGTTCCATTCGCCAATACATTCTATGATTGCATAGCTTTTCTCGTAGTCAACAAAAAGGATTTTGATGTATAAAGTTTCGCTCCCAATATCATCCCATTGAGGATGTATAAAGTAATTGTATACATGCTTATCGTATGCAAATTCATTATAATTTCTTCTGTAAAATGGAGAATGCACATCCTCTTCAGCGATATAATAATCGCGCCACTTAAAATAAGGCTCAATATCCTGCATGCTTCTGCGTTACTTGATTCACGCGAAGGTACGTATAAAATTAAATTATCGAATGAGTCCAGCTCTAATGGAATCTTGGTGTAGTTTACGACGTTGCATCAGTAAACTATCTTCGGCAGTTAATACTCTTTTTGGTCGCACACTGCTTGAATCTTTGGCGTTAGGATCTTTCCAGGCGGTCCAATCTTCATCTTCTTTTTCTTTTCTTTCTCCCGCAGGTCGTTGACCTGTGGTTCCAGGCTTGGCTGTTCCAGGTTCTTTACGGGCATTTACGATTTCAATCGCCTTAAATACTCGTGCTCCGTTATTGTTTACATCCCTAATTTGTGGTGAAATAACTAAAAAGCTAGCATCAATAGCAAAGGCAATATCTGAAATATACATACCGTTATCTTCATAACTGTAGATCACTTTACCTGCTTCAATATCCCATAATTTGGCTCTGCCATCAAAGCAAGAAGTAGCCAAATACTTACCGTCTCGGCTAAAGGAAACACCAGTAACACGATTGCCAAAATCAGTAAAAGTTTTTACCGACTTGCCACTCATAGGATCCCATAGGATTAATGTTTTATCAACCGATACAGAAGCGATATACTTATTGTTGATCGACATAGCTACCGATAATACTGGACCTTTATGTCCAACATAAGTCTTAATTAATTTGCCAGTCATATCATAAAAAAGTACATCCGCTTTTTCAGATGCTATAATCATGGTTCTACCATCATTGGTTAAGGCAATCTTATTGATATTTACACCAATTGTGAAACTCTTAATTAAAGCTCCTTTTTTAGTAAGATCCCATAATTTGATCGTGCCATCTCTCGAACCAGTAATGGCAGTTTTATTTTGAAAATCAATGATTCCACAATTTACATTGTCGGAATGTCCTGCTAGTGTGTACAATAATTTACCACTATCAGAACTCCAAATCATTGCAAAATGGTCGTTAGAAGTGGAGATTAGGTATTTACCGTCTTTGTTAAAAGCCAAAGTGTTCACAACGGTAGCATGACCGATGAGTTTTGCAATTAGCTTAAAACTATCGCCCCCGTAAATATTGATATTCTTATCCCAAGAGCCAGTGGCAATGTATTTTCCATTAGGAGAGATAGCACAACACACCACCTCATCACTATGCCCACTAAGAATTGCTACTGGTTTTTTAACCACAATTTGAGCATTAGCGAGCAGGAAACCGAAAAGAAATAATGTAAGTATGGAAAGTTGTTTCATGTTAGACCTTTTATAAACCTAGAGGCAAAGTTAAAAATATCGAGATACAAAAAAGGAAAAATTTGTTAAGAGGCAGTATTAAGTTTCCAAAAGGAATGTTACATTTGAAAACTAGCCCCTTGGCCATTGGAAATAAGAATTAATTTAATGCGTCTTAAACTATTATTTGCTATTTTATTTACTTCACTTGTAAGTTTTGGTCAGATGGTGTTCCAAAATAAAACAACCGTTCAAATTCAATTGGCTTTCGGTTATTTTACCGAAACTACCGAATTTACAGGTTGGATTACCGAGGGGTGGTACCAATTAAACCCCGACGAAAAGCTTACTCTGATTGATAAACCTTTGGTTAATGAGTATTTTTATTATTATGCAGCCAGTATGGATACTACCGTGGAATTCAAAGGGGATATTTTAATGAAAGTGGGTGATGGGAAGTTTAAAATTCAAGATGCCAATAGCCATGTGAGTATGCGCGAAGACAACCACCGGTTTTTCAGACAAATTGATACCGAAGAAAAGAAAAATTATATCGTCATCCTACACGAATCATTCGTGGAGGAGAAGTGAAAATCCTGATAAGAATCATATATGAAAACTTCTCTTTTGGCTACTATTCTTCTCTTAATCTCATTGTCAGGCACTGCACAGCTGTTTTTCAAGAATCAAAGTCAATCGAATATCAAACTTTGCGTTGGTTACTATATCGATACCGATACTTTTAAAGGATGGGTTACAGAAGGATGGTATACCCTAAAAGCCAATGAAATGAAATGTCTTTACTGCCGACCCCTAAATAATCGATTTTATTACTATTACGGGTTTACAGATGATAGCTTACATAAGGAATATTCGGGCACCAATAATCTGAAAGTTGCGTCTAAACCGTTTAGGATTTTGAATGCCGATCAGGATACGGGTCCACTTCAAAATAAGAAATATTACTATCGTCGATTTCGACAGGTAAATACAAGTGGTAAACGAACTTTTACGGTAACACTGGGTGGCATACCCGTGGAAGCACCAGTTACTTCCGATCCCAATAAAGATACGATAATTACAACACCATCTATTTCACCTCCAAAATGAATCTACTCCTCATTGCTCTTGCTCCAGCAATCGCACTAATAGTATATGTTTACTATCGAGATAAACACGATCGGGAACCGCTCGGACTCGTTTTAAGGGTTTTTATTTTTGGAATGCTTAGCACCATCCCTGCGGCTCTTTTTGAGCAATACTTTAATGTTGATGATAAGAATAACTTAATTGTTACAGCCTATTCAACTTTTTTAATTATCGCTGGTGCCGAGGAAGGAAGTAAATATTTATTCTTGCGATGGAGTGCCTACCGTAAAATTGCTTTCAATGAACCTTTTGATGGTATTGTATATTCGGTAATCATAAGTATGGGGTTCGCCGCTTTGGAGAATATACTCTATGTTTTTTCTTCGAATAATCCGATGCAAACGGCCTTACTTAGAATGCTGACCGCAGTACCGGCTCATTTTACTTTTGCGGTCATTATGGGGTATTATGTAGGCCTGGCAAAATTCAATTCAGCAAAGGGTTTACAGTATACCGTGATGGGAATAGGAGGGGCCATGTTTTTTCATGGCTTATATGATTTTTGCTTGATTCAAAACAAATACCCATTTATAGTTGCTGGAGCCTTAGTTTCACTTCTAGTGGCATTGTATCTTTCATTTAAAGCACTTAAAATGCAAAGTGCCAATTCGAAAGCTTATATGGAGCTTGCTTCAAATCGAGATCAAATTGATGAACAGTAAAAGCGAAATTGAGTTCATGCGTCTAAAAAATCATTTAGATCGGCTCGTAGAAAAATTTAACAACCCACAGTTTATTGCACTAGATCCCATTTCAATCCCTCATCAGTTTAAGAAGAAGCAGGATATTGAAATTGCCGGTTTTTTTGCAGCAACCTTAGCTTGGGGGCAGCGTGTTACAATCATCAATAATAGTAATAAATTGATGCAATGGATGGACAATTCACCCCATGATTTTATTCTTAATCATCAGGAAACCGACCTTCAAAAATTCTTAAAATTTGTTCATCGAACGTTCAATGCCACCGATGCTTTGTATTTCATTTTTTTTCTAAAAATGCATTATTCCAAGGAAGAAAGTTTGGAAACTGCTTTTACGAAAGCTTTGCCACGCGATGCTATAAACATCGAGAATGCATTAATTGGTTTTCATAAATACTTTTTTAGCCTAGAAGATGCACCGCAAAGAACTCGGAAACACATTTCTACTCCACTTAGAAAATCGGCCTGCAAACGATTATGTATGTACCTTCGATGGATGGTTCGTAATGACCATAAGGGTATTGATTTTGGCCTTTGGAAGACGATACTTCCTTCGCAACTTATTTGCCCCATTGATGTGCATGTTGATAGGGTGGCTCGCGAATTGGGACTCATATCCCGAACGCAAACCGATTGGCAATGCGCACTTGAACTTACTTCTAAACTTAAAGAGTTTGACCCAAACGATCCTGTTAAATATGATTTCGCATTATTTGGCGAAAGTGTATCTCGGTAATAAAATTAACTCTTTGATAAATGCGACATCATTCGTTCAATTCCTTGACGAAAGCTAATCTGATATTGAAACCCAAACTGATTTTGTTTGGTTGTATCTCCTCCTCTAGCGAATACACCTTCAGGAGTATTACTTGTACCTTTAACCGTAGTATTAAATCCAAGCACTTCGGCTGCGAGTTGCGCAAATTCAGTGAAGGAAGTATAAATTCCAGTAGATAAATTGAGGGCACTTCCATCATCTATTTTATCCATGGTATGAATCACGCCTTCCACACAATCGCTGATATGAATAAAATCACGCATTTGTTTTCCAGTCCCCCAAACACTGATCTCTGGGGCACCGCTATTATCGAGTACCCGCTTACAAATACTTGGGAACGGATAACTCATATCTTGGTCTTCTCCATAACCACTGAATGGCCTGTAAGTAATCGATTTTAATCCGTGTTTTTCATAAGCCAGTCGGGCTAAATACTCGCATGTAAGTTTAGCCCAGCCATAGCTCATATCGGGCATCCCAATATCATTATCAAAGGCAATCATATCCTCC
Source organism: Bacteroidota bacterium (assembly GCA_947492885.1). Taxonomy (GTDB): domain Bacteria; phylum Bacteroidota; class Bacteroidia; order UKL13-3; family UKL13-3; genus CAINMV01. Next base: position 55,166 of record CANLPK010000003.1, read on the forward strand.
TTTAATAGCAAATATCCTTCACTCCTTTGATGTTTAATAGGGTAAGCAGCACTGCTACTGAAATTAATCGTCTTGGCTGGCTTTGCCTTCTTTGCCCACTGCCAATATTCGCTATCAATGCTTAAGTCGTCGGCAACAGCCAATGGATTATTTTCAATCATCATTCGGCCACCAACCATCGCAGCCAAATGAAATACATAATCGAAATCATCATCCTGCCGTTGTTTGAAAAAATTTCGACAATCATCCTGATAGAAATGAAAATTCTTATCACCTCGAGGATCAAATAGTGGCCATCCTTGGTCAATATGTATACCACCAGTATCGGGGGCAACAATATCTACACAATGAACTTCATGTCCAAGTTGCAACATTTTATGAGTGAAATGCCGTCCAACAAATCCGGCGCCTCCGGTAATGAGAATTTTTTTCATGGGATGCAAAAAAAAGTAATATTTCCAATATATATAGTGAGAATTAAATTTTAGTTCAAATTTGGGTTAAAGGCAACAATTACAATCTTCGACTTCATGATTGACTTTTTTTTAGAAAACCGGATTTTGTGCACCTCTATGATATGAATCATTTTAGGTGAATTTTATCATTACTTTTTTGTTTATGCTAAATTTTAGTATAGCTTTGATACATATAAGTTACAAAGACTAACAATGTTTTCCGAAGTCAATCGAAATGAGAAATTGTTCAAAGCGTTGGTGGAAAATCAATATAGCATCACGTTATTAATAAATTCCAAGTTTGAAACAATCTATACCAGTCCATCTTCTGAAATCATTACTGGGTGGACGGCAGAGGATAGGACCACCCATCCCATGGAGAAACGCACCCATCCAGATGACTACAATTATCTAAAGGAAATTTTTCGGGAAGTATTAAACAATCCAGGTAAACAAATTTCAATTCTTATACGAACCCTTCATAAAAAGGGGTTCACACAATGGCTTGAAGGAACCATTATCAATCGACTCAACGACGCTGATGTTAATGCCATCGTTACCAATTTAAGGGATGTTACAGATAGGAAACTGGCAGAAGAACAATTACATGAGAGTGAAAAAAAGTACCGCGATTTATTTGAAAACAACCCGCTTCCCATGTGGGTTATCGATGAAATCGAACGAGCATTTCTCGACGTGAATGAAGCAGCAATTGCAAGTTACGGTTATTCTCGAGATGAATTTCTTTCAATGACGGCCTATGATATCCGTCCTGAAGACGAGCGTGATTCATTTGCTGCCTATGATTGCCTTCCAGGTAAAGGATTACATAATGCTGGAGTATGGCGACAGCTCAGGAAAGATGGCAGCATTATTCATGCAGAGGTGAATATTGATGAAATTATATTTAATGGTATCCCCGCACGTTTGGTATTAGCTACTGACGTAACCGATAAAGTAAGGGCGGAGGAAAAAATTGTAAAAGCCAATCGACTCTATTTTTTTATTAGTCAGATAAACCAAATGATTGTTAGAACCTCTGACCAACAAACGCTTTTTAGAGAAGCATGCAGCATTGCGGTTGGATTGGGGCAATTTAAAATGGCTTGGATTGGGCTGTTTGAAGAGAATGAAGAAATAATTCAATTGGTAAGTCAGGATGGAATGGCAGATGAAGATATTCGTTTGTTTGAGAAATTGAAATATGATAAGGAAGGACCTCAAGCTGTTGTTTTAAATACGGGTAAATATTATGTATGCAATGATTTGGAAATTGAATTCAAACTCGAATCATGGCGACTGATCGCATCTTTGCGAAATGTTAGATCGGTGATGGTTACCCCAATTAGGCGCTTTGGGCGAATAATAGGAACCTTTAATTTTTATGCTCCTACCATCAATTTCTTTGATAAAGAGGAAATAGAACTACTAGAAGAAGCTGCAGAAGATGTATCATTTGCTTTGGGAGTTTTTGAAAGAGAATTTCTTAGAAAGAAGGCCGAACAAGAAATTGTTATAAAAAATGAGGAATTGAAGAAATTGTCAAGTCACCTTCAGAATATAAGAGAAGAGGAACGCACCTATATAGCTCGTGAAATTCATGATGAGCTAGGGCAAGAGCTTACAGCTTTGAAGATGGATATCGATTGGCTCAAACATACCCAAACCGATCAGCGTATAAATAGTAAGTTGGATGCAATGCTGCAACTTACCGATAGAACAATTAATACAGTACGTCGTATTGCCTCCGACCTGCGTCCTGGTATACTTGACGATTTAGGACTCTTGGCCGCCCTAGAATGGAAGTGCAGCGATTTTAGTGAGAAGTCGGGATTTAAATGCGTATTCGACTCCAATATTCCAGAACGGGATTTTGAGAATAATTTCAGTATCAATGTTTTTAGAATTTTGCAAGAAAGCCTAACCAATATTATTAGGCATGCAAAAGCAAATAGCGTCGTTGTTAAAATCAGAGAAACAGGTACAGAGTTTATAATGGAAATTACTGATAATGGGAAAGGAATTGATGAACAAGATTTATCTAAACGAAAGTCGTTAGGGATAATTGGGATGAAGGAAAGGGCCGCACTTCTTAATGGCGTCGTTTTAGTGGAAAGTCAATCTAACGGAACAAAAATTAAATTAATTTTACCACTGAAATGAAGATACTCATAGCAGAAGATCATGAATTGGTAAGGAGTGGTCTTTCACGAATAATTTTAGAGGAGTTTACTAATGCCACCATCGCTGAAGCAGAGAATGGGGCACAAGCAGAGAAAATGGCGAAAATGGGAGGATGGGATATCATTATTATGGATGTTACCATGCCCGAAAAAACAGGCTTGGATGTTTTAAAACAGCTAAGAAGTGAATCTATAAAGACACCCATCCTGATTCTGAGTATTCATCCCGAAAATCAATATGCTTTACGAGTGTTGAAAGCAGGGGGCAATGGCTATATTACAAAAGATTGCCCTAGATCCGAATTTATGAATGCCATCAAAGTAATTCTAAGTGGGAAAAAGTATATCTCTGCAAGTGTTGCCGATAAATTGGCTTCACAATTTGGTCCCGACCTTGGCAAAGAAAAACATGAACTTATCTCTGATCGTGAATTACAAGTTTTGAAATTAATCGCATCAGGAAAAACCGTTTCAGAAATTGCAATTGACCTAGTATTGAGTGTCGCAACAGTAAGCACGTATCGCACTAGGCTCTTGGAAAAGATGCAAATGAAAAACAATGCAGAGCTAACCCTTTATGCTATCAATAATCATTTGGTTTAGTTGCCTGTTGTAGTCGTTTCAACGACAGCTGTTTCATGCTTTTAACTATTTAATACATAAGGTTTTCTATCTATTTTTGAATCAATTAGTTTTTATAACCCTTGAACAAAAATATAATGAAAGCCAAAACCCGGTTTTCACTTATCTCTAATACTATAACCGGATATCTATAGCATGATCAATATACTTTTCGCAGATGATGGCTCCTATGCCAATATTGGTGAGGAATTATGTGGTATTCCCAATTTTAATTTGGTCTCGGCAAAGGATTCAAAGAATGTGCTCGAAACCCTAAAAAATAAGAGACCTGAAATAATATTAATGGGAAACTTTCTCGATGGAATGGATCGACACACACTTACGCGAATTTTAAAAAATGATAGTGACACTGCCTCAATTAAAATTCTATTTATAGAGATTTCGTTAGTAGAAAGTGAGCTTATGAAAAACGCCAGTGGTACCCATCCTATAAAAACGCCAGTGGATATAATTGTGGTAAAGGAAGCACTCTTAAATGCTGCCAAAGAAAAATAGATCTTGTCATTGATTCTATGACATGCAAATCAGATTCTGAACTATTGTAGTCGACCTTTTTTGAATGTACTTTTGAGTCAAATATATTTTTTATTTCTTAACTCTCAAAATCTGTGCGACATGAACAATACGATAAGTCAGGTTTCTGATTCAGTAATTTTGAACCCTATGAATGAGGTGAATTCTCCGAGTTCCAATTCAAAAGGATTTAATGAGAAGAAGGAGCACTTCAATATTTCGATTGACAAGAATTTCCAAAATTTTAAAAATGATATTATCGTGAAGTTCAAATCATTTTTTGAATCGAAGCCGCTACCTGAAAATAATCCCACGAATACACCTCTTTCAACCAGCGAAATTGCAATGCGTGCAATACAGCTTGATATCAATTATAAGGCCTTCGTAGAAGAGGCTATTTTTGCAATTCTTATCGCAGATGAAAATGGTGGAAACCTTCATGCGAATGATATAGCATGCCAGTTATTTGGTTATTCAAAAGAAGAATTTTTACACCTTAATCTTACCCATCTGATGTTCCCTGAAGATGTTCAAGATGTGACTTCACGAATCATGCAACTATCATCAGGGAAACCCGCACCTATAAGAAATCGTTATCGCCGCGAAGATGGAACACCCATATTTGTGAACGTCAATGCAAAGACTTTAGCTAATGGGCTTAATATCATTTTTATCAAGGAAATAGTTTAATTTAACTAGTCCACTCCGAACAATTAAGTCCATCTTTATCAATTTGATGGCTTTCTAGCGCAAAAAATATATTTTTCATTCACCTAGTTTTGGTTTTGTTTCTTATGTTTGCTTAACTATGACTAAGGAAAACAATAAGGAACCGGCGATTGAATTGGTATTTAAAAATGCAATGAAAAGCCGAGTGTATGATGCCGAGAAAAATTTGGTCCACCTTCGTTCCGTTATAATCTTTTTCAATATTGCTTGTTATTTAGTTTTAGATGATATCAGTAGGACACCTCTTTTAGCCTATTCTGTTATTGCCTTAGCAGGCATATACACACTCTATCTTGAGATATTTCGGCCATATGAAAAATACGAGATATTTACTACTGCATACTTTACAGCGATTACCGATGGTGTCCTAATCTGCCTTTGGATATATGTAACTGGAGGATACGCCTCTCCATTTTATATCATCTGGTATATTTCTATTATCGCAGTGGCCTTTCGTTTTAACTCCACGGTAACAATGATTACTGCGCTGTTTTATGCATTTTGTTATTTCTTAGTGATAGCATTATCAGGAACCGTTGAACTCCTCACCCATGCAACCGATATCCTAATTCGTATTGTATATATCATCTTAACAGGATTTGCTGGGGTTCTTATTACTCGGGGAAATATCATTCAAACAATTCAGAAGGTGAAGTTAGAGCTGCTCTCAAAGGAAGTGGAGTTAGTAAATAATCAACTCTCCGATCAAACCATTTTATATGAGAATATGCTTCAGGCACAAAGTGAAATGGGAGAAGGGGTTGCCATTTTATCGGATGATACCTTAAGTTATGTAAACGACGCACTCTGCCTACTCACTGGTTATAGCAGGGAAGAGTTAATAGAAATGAAAGGAGTATTAAATCTTATTGCCGAAGAAGAAAGAGAGAAAATGAGTGAAGCATCTCAAAAACGTTGGGATGGAGATATAACAGAAAGTTATGATGAAACATGGCTGGTAAGAAAAAATGGAGAGAAAAGGGCCGTTGGATTTTCCTCTAGTGTTTTTGAAATCAATCAAAAGAAAAATATGTTTTTCATTATGAAAGACATCACCGAACAAAAGCAAAAAGACGAAGAATTACTATCCAAAACAAAAGACCTTGAATTGCAAAATGCGGAGCTGCAACAGTTCGCCTACTTTGCTTCTCACGATTTACTTGAACCACTACGAATGGTGAATAGCTTTCTTACATTGCTTGAAAAGAAATACAATGACCAACTAGATGAAACGGCACACCAGTATATCAATTTCGCAACGGATGGGGCGGTGAGAATGCGTAAAACCATTCTTGATCTTCTTGATTATTCGCGTGTAGGTACGCAAGCTTGGGAAAAGGAAATAGTTGATATGAACGCTCTGATGAATGAGATAATGATTGTACTTAGCTCATCTATTGCCGAAACAAACGCAAAAATTACCTGGGGGGAACTACCGAAAATTAAGGGTGGAAGAACACATCTTCAACTCGTACTCCAAAACTTAATTAGTAATTCACTAAAATATAAGTCGCCCGATTTAGCTCCAATGATCGAAATTTTAAGTACGGAAACCGAAACCCATTGGCAGTTTTCGGTAAGCGATAATGGACTTGGAATAGACCCTAAATTTTTTGATCGAATTTTCATCCTGTTTCAACGATTACATAGCAAGGAAGAATATGCTGGATCGGGAGTAGGACTCGCTATTGCTAAAAAAATTGTGGAAAATCATAGAGGCAAAATTTGGGTAAGTCCGGGAAAGAAAAGGGGAAGCATCTTTTATTTTAACATCCATAAATAATTAGCTACTTTTGTCTGCCACACAATGAAGTATTCTATAATGCCAAGTTGTTATAGGCGAAAAAACTAAAACTTGGTTAAAAGCATTTTAGAACATATATCTGCAATCTTAATTTTGAAATGCCTTTTTCTGTAAAAGAATTACATCTGCTTGTTGTCGAAGATAATATCGGTGACTTTGTGTTGATTGAAAGTCATCTCAAAGAAGAGATAGAAATTCCTGTTATCCATCATGCGAAATCATTTGCGAAAGCCAAGGAAATTTTATTGCAGGGTATTAGATTAGATGTTATTCTACTCGACCTTACACTCCCCGATGGAACTGGCGATGCTTTAGTTTATGAAATCTCAAAAATAAAGGGATTAATTCCAGTAGTGGTGCTTACCGGTTTTGTTGATCGCGATTATGGAATTAAAACTTTATCACTAGGCATATCCGATTATTTGCTAAAGGATGACTTAAATGCCTCACAACTTTATCGAAGCATTACTTACAGTATTGAACGGAAACGAATTGAATTGAAACTTCGGGAATCGGAGTTGAATTATCAAAATTTATTTCACCTCAGTCCAATGCCCATGTGGGTTTACGATATCGACACGCTGAAATTTCTAAGTGTGAATGATGCCATGGTGAAAATATATGGCTATTCAAGACTAGAACTACTAACAAAGACCATTCGCGAAATTAGACCTGAGCATGAAGTTCCTGAAATGGAGGACCGGGTTAGAATTAATTCCGATACGAATGTTTTATATGAAGAAGCTATTACACATCAGCGAAAAAATGGGGAGCTAATGTATGTGGAATTGCAAAGCAATATCATACAATTTGAAGGCCGTAAAGCAAAGCTTGTAATTGCTTCCGATATCACCGAGAAAATTAAATTTGACCTTTCCTTAAAAGCAAGTGAGGAAAGATTTAAGCTCTTAGTACAGGAAGGTGCCGACCTCATTACCATTGTGGATGCTGCCGGAAATCAGAAATACCTCAGCCCGAATTCTCTCTCAATTATTGGAATTGCTTCGGAAGATTTTGTTGAATCTAATTTTTTCAATTTAGTTCATGAACAAGATCGGGATAAAGTACTCGCCGAATTTAAAGCCTTACCTTCCCAAGGACGACTCATGATGCAGCCCTATAGAGTAGTTATAGGCAGTAAGGTGAGGTGGCTCGAAACCATTCTCTCCGATATGACCGCCGACGCTTCAATTGATGGAATCGTTGCCAATTCCCGTGATATTACCGCTTCGGTTGAAAATGAAAATAAATTAAAAGAGAGCGTTGACCGCTATAATATCGTGGCCAAAGCAACCAGCGATATCATCTGGGATCGTGATTTGATTTCTGATAAAATTATCTGGAATAAAGGATTGCAGGGTATTTTTGGATATCGCGATCGTGATGCGATGACTACCGTCGATTGGTGGTATAGCAAGATTCATCCTGAAGACAAAGGAAGGGTTACTGGAGTGGTTAATCATAACCTAAATAAGAAAAACACCCGTTGGCAAGATGAATATCGATTTCAAAGTGTTGATGGAACTTATAAGGATGTATTCGATCGGGTATTTCTAGTAATTGATGATGCGGGGAAGCCCATTCGAATGATTGGTGCCATGCAGGATATCACTCGAAAAAAAGAGGAAGAAAGAAGATTAAAACTTTTAGAATCGGTAATCACAAATACTAATGATGCCATCGTAATTACCGAAGCGGAATCATTTGATCCTTCGGGGCCTAAAATTGTGTTTGTGAATGATGCCTTCACCAAAATGACAGGCTACTCAAAAGAGGAGATTGTCGGAAAAACCTCAAATATTTTGCACGGTCCTGAAACTGACCCTGATCAGCTTCGGCTGCTCGCCACAGAGATGGGGAAATGGAAATCGGCAGAAACTGAACTCATTTACTACAAGAAAAACAGAGAAAAATTTTGGGTAAATATGGAAATTGCCCCCGTATCAGATGGCAAAGGATGGTTCTCGCATTGGATTACAATTCAGCGTGATGTGAGCGAAAGAGTCAATTATATGAAGGCCATCGAACAGCAAAATATTAAGTTTAGAGACATCGCCTGGATGCAATCGCATATGGTTAGAGCTCCTTTAGCTCGTATCATGGGTGTTTTGGAGTTATTAAGATTTAATTCAAAAGAAGAATCAGAAAACACCGATTTAATAACTTATCTTTTATCTTCGGCCACCGAACTTGATGAAATTATTCGTACTATTGTTAAGAAAACAGAACAAGTTGAAAATCGAAATAACAAATGAGTTTAGAAATAGCCATCGTTGACGATGATAAAATTATCATTTTCCTTCATAAAATTATGATGGAAAAAAGCGGCTTGTCATCCAATCCCCTATGTTACTTAAGTGCTAGAGATTTATTGAATGAGCTAAAAACTAAATCCAATAACAAACAAAAGTATCTGATTTTTCTAGATATTAATATGCCGGAAATGAATGGTTGGGAGTTCTTAGATGCAGTGAGCACCTCTGCATTTGCCAATCAGGTTTATGTAGTTATTGTTACCTCGTCAATTGACTCTGCCGACCGTGAAATGGCGATGAAATATAAATGTGTAATTGACTATTACGAGAAACCGATAGATACAAGTAGTTGCAATCGGATTAAATACATTCCCGATATTGCTCCATTTTATCAAAGTTTAAATTAATTCCATACTTACTTCGTAGTAAGTTTAATACCTTTTAAAAGGAATGCATACCCAGCCTTCTTCAGATGTTTCAATTAGATTAAACAAAGCAATTAGTGATACTGGTTTTTGTTCCCGACGTGAAGCAGATAAACTCATTGAACTTGGAAAGGTTATGGTTAACGATGTAAAAGGAAAACTTGGTGATCGCGTATTTGCTAACGATCAACTAAAAGTTAATGGGCAGTTATTAACTCGCCCCGAAGAAACCATCTATATCGCATTCAACAAACCAGTAGGAATTACTTGTACCACAGAGCTGAAAATTGAAGGCAATATCATCGATTATATTCGACATCCTCAACGCATTTTTCCAATCGGCCGACTCGACAAAGCCTCGGAAGGTCTTATTTTTCTCACAAGCGACGGGAATATTGTAAATAAGATTTTAAGAGCAGGTAACAATCACGAAAAGGAATATTTAGTTACCGTAAATAAACCCATTACCCCCGATTTTATTGAACGAATGGCAAGTGGAATTCCTATTCTCGATACGGTAACCAATAGGTGTTTCGTGAAGATGGAAAGTAAATATGTGTTTCGTATCATTCTTACCCAAGGACTCAATCGTCAAATTAGGCGGATGTGCGAATACCTCGATTATGATGTAACAAAACTGAAGAGAATTAGAATCATGAATATTCATTTGAAAGATATTCCAGTAGGAGGTTGGCGCAATTTCACTTCTAGCGAACTCGATGAAATAAACCGCCTCATTGCCGACTCAAGCAAAACGGAAGAAGCATCCTTTATTAAAAAATAAAAAGAACTCATGGCGAACATCACAAAAATATTTGAGAATAATAAAAAATGGATTCAAGAGAAATTGGAAATCGATGCCGATTATTTCACAAAACTCTCTCAAGGGCAAGCTCCTGAATTCCTTTACATTGGTTGTTCGGATAGCCGGGTAACTGCCGAAGACCTAATGGGCGTAAAACCTGGAGAGGTTTTTATTCATAGGAATATTGCCAACCTAGTAAATAATGTCGACTTAAATGTAATGTCGGTACTCAACTATGCCGTGCGACACCTAAAAGTAAAGCATGTGGTGGTATGTGGTCACTATAACTGCGGTGGTATTAAAGCAGCAATGAAACCGGAAGATATGGGATTGCTAAACCCATGGCTCCGTAATATTCGAGATGTTTATCGCCTTCATCGCGATGAGCTCAATGCTATAGCCAATGAAGAGGATAGATATAATCGCTTGGTTGAATTAAATGTGCAAGAACAATGTGTGAATTTAATTAAGACGGCAGCGGTTCAAAAAGCTTATAAAGAATGGGGATTAACCGTTCATGGATGGGTTTTCGATATCCATACAGGGAACCTTATTGACTTAAAAATCGATTTCCCTAAAATACTAGAAGGAATCATGGAAATTTATAAGATCAATTAGTCAACTTCAATCCCACTATCAACAATATTCGTTGCTAGCAATCTGTTTTTATGATTTTCAGCAGTTTTGTAAGCTGCAACTCAATCTTCATGTATCTTCGTGTGGTAATATCGGTATACTAAAGCCGATTCCTCGCTAACAACAAAAGAAATTGACTATTTTTGCGATATGAACCAAGAGATAACAAAACGCGTACAATTGGCCCTGGATTCTGTACGTCCTTTTCTGAAGGCCGATGGAGGCGATGCCCAGATTTTGGATGTAACCAGCGATATGTATGTGCATATAAAACTATTGGGTACATGCAGCACATGCGAATTAAGTAATATGACCATGAAAGCTGGCATTGAACAGGCAATCATAAAAGCTGTTCCAGAAATAAAAGCCGTGGTGGCAGTTTAATCAATATTGCACCACACATTACCAACTTTCTTATTTATATTTCATGAAATTAGTAACGTTCGTTCAAAATCAATCCAATCACTTAGGTATTATTATTAATGATCTCGTTTATCCATTAAACGTTCTCGATTCAAGAATACCCAATTCATTACTAGAATTATTACAAGGAGGTGATGAATTGTTAGCGATTGTTCGCGAAGTGGAACAATCATTAATTGCCGGTAAATCACAAGTTTCGGGAACATTATATCAAGAATTATATAATTCACTTCTTGCTCCAATAACAAATCCTACAAGTTGCCGCGATGGATACGCATTTCGCCAGCACGTTGCTGCAGCCCGCAGAAATAGAGGAGTTCCAATGATTCCCGAATTTGATTCATACCCTATTTTCTATTTTACCAATCATAACGCCATTCAAGGGCCTGGCGAAATTAGTTGTATGCCCGACCATTTTCAAAAGCTGGATTTCGAACTCGAAGTAGCGATTGTTGTTGGTAAAAAAGGACGTAATATCAAGGCTGCAGAAGCCGATAATTATATCGCAGGTTATATGATTATGAATGATATGAGTGCACGTACCTTGCAAATGGAGGAGATGCTTCTTAATCTAGGTCCAGCCAAAGGAAAAGATTTCAGTACCGTGATAGGTCCTGTGTTTGTTACACCCGATGAATTGTCTTCATACCTTGTGAATGCTAAAGAAAATCATATCGGCAATGCTTATAATCTCTCTATGAAATGTTGGGTGAACGATGTATTGGTATCCGAAGGAAATATGGCCGACATGGATTGGACTTTTGCAGAAATTCTAGAACGTTGTGCTTATGGAGTTGATATTTTTCCAGGAGATGTAATTGGAAGCGGTACAGTTGGTACAGGTTGCTTCTTAGAATTAAATGGCACCGGCTTGCTCAACGATAAAGGATATAAAACCCAATGGTTACAACCAAATGATGTGGTGAAAATGGAAATCACGGGCTTGGGTACCTTAATCAATACAATAAAAAAAGAAACAACTGATTTTAGTATTCTTGCATTGAAGAAAAAATCTTTGAGTAATTAAATTTCTTTTTCAAATTCTATTTAGTTAGTTCAATTTTCTTGTTCAACTATCCCTTATGCTTCGTTTCGATATACTAACGCTACATCCACAACTGCTCGAAGGACCATTTGCTGTGAGTATCATCAATCGCGCTATTGAGAGAGGCTTAGTTGAAATTCATATACATAATCTGCGCGACTATTCTACCTCTCGTCAAAAGCAAGCCGATGATTATCCGTTTGGAGGTGCTGCAGGAATGGTGATGATGATACAACCCATCGATGATTGCATTACGAAACTTAAAAGCGAACGCAAATACGATGAAATAATTTATCTGTGTCCGGATGCACCAGTATTAAAACAAGCTGAAGTAAATAAACTTTCAATGGGTGAGAATTATATTTTATTATGCGGACATTATAAAGGGATTGATCAACGGGTGCGAGATCATTTTATTACGAAAGAAATATCTATTGGCGATTATGTATTGAGTGGAGGCGAATTGCCTGCAGCGATATTGGTAGACGCCATGGTGCGACTCATTCCCGGAGCAATATCCGACGCCACCTCTGCACTCACCGATTCATTCCAGGACGCGTTATTAAGTCCGCCAGTATATACTCGCCCAGCCGAGTACAAAGGCTGGAAAGTACCCGAAGTATTGATGAATGGCAACCATAAATTAATTGAAGAGTGGTTGCACGAACAAGCTATCGAAAAAACTAAAAATATCCGCCCCGATTTATTGGATTTGTAATTTTTATTTCATCAGTAAATCGACTACGTGTTTATTTGAATGTGAATTTCCTTGGCCATCAATAATTGAAATTAGGAATATATAATGTCCTGTATTGGCAAGTTCTCCTTCCATCATTCTACCATCCCATCGGTAATAATTCTTCGTACCTCCAATATCATTTTTCGCCAAAGTATTAACTAATCTTCCCGCTAAATCATAGATACTGATATTGATTGCTTGAGAACCTGTTGGCAAGGCAATAGTAAAACTTATTTCATCGTCAACGCCATCATTGTCGGGTGTGAAATAGTCCTTATTGAAATGTACCCAAACGTCGGGAGCAATACTGCTATTGTATTTTGAATTCTCCAAACCAGGTGTTCCATAATCAAAATTTGAAGAAGCTGAACCCCAATTTAATGCCGAAGTGCCACTTCGATCCATGCTAATTCTCTCTAGGCTTATACCTTCTGTATTATTAATAAATGGATGATGCCATTTTGCTGAATAGATAGCAGAGTCAATAGCAATAGTTGAATTGATATATTGCAAAATCAATATACCTGAATCATCATCTAGTGATTTCCAATTTAAAGTTTGAATGATGTTATCATCTTTGCGATGAGAATAATCTTTTTCAAGCGCACTTTTATTATTGCAAATCACCAAATATGTTTTTGGAAGAAATTGCCACGGAATATCCGATGCATCTAGCGTTGCATGTAATAAACCTTCCTTATCAAAACAGGTGATTGACAATTCATGTAAGTCAAATATCTTATCAGTATTATTATAAAGCTCTATAAACTCACTGCCATTAGAATAAGCATCAAATACAATTTCATTAATCGAAATATCATTTTCATTGGGTATGCTAGGCAACCCAAAGTAAATTGTAGAAGGTTGAATAAGATGCCCACTGCAGTCGCTTAAGCCACGTATATTCATACTATAAATAAATCCTTGACCCCATGTAGAAGATTTTAATATTAGGTGAATTTCATTGAGATGCTGTTGATGATAGTCAATTACGATAGCTCCTACACTAGCATTTGTAAATTGAAAAATGGCACTATCGAGCGAATTGATATCGATAGATTTATTGAATAGGAATACAACAGATGTATCAGCTAGGGTATAAGCCCGAATTAGCTTTAAAGGCAACGTATTGATAAGGTTTGCTTGCACCGAATTGATTGCGCTGGGAGTGCCTCCTTTACTATCGATGCTGAATTGCCAATTATTTTGGGTGATGCAAGGCAGTTTTTCATCAACCATTTCAAGGCTCCAACCCCCTTTCAATTTAGGATTATTAGGGAATGCCTCCATTTCATAATGTATCTCATGAACTATCGTTGAGTTAGAATCAAGCAACCATAATTTATCTGATTCTTGATTTAAATAAGGGAATGAATTAATACCTATTACGGGGATTTTTAACGCGATAAAAATGGGTAATTTTAACGCAGAAACAAGAACGATATGACTATCGTTTTTTAATATATAATTAGGTAATACCGCCATGCTATTTCCATCTGTAATTTTCATCGATTGCAGATTAATGGAATACCCACATTGGTTGCTTAGTTCAATATATTGACACCCTGGCCAATAACTATTACCTATTGAGTTGATCAATAATTCAGTAATCAACACTCCATTAAATCTGCTTTTGAAAACTTTATCATAAACACCTTGAAAACTAAATGGAATCATTTTTTTTCCACCGCAATTTTTCGAATCAGAAAAA
>CANLPK010000004.1 GCA_947492885.1 Bacteroidota bacterium
TATGTAACTCCTTTGAGTGGTGCCTTCACCAAACCCAAAGCTACCGAGGCATTGGAGCATTTGCTAGAAGAAAAACATATCAAGATAGAGAGCGATTTTGCCATCGAACGGGTGGATAATGAAAACAAAGAGATTATTGATTATGGTGGCCGCACCATCCCATTCGATATACTCGTAACAGTACCCACTAACAAAGGTGATGCATTAATGGAACGTTCAGGCTTAGGCGATGATTTGAACTATGTGCCTACCAACAAAGCTACCTTGCAGTCGGTTGCTTATCAAAATGTTTTTGTATTAGGAGATGCCAGTAATATTCCAGCTTCAAAAGCAGGCTCAGTAGCTCATTTCGAGGCCGAGATCCTCACCGAAAATATATTAAACTTTGTACATGGGTTACCATTAAAAGAAGAATTCGATGGACACGCCAATTGCTTTATTGAAACCGGAAACGGAAAAGCATTATTAATCGATTTTAATTATACCCATGAACCCGTGGAAGGTACCTTTCCTTTCCCTGGCCTCGGACCGCTCCGTTTACTCAAGGAAAGCCGCATGAACCATATGGGTAAGCTGGCCTTCCGTTGGATTTACTGGAACGTACTTTTGAAAGGAACACATATCCCTTTTGTTTCTGCTACCATGTCGGAAAGCGGGAAACACTATCAATAAACCCTTTAAACAATTATAAATATGAACGCATCAATTGCTGGTAAAGAAATTACCGTTAACGAAGAAGGTTACCTCACCGATTTTAATCAGTGGAATGAACAAATAGGCGAATCAATCGCAGCAGAAGCAAATATAACCCTTACCCCTCGTCATTGGGAAGTGATTAAATATTTACAGAACGAGCATAAGAGCCAAGTTGCTTTAAGTATTCGAAGAGTAGGGAAAAGTGGGGTGGTTGATATCAAAGAATTTTATGCCCTGTTCCCAAATGCACCACTAAAAACTGCGACTAAAATTGCTGGTGTCCCAAAACCCGCCAGCTGTATCTAAACTTTTAAATTTAAAATTATCATGGAAAATAATAATGGAAAAATTAGAAAGATGATGATCATCTTATCTAAAGGAACCTTAGAAAATGTATACGCTGCCTTTGTTCTAGCCAATGGGGCACGTATGGAAGGCATCGAAGCAGAAATGTTTTTTACCTTCTTCGGATTGGAAGCCATTCATAAGAAAAAATTAGAGCACCTGCATGTAGCAACCGTAGGTAACCCCGCCATGCACATGCCTACCATGTTAGGTGGATTGCCTGGAATGGAATCACTTGCCTCCATGATGATGAAAAAGGAAATGGAGAAAATTGATATGCCCGATGTTCATGAATTTTTGGATATTCTAAGTGCATCAGGTGTAAAACTATGGGCATGCAAATTGGCCATGGATATGTTTCACTATAAGAAAGAAGATTTATATGAAGGAGTAGATGCCATCATTACCGTAGGCGATTTTTATAAGCAAAGTGAAGGTGAAGGCGTACATATGTTGATGGTATAAAAAAGGAAGATGCGAGATGATGAGACATCGTCGCAGAGGATTGGTAAGGTTGAGAAGTTCGTGATGTTAAACCCTGGAAAGTAGAAACTTCTGGGGTTTTTGTTTACCATTATTCGCTCCAACGCTTCATTGTGATTTTTAATTTCAATTCGAAAAACTGACCAATATCAAACTTTCTCTCCGTATGTTCTTTTACTTTCGCGGAATGGTTGAAAATGAACCATGTACTAAATGCAAGCAATTAATACACCCGAAAAACAATTGGAGCACCTGCGCAAGCAAATTCATTCACAGGATCGTGAATTGTTATTGGTATTAAAAAAACGGATGCAATTGGCTTCGAAAATTGGCACTTTAAAAGCGAAAAATGATTGGGATATTGCCCAAAATGAATACTGGGAGAAAACAGTGGAAGCACGCTCGAAGCTAGCTCAAAAACTAGGTTTGAATGAGGTTTTAGTAAAACAACTTTTTTCAAAAATTCATAGCGAATCGAAAAAAGCCCAACAAGAAATTATTACAAATCGTAAAAAATGAAACAATCAGTTATGGAGCTTATGGCTCCTGTTGGCTCCTTTGAAGCCCTCATGGCAGCCATTCAGGGAGGTGCCAATGCCATTTACTTTGGTGTAGAGCAACTTAATATGCGTACTCGATCATCGAACAATTTCACGATTGACGACCTTGAAAAAATTGCAGCAATATGCAATGAACATTCAATTCGCTCTTATCTTACATTGAACACAGTCATCTTCGATCACGATATCATGCTAATGAAAAACATTGTGGATGCTGCACAAAAAAGTGGCATTAGTGCAGTCATTGCATCTGATCATGCGGTAATGAATTATGCTAAAAAAGTGGGGGTGACGGTACATGTATCTACCCAAGCCAACGTTACCAATATCGATACCATTGAGTTCTACGCTGCTTATGCCGATGTCATGGTATTGGCTCGCGAGTTGAGCTTAATGCAAGTAGCAACCATTAGTGAAGAAATTAAACGACGCGATGTTCGTGGTCCCAATGGAAAATTGGTGCGTATTGAAGTATTCGGACATGGAGCTTTGTGTATGGCTGTCTCTGGCAAATGTTATCTGAGTTTGCATACTAATTTTGCCTCGGCGAATCGTGGCGCTTGTATTCAAAACTGCCGTCATAGCTATATTGTAACCGATAAAGAGGAGGGCACCGAATTGGAAATTGACAATGAATATATTATGTCGGCAAAAGATTTATGCACCATCGGATTTCTCGACCAAGTAATTGATGCTGGAGTGAGTGTATTGAAAATTGAAGGCCGTGGGCGCAGTGCCGATTATGTTTACACCGTTACCAAATGCTATCGGGAAGCCATCGATGCCATTTATGGTGGATCGTATAATAAAGAAAAAGTAGCCGAATGGACCGAGCGTCTTGCCACGGTGTATAATCGCGGTTTTTGGGATGGGTATTATTTGGGGAGAACTATGGGAGAATGGAATAATGAATACGGATCGAAAGCCACAAAACGCAAAATCCATATTGGTAGAGGCCTAAATTATTTTGAGGCAGTAGGTGTTGGCGAATTTCAATTGGAATCGCATTCATTAGAAACTGGTGATGAAATTATTATCATTGGACCTACGACGGGCGTAGTGCAAATGGTGGTGAATGAAATTCGTTTGGATGATAAAAAAACAAATCAAGTACAAAAAGGAGATGTATTTTCTGTGGCTGTTGGAACAAAAATTCGACCATCAGATAAACTCTATAAACTCGTGGATGCTACATGATCCGGATAACCCAACAACGCCAGAAATGTATTGGTTGCAATGCCTGTGTTGAGGTGTCTAAATTTCGTTGGCGCCTCTCTAAAAAGGATGGTAAATGCACCCTCATTGGTGGCACCGAAAAGAAGGGTTGGTATTCGATCACCGTGGGTGACGATGAACTGGAAGAAACATTATTGGCAATTAAAAATTGTCCTGTGAATATTATTCGGGTCGAAACCCTCAAGTAATTCTCAATCAGAATGCTATCCCTGCTTGGGTTTGGTAGTTATTTCCTTGCGCTTCAATCAAAACCCTTAAATTTGCATTTTTATCAGCATTGAACTTTTGCCGCGCTAAACTTAAGCGCAAAAGTTAGCATACAATAATGGCTAAAGTAGGGATTAATATTGCCACTGGCAGTATACAACAAGAAGAGATCATCGTTGGAATTGATTTGGGTACTACCAATAGTTTGGTAGCCTTCATTAATTCCAATCAGCAACCATACGCACTAAACGATATGGATGGATATACCATTGTACCATCTATCGTTCACTTTACAGCAACAGGAGAAGTAATGGTTGGAAATGAGGCGAAACAACACCTCATCGATGACCCGCAACATACAGTATACTCTGTGAAGCGTTTATTGGGTAAGAGTTTCAGCGATTTAGGAAATATCCAACAGTATTTTGGTTATAAAATTTTGGATGAAGATTCGGAAGGACTTATCAAAATAAAAATTCACGATAAGTACTATACAGCAATTGAAATATCGGCACTCATCCTTAAAGAACTAAAATCGAGAGCCGAGCATTATCTTAAAACACCGGTAAAGCGCGCTGTAATTACGGTTCCAGCCTATTTCAACGATGCTCAGCGACAAGCTACTCGCGATGCAGGAAGGCTTGCTGGTTTAGATGTATTGCGTATTGTAAACGAACCTACGGCAGCCAGCTTGGCGTATGGTTTGGGCTTGGATAAAAATGAACATCAAAATATTGCAGTGTACGACCTCGGTGGAGGCACGTTTGATATCTCTATCTTAAGCCTTCAGCAAGGCATCTTCGAAGTGTTAAGTACCAATGGTGATACTTTCTTAGGTGGCGATGATTTTGATAAGGCCATCGTAAATCATTGGATAGAAGCAAATCAAAAAAACCTTGATGAAATTCTCGCTGATAAAAGTTTAAGTCAATGGCTTCGACTCAAAGCGGAAGAAGTGAAAAAACAGCTCAGCTATGTGGAAGAAGTTTCGTTAGAAGAAAATGGATGGAACCTTTGCATGTCGGCAGAGAAATTTGAGGAATTAATTCTTCCCATTGTAAAACGAAGCATGGACTGTTGTGAAAAAGCCCTTGCCGACAGTGGCTTACAACTCAGTGAAATAAGCAATATAGTTATGGTGGGTGGAAGTACCCGTACCCCATTGGTAAAGAAAATGGTGGACGAATTTTTTAAAGGCGCCCTCCTTTTTGATGCCCTCAACCCCGATGAAGTAGTAGCGCTAGGCGCTGCCATTGAAGCCGATATCTTGGCGGGTAACCGAAGTGATATATTACTTTTGGATGTAACGCCTTTGAGTTTGGGAATTGAAACACTTGGAGGATTGATGGATACGCTCATTCCTCGAAACAGTAAAATCCCTACACGTGCAGCACGTCAATACACCACTTCTATTGATGGACAAAGCAATATTAAAATCAATGTATATCAAGGAGAACGCGATTTGGTTGCAGAAAACCGTAAGTTGGCTACATTCGATTTGAAAGGTGTTCCAGCCATGCCTGCTGGTTTGCCCAAAGTGGAGGTGGGATTCCAACTCAATGCCGACGGTATTTTAACAGTGACCGCTAAAGAACTTAGAAGCGGTGTTTCTCAAGTAATTGAGGTGAAACCACAATATGGATTAACCGATTCGGAAGTAGAGAAGATGCTGATGGATTCGCTGGTGAATGCTCAGAAAGATGTGGACACACGCATGATTGTTGAAGCACAAACAGAAGCACAACAACTCATTTATCTTACCGAAAGATTTTTGGAAAAGAATTCGGGTATGTTAAGTGCAGAAGAAATAAGCGGAACAAAACAAAAAATTGAAGATTTGCGTGCCTCACTTGCAACCAATGACAAAAATAGTGTACTAAAATATAACGAGGCGCTTAATGAGTATACTGCCCCATTTGCCGAACGACTCATGGATATTGCCATTGCACAAGCCATGAAAGGAAAACAGATTTAGAAACAATTAAAGCAAAACAAAAAATAAATTGCCGCTATTGGCGTTCTCAATAATCATGAATAAGTCAAATCCATTACAATACAACTCCACTCCCAATCGATTTTGGGTGTTGTTAGGCATGATGTTGTTTTGGATAACGGCTGCTTTTTCACAAAATGACAATATAAGTGGTACCGATTTCGATGATAATCCGAACCTCCATCTTGGGGTTAAAGCCGGTATTAATTTCAGCAACTTAAAATCGGTTGAACTCACCCACAAATCGACTTATATAGGAATGGATGTTGGGTTATACGCCAATTACAAGTTAAATAAAGTATTGGCTTTGCAAATCGATTTTATTGGGAATGTAAAAGGAGCCAATTTTAATTATGGTACCGCTTCTTCATTAAATAAACTTGCCTTGTTTTATTTAGACATCCCCATTACAATGCAATTTTCATTTATAAAAAAAGCCAAATTAATCCCTTATGTTGGAATCATGCCCTCTGTAGTATTCCGAAAAGATGCATATAAAACCCAGGAAGCCGTACCTCAACCAATTTCTATAGGTATTAAGAAATATGATTTCGGTGTTAGTGCCGGATTATTATATAAAATGGACCCACGTGTTGGATTGCAATTACAATTCAATTATGGATTGATTGACGTTAATAATCCCGCTCCCAATCAGTTAGTCTTACCCTTTTATCCATACCTGGGTGGGGGTGGCAGCATCTATAACCGAAATTTACAATTGAGTTTGGTGTTTTAGCCTTAACGGAATACTTTTGTACTCTCTAATTTTATTTTATTTCAATGGATATTTCAGGAAAGTTATCGTTGCACCTACCTATAACTACAGGTGAAGGTAAAAATGGCACATGGCAAAAAAGCGGATTCGTAGTAGAAACTTCGAATGAAAAATACCCGAAAAAGGTATGCTTCACTACTTGGGGTGACACCATCGCACAATCTCAGGTATTTCAAGCTGGTGAAGAGGTGAAGGTGAGTTTTGATGTGGAATCGAGAGAATATCAAGGTAAATGGTACAGTGATATCAAGGCTTGGAAAGTAGAACGCAATGCAGGTGGCACTCCTAATGTAGCACCTTCTACTCCTCAAAATTCCCAAAAGAACAATGCTACCGAAACTCCAGCAAGTTCAGGAAACAACGAAAGCTTTAATGTAACCCAAGACGACGATCTTCCTTTTTAGTAAGCATTTTTGATTACGTTTGCAACCATATTCCGCTAAATAACTCCATTGAGAAAGAAATTTAACATCACCGAAGAAGAACTGGTTGAACTGTTGAAAGACGGCGATGAAAAAGGCTTGGAAGTTTTATATCAAAACTATTCGAAAGCCTTATACAATGTTATTTTTCAAATTGTACGTAGCGACGAAATGGCCGAAGAAGCTTTGCAAGATGGCTTCTTAAAAATTTGGAAAAACGCCTCAAGCTACGATAAAAGCAAGGGCACCATCTTTACATGGATGCTTAATATTTGCCGCAATATCGCCATCGATAAAACACGTAGCAAAGATTTTAAGAACGAAGCCAAAAACCAAAACATTGAAACTTCCGTAAATGTTGAAAGAGATCACAGTACTGAAATTACTCCCGATCATATAGGAGTAGCCAAGGTAGTGGAGAAATTAAAACCTGAGTTGAGGGAAGTGATTGATATGATATTTTTAAAAGGATACACCCAAATTCAGGCAGCAGAGGCATTGAAGATTCCATTAGGTACTATTAAAACACGAAGCCGAAATGCTATTCTAGAATTGCGGAAATATTTTACACTCATCTTAGCACTTATCACAACGATATTAAATTTTTAATGCAGTGAACACCAGAGAAATCATAGAATCGGGCAAATTGGAACTTTACGTATGCGGCGCACTAAGCGAGCGTGAGATGCGTGAAATTGCCTTGCTTGCCGATTTGAATGCCGATCTGCGTCAGGAAATCTCTCGCATTGAAAATGACTTGGTAAACTATGCTGAAAGTTTTGAGAAGGCTCCTAATCAAGCTACCCTCGATAAGGTATTGAAGAATATTAAATCGGGTAACAAAACTTTTCAGGTTGACTTTAGAACCAACCGATTCAATTGGGCCTATGCTGCCAGTGTCATTGGATTTCTTATAATGGGTGGCTTATCGTACTATTTCTGGAATCAATCCGAGGCATACAAAAAACAAGTGGAAGCACTCGTTCCGCTCAACGATACCATCAGCAATATCAAAAATGAATTGGCTCATAACGCTTCTGAAATTGAATTCCTCAATCGTACCACCACACGCAAATATAAATTGGTAGGAATTGAAGGAAAAGATAGTAGCGATAATTTCATCTTGCTTTATTGGTGCTCTTTGAAGAAAGATGTGGCCATTAACCCTGGTAATTTACCAAAGCCTCCAACTGGAATGCAATACCAGCTATGGGCTATGATCGATGGCAAACCGGTAAGCTTGGGAATGATTAATATGCAGGAGATGCAAATCATGCAAAGTACACCTCGTGCCGAAGCCTTTGGGGTAACCCTAGAAAAAGAAGGTGGCGCATCCGAACCCAATATGGATGAACTTAGAGTATTTCGTAAAGTTTAATTTTAATTCCATGTTATGAAACCACGCATCCTTTCGTTTTTGGTTTCGCTCCTCATCGCGTTAGTGATTTTTATTTCTGGTGTTTTTTTACTTCATGGCTGGCGCAATGCAGCAATACTATCAAGCATCGCATTCCTAGTTAGCTTTTTTGTAACCATTCTTGCTTTCGAACGATTTATTGCACATAAGATAAGTTTGGTTTATAAACTTATTTCCAATTTAAAAATTGGTAAAGAGCTCAAACAGGCACTAGGCAATAATGTTAGCGACGATCCACTAAATCAGATTGAGCAAGAGGTAATACGATGGGCGCAATTGAAATCTATTGAGATTGATACCCTCAACAAAATTTCTGATTATCGAAAAGAATTTCTGGGCAACCTCTCCCATGAATTAAAAACACCTTTATTTAATATTCAAGGATACGTGCAGTCATTGATTGATGGCGGGCTCGACGACCGGAAAATAGCCGACTCCTTTCTTTTGAAAGCCGAGAAAAATATCGATCGACTCTGCGCTCTAGTGGCCGATGTAGATGTGATGTCGAAACTTGATACAGGTGAAATGCCTCTGATCCTTACCAATTTTGATATTGTATCACTCATCAAAGAAATTGCATTCACCCTCGATGAAAATGCAAGAGTTGAAAATATTAACTTTGAATTTACTTCCATCGATAAACGAGTGGTAGAAGCCGATCGCGAGAAGATGGCTCAAGTAATCACCAACCTACTCGATAACAGTATAAAATATGGTAAGACGAATGGTACCACTAGTATTAAGTTTTTCGATATGGATAAGCAAGTGCTTATTGAAATTACAGATGACGGAGAAGGCATTGATGAAGAACATATCCCTCGCCTATTCGAACGCTTCTATCGCGTTGATAAAAGCCGCAGAAGCCAGTCAGGCAGTGGAATTGGACTCGCAATTGTGAAACATATCATTAGTGCACACCATCAAACCATCAATGTAAGAAGTGCAAAAAATGTAGGTACTACTTTTGCATTTAC
Source organism: Bacteroidota bacterium (assembly GCA_947492885.1). Classification (GTDB taxonomy): domain Bacteria; phylum Bacteroidota; class Bacteroidia; order UKL13-3; family UKL13-3; genus CAINMV01. The sequence continues at coordinate 9,109 of CANLPK010000004.1, forward strand.
CCTCAACAAAGCCTAATTAACGAATCAGTGATCGGTAGTTATTGAATGCTTGTTAAAAATCATTTTCACTTTTCTTTTTTCCCTACTTTAATATAAATTGCGCACCGTGAGCCAAGCCATAGTTATAATACCCACTTACAACGAAAAAGAAAATGTTGAGCGCATGATACGTAAGGTGGTATCGCTGGCCTTACCTTTGCATATTTTAATTGTTGACGATAACTCTCCTGATGGGACTCGTGAAATTGTAAAAAAATTACAACTAGAATTTTCTAATTTACATATACTCGAAAGAGCTGGTAAGCAAGGCTTGGGTACTGCATATATCGCCGGATTTAAATGGTGTCTTTCCAACGATTACGAGTATATTTTCGAGATGGATTGCGATTTTAGCCATAACCCCGACGACCTGCTAAATTTGTATCATACTTGCACCACGGCCCCTGCCGATATGGTGGTTGGATCTCGATATGTGAATGGAGTGAATGTTGTAAACTGGCCTATGAGCCGCGTTATTCTTAGTTATTACGCCAGTATGTATGTTCGCATTATTACAGGCATGAGTATTCGTGATACCACCTCTGGTTTTGTGTGCTACCATCGCCGCGTATTAGAAAAATTAAATTTGGATGCCATCAAATTCAAAGGGTATGCCTTTCAAATTGAAATGAAATTCAAGGCATGGCGCTCGGGTTTCAATATCAAGGAAGAATCTATCATCTTCACCGATAGAAAAGAAGGTCAATCTAAAATGTCGGGGGGTATTATTAAGGAAGCACTATTTGGAGTACTCGAACTCAAAATTAAAAGTGTGCTCGGCATCTTAAAAATTTAAGTGAGCCTAATTTACAAAAGCAATTTTCGTTTCAAAATGTTTGGTACCATCTCTATTTGATGCCAATACAATATAAATCCCGCTACTCGCTCTACGTCCTTGAAAGTCGTTGCCATCCCATACAGCAATACCGCCATTAGAAACCGTTTCGTATACCAGATTGCCTGCTATATCTGTAATTTTTACAATGCAATCTGCAATCAGACCTTTGATGGCGATGGAACCTGTATATCCAGGGCGAACTGGATTGGGGTAAGCATATACATCACCAAAATCTTCTTCAGCAGTAACCGCATCTGTTTTAAATGTGATTAGTCCTTTATCGGTAGCAATATATAATTCACCCGTTTTAGGATTGAGTTCGAGGTCAATAATATTATTACTAAACAATGGGCTATTGCTGATATTGAAATTCTTCAATACTCTCGAGCCATCACTGCTAAAAAGCCATAACCCGTTGCGAGTGCCAATCCATTTTCTATTGGCTCCATCAATTTCAATGGCGGTTACAGTTTCATATTGTAGTAATGGCACTCCTGCAGAACCTTCGCGTACATAAGGAGTGCGAGAATCGGGTGCATCTAAATCAAATACTCGGCTAGGACTGCTGATAACCGATACCCCATTGCCAGTGCCAATCCAAACTTCTCCATCCAAATCTATCGCAACACATTGTACATCTTTACTTGCTAAGGCACCTTGCCCTTTCTGGTCGTTCAATAATCGCACATTCACATTGTCACGATTATTCACATCAAATTCTTTAAATGCGAGTAAGCCATTCGACTCGAAGGTGCGAATCCATTTGGTTCCATTATGATCTATCACAACCTTTCCCAATACATCTCGAGTACCAAGTAGTCCGTTAATGGTAAAATTTTTCCATGTTCCATCGCTAAGTCGGCAATGAATTGGATAAGGACCAGAAAGGAAATTCACCGCCCATAAAATATCATCTTGATCGTAGGCTAACCCTAAAACCTTTACGCCTCCAGCGGTTCCATTACGTACTGTGAAATTAGCTGGAGCGGCCGTGCCCAATACATTCGTGATATCTCCATTTATCATTTCAATGAGTCCGTAATTGAACGTGCCGATATATGTATGACTCCCATCCTTGCTAGTAGCCGAAACAGCGCAATCACGTAAGGTATCGAAGGCTTTGTAATTTGGAGCATCATAAGGATAATAAATAGGAGCATATTTTTCAATGGCATAAAACTGAGTGGGGTTATATGCAGGCTCTAGTCTCTGACTATATTTACCACCCATCACCCACATTTTATCATTATTATAATTCAAGGAAAATGCATCATTAAAACGAGGTCCTAATGGAGATGGGAATCTTACTGAACCATCTGAAATTTTCTTATCAATTAAACCATTGTCTTTCTTAATAAACCAAACATGGTCGTTTGTTAATACTGCCATCTGAGGAAATTTCTCTACAACATATTGCCGGTTGCCAGCCATATCTTCAATATAAAAACCATCTTCTTTAACCGTGAGTAATTGATTATTGAAAATATCGTATCCAAATAAAGTATGCTTGATATTGGTTTCGTAAAGCGACCAGGTACTGCCATTATACACTTTGTAAACGCTATCTACCTCAGCATAAATTTTATTATTGAAAGAAGTGATATGCCCTGAAGTTTCATGCTTGCTGGAATCGGTGATAATACTCCATGAGGTACTGTTGCTTAAATTATCAATACCATTCATATTGGCTTGCATTACTCCGAAATTGGTGCTTGTATATATTTTATTATTATTGATTGTTACACCAAACACATCGGGAACCGCGCCCCCAGGTCCAATATTCAAATAGGAGTCTTTCACTTCTCTTTGAGTCATATCGTATACTATGATTCCAAAGCTGGTGCAGATATAAGCAAATTGATCTTTGAAATAAACGTCGTGCAATGATTTAGTACCTACCACACTATATCGCGACAAATCGGAGACCTGAAATTTAGAAAAATCATCAATACTACTAAATGAAGATTCATTATGATAAAGAATATCAATATTTGTACTTTCATATCCTATAAAGAGCGCTTTTGATCCAGGGTCGTATTTCACAATAGCGATATCCAATTCTGATAATCCATGAATCGTATTAATACGCTTTACCTCATCGGTTTCAGTGTTGAAGGAGAACATCCCACTCTGACCACCAATAAATATCATTTGTTGGGCACGAGTAAGATAATTCATATTAGCATAGGAGAGATAGGAATTCCACGTTCCCAAGGCTGTTGGTTGTGCCAACGCTCCCAATGAAAATATAATTGAAAGAAGTAAAAATCGAATTCTCATAACTACCATAACGCTTCAAAGATAAAATTAGTGCCCTATATGTTGGTAATGAATTTTTCTTGACCAAGAAATGACCAAAACTGAAAGCTATCAATACAATCTGTTCTACAAAAGAGGAATTTCATGAACTAAAACCCTCAAAAAGTTATATAACAAGAAATCATTACTTTTGAAATCAAAATTCAAATAGTATATGTGGGTAAAATTTGCGGCCTGGGTGCTTCGTTTTCGTTTATGGATTATCGCATTGATCTTAGGCCTCACCGCTATCCTCTCTTTTTATGCTAAGAATATTGAAGTCTCCTACGATTTCAAAAAACTAATTCCCGCCAACGACTCCGACAATGTATTTTACGAAAACTTCAAAAAACAATTTGGGGAAGATGGAAGTGTAATGGTTATTGGTATTCAAAGTGATCATCTTTTTGAAAAAGAAACCTTCATACAATGGTGCAAACTCAATGATGATGTTGCCGCTATTGATGGAGTAAAGCGAGTTCTTTCCTTTCGCACTTTAGTAAATATTATAACTGATAGTACTACCGGGCAATTCAAACTCGATACTATTATCAAGCAAATGCCAACAACACAGGCAGAGGTAGATGATATTCGAGATAAAATTTTAAACCTGCCCTTCTATCGTCAATTGGTATACAGTAAGGATACAAAGACCACCTTGATGGCCATTACTCTTGATACGTTCAAACTCAATCATATTGATCGAATAGGCCTGGTTAATAGCATTCAGGATTTAGCTTCAAAATTCGAGAATGAGCATCAGATTGAAACACATTTATCGGGATTACCACTCATTCGTACGATGTATGTTACGCGTATCAGTAAGGAGGTGGTTCGATTCATCATCCTTGGATTCCTCGTAACCGCACTTATACTTCTACTCTTTTTCCGTTCATTCACTGCGGTAGTCGTTCCAATTTTCTTAGTGGCTATCGGTGGCATTTGGTCGGTGGCATTTATTGTTATTGCTGGTTATAAAATAACCATGCTTACAGGCCTCATACCTAGTATCATTATAGTTATTGGAGTGCCCAATAGTATTTACTTCCTCAATAAATACCATTATGAATACCGGCTCAGTGGGGATAAGTTTGGAGCTTTACGTGCGATCATTTCAAAGGTTGGGATTGCATCTTTACTTGCCAACTCTACCACCGCCATTGGCTTTGGGGTATTTTACTTTTCGGGTACGCAAATTTTGAAAGAATTTGGAGTAGTCGCTGCATTGGGTATCATGTGTATGTACATCATTTCTTTGGTGATGGTACCTTGTATATTTAGCTTCTTGCCTGCCCCAAGTCGTCGACAAACCAAACACCTGGATAATCGCTCCTTGGATAAAATCGTTGCATTTCTCGATCGATTGGTATTTCATCATCGCAAACAAATTTATATTACAACAGCAATAGTATTAATTATTGCTCTGGGGGGATTCTTCAAATTACGTTCGGTGGGATATATGGTCGATGACCTTCCTCAGAAAGATAAAATTGTTACCGATTTGAATTTCTTTGAAACGAATTTTGGGGGTGTTATGCCTTACGAGATATTGATTGATACAAAGAAACGAAAAGGCATTCGTAGCCTCGAAACCCTCAATAAGGTAGATCAAGCACAACAAATTATTAGCACGTATCCTGAATTTGCAAAACCAATTAGTGTTATCGAGTTATTGAAATTTAGTAAGCAAGCCTTCTATGCAGGCGATAGCAGTATGTATGCTTTGCCCGACGAATCGGAAATTGCTTTCATGTCGGATGCCATTGGGAAGCATAGTAGTGGCGAACAGTTATTACGTGCCATGATCGATAGTAATCAGCGGGTCATTCGCATCTCAGCACAGATGTCCGATGTAGGCTCTAATAAAATTAAGGTGATCACCAATTCGTTGCAGCATCAGCTCGACTCAATATTTCCTAAAGAAAAGTATGATGTAACTATTACGGGTACCAGTTTTATCTTCCTAAAAGGAAATGAATACATGGAAAGTAGTTTGGTAGATAGCTTGATTCTAGCATTCATACTTATAACCCTTATCATGATTTACCTTTTCCGTACATGGCAAATGGTACTCATTTCTATCATACCAAATTTGATACCTATTATCATCACCATTGGTTTAATGGGGTATTTAGATATTCGATTGAAACCATCCACGATTTTAATTTTTAGTATTGCTTACGGGTTAAGTAGCGATTTCACTATTTATTTCTTGAATCGATATCGTCATGAGTTCAAGCAACATAATAATACCATCTCGAAAATTATTAGCAATACCATGCGCGAAACAGGGGTGAGTATGCTTTATACTGCTATTGTATTGTTTTTTGGATTTATTATCTACACGGTATCGAGCTTTGGAGGTACCATCAGTATGGGTATCCTCATTTCATTTACCTTGATTGTTGCTGTGATATCGAACCTGCTTTTCTTGCCAAGCTTATTATTATGGCTTGAAAAATCTATCAATAAGAAAACACTTGAGCAAGGATTAGATTTTGAAGAATAGGGTACGAATCACCCTGCTTATTTTTTTATCTCTCCTATCACTTTGAATCGGCCAAATACGGCTTCGGTATGTGGTGCATCCTTCAGTTCATCGGTTAAATCTTGTCCGGCCCAATGCTCATAGTGCTTTCCATTAAACCAAAGACGGCTCCCCGACACATCATAAATTAAACCCTGGTAGGCAATCCATATTTCGGGCCTATCCTGCCCATTGCGCAATGCCAGTTGTTGAAGGGTATATTGATCGTGCATACTATCTAAAATGCTTAACAATTAGTTTACATTACGTAAACATGCTGTAAATATAAATCTTTAATATTTGCATATATGATTACAATTCAAGGAATTTATGATGGGGTTAAAATAGTACCCACACAAAGAATCCCACAAGGAGGTGCATCGAAAGTAGAAATTACTTTTTTTGAAGAGATATTAACCACCGTGGAAGAACAAATGCACCATTTCGCGAGTCACAGTATTTTCGATTTCTGGGGTAATGAGCGCGACGAATCAGAATCGAATAATATCAACGAAAAATAATTATTCGAAAAGTCCTTTCACTTCCTGTTCATCGAGGAATTTGAAAAAATTCTCATCGTTATCGGTGATCTCTTTTGCCAATTGCGTTTTGCGTTGTTGCAATCCAACAATCTTCTCTTCTAGCGTATTGCGAGAGATGAATTTATAAATAAATACTTTCTTATCCTGCCCTATTCGATGTGCACGACTGATGGCTTGTTCCTCCACCGCAGGGTTCCACCAAGGGTCGGCCAGAAATACATAATCGGCGGCAGTTAAATTCAAACCAATACCACCTGCCTTCAGGGATATTAAAAACACTTTAATATTCGAATTATTCTGAAATTTATCGACCTCATCTCGGCGTTGCTCTGGGGTTAATGTTCCATCGAGGTATGCATATGGAATTTTCAAATCATCGAAATGTTTTCGGAACAAAGCCAAATAAGAAGTGAATTGAGAAAATAATAAGAGCTTATGATTTTCATCGATTACACTTTGTGCTTTTTCTACAATATCATTAAACTTTCCGGATTCAAACCGATAATCCTTTTCATGTAAGAGCGGGTGGTTGGCAATCTGACGCAGTTTCATTAAGCCTGTAAGCACTTGCAACTTGGAACGTGAAAAGCCTTCTTCGGCAATGGTTTTGATGATTTCGTTGCGGTATTCCGATTTCACCCTTTCATACATCTCATGTTGTTCATCGGTCATATCACAATTCACTATGAACTCTGTTTTATCCGGCAAATCAGGGGCCACCAACTCCTTAGTACGTCGCAATAAGAATGGTCGGGTAATCACTTTCAATTCATCAAGTTTCTGTGTTATATTATTTTTCTCAATAGGGATCGTATAATGTTGGTTGAAATAATTCTGAGTACCCAATAACTTTGGATTCAAGAAATGCAATTGACTCCATAAATCACGTAAGGTATTCTCAATGGGAGTGCCGGTAAGTACTAGCCGGTATTTCGATTGCAATTCATACACCGATTGTGCTACCAAAGAGGAGGCGTTTTTTATCGCCTGCCCTTCATCAAGTATGATATAATGAAAGTATATTGGCTTGAAAATATTGATGTCCTTACGAAGCACCCCGTAAGTAGTAATCACCACATCATAAAGAGCAAAAATTTGTGACGATTTAATTCGTTGATTACCGCTATGAATATAGAATCTTAGTTTTGGTGTAAACTTTTTTGCTTCACTATACCAGTTATAAACCAAACTGCTTGGAACAATGACAAGGCTAGTGCGCCGAGGTTCCTTCTTCTCTTTAGGTGCTTGTAAATCGTGTTCAATTTGTTCGGTGACGGTTTTTCCGCTATTCTCGGGCAAATCGGAGAGACCAAAGATATCGAGCTGAACAACCGTTTGATGAAATACATCTGGCTTCGATTTTTCTTCAGGAGAAATAATTTCCGGTATGGCTTCCGTTTGTTTGGTCAGATCATCAGCTTTATTTAACTCATTGGCATGCTGCATATCTTCCTTTTCCTTTTGAAGCAATGCCAGCGTTTGCAACGTTTTACCCAAGCCCATATCGTCGGCTAGAATTCCCCCAATATTATATTGTTGCAAGAAATAAAACCAATCGAAACCATGCTTTTGATAAGGTCGCAGGGTTGCCATAAGGTGCTCAGGCAATGGCACGGAAGGAATTATTTTTTCTTTATCTATCAATAATGGATTGATGATACGCAAATCATTGCCTGTTTGCAAATCTTCGATGAGTCCATAATTATATGCCTTAATTTTTATCTCATCATCATCCTGTTCGCTTAATTGAAACATGGTGGCATACTTCGAGAACCACTCTTCAGGAATGATTGCTACGGTGCCATCGGGTAATGAATATTCTCGGATATTACGGAGGATATGATTTTTTAGTCGGATAAATGGAATCTCAAAATTTCCAAATTTCACCATGGCTTGCACATCAAACCAATCGTTGACCTTACTTACATTTATTTGTAATTCTGTGCGTGAGAAAACAAATTTCTTCTCTTGCGTTTGCACCACCTTGATATTGTTTTCCTTTAAAATATCTTCGTGTGATGCAACCCAGGAAATAAGGTCGGAGAGGCTGCTACTGTTGCTTTCAAAGCCATTATCAAAATTTTCATTAAGCCCATTCTCTGTGAGGATAGCAAGGATTTTCTTTTCGAGTTTTGCAAATCGTTTGAGGCGCTCGAAATGCATTTCTCCATTTTTATAGTTCAATCGAACCAATACATCACGGGTAGATAGATAATGAACACTATCAATTTTATATTTGAAATACAATACAAAATGATAGGTGCCATCCAGCTTCTGTTGCAGTTGCAACTCAGAAATAAAGCTATTAGAAATGGTATCAATAGAAAATCCTTCTGCGTATACATCATACTTCTCGATGACTTTGGTAACGAAGGTGCTATAAAATTTTTCTTCTGCCGATTTCGGAACGAGAATAAATTTCTTGTTGATGAAAGGCGTTAATTTCTTTCCATCGATTCCATCTTCAAAAAAATACAAGGTGCGATTTAATAGCAACCATGCGGGTTCATTGCAAATAACACTTGCGCTGTTCTGCATGAAATCAATCTTCTGACCAGCATTTTTTATTGTTGCAAAATAGCGGGTATCAATTTCATTGCGCCTAAAATGAAATAGCACGCTACTTGGCTCGCTCGCAATTCTAAGTCGGTAAGCTGCGGGGTTACTTCCGATACCTTGCAAATAAAACTGGCGCTTTTTAAGCATAGGAAGCACCTCTTGCATGCGGCGCTCAATGAAGGGCTTGATATGATTTTGGATGAGTTCGGGCGTACAATGCTTTTGAAAGAATTCGGAAGGACGGATTTTTTTCTTCTCACGATAAAACTGACGCGTGATATGCTCATTATCGAATTCATCTAAAATTTTAATGATTTCTAAATCTTCATCGGTGATTACATCCTTAAACAAATCGTGGGTCTTGGTGAAGATTCGTTGGTGCGTGAAGGTTAAATGATTTTGATCATTGAGCTGCACCACGAAAGGCTCAATAAGGTATCCCAACTGGGTATGCTCCAGTAGGCTATAAATTAATATATGTGGTTTATCGGGGTCTACTCTCACGGCGAATACTTTCTAAAATCGTGTTGTTAAGAAATTTAAATACTCGTAAAAAACTTCAAATGTAAAGTAAACAATGGGTGAAATATTATTTTTTTATTCACCGTTTTTAAGCAAATTTGTGGAGTATAGTTTTCTAATTTTAACATCAATAAATTTTAAGATATGCCAGTAAGAATGGAACAAGACGAGGACAATTCTCCTCAGGATAATTATGATGATAATAACCGTGGCGGTGGTGGTGGTTTTCCTGGTGGTGGCATGATTTGGATGTTTCTGCCTTATTTAATGCGTAACCCCAAACTCCTCATCGTAGTTATAATAATTGGTGGTATTTATTTTTTTAAAGGTGGTTGTAATAATGCAGTTGCTCCCAACCAAGCAACTAAAAATGGATATGGTGTTGGTGCGGAATTAAATCCTAAAGAATTTGATAAGGCAGAAGTATTCGCTGCCTTGAGTGATAAAGAAAAACTACCTGAAAGTGTTAGCTTACTAAAATTCGCTCCCGATCGCCAAAATCAAGGCTCACAAGGGAGTTGCGTTGGATGGGGAAGTGCCTATGCTGCACGAACTATTTTACAAGCAACAGCCACTGGTGAGGATCCAAATAAGATAGCCTTCAGTCCTTCTTTTTTATACAACCAAATTAAATTAAACAACGATTGTGAAGGTTCCTATATTCAGCGTGCTGCCGAGTATATGCAACAAAAAGGTGCCCTTCCATTTGAAAAATTTGGATATAATGATCGCGATTGTACCAAGCGCCCTGAAGCGTTTCAATTGGAAGAAGCCGATCAGTTTCGTATCAATGGTTATAACCGTTTAACCAAAGATGGAGACGATCAAACGATTGATATATTGGCCATCAAACAAAACTTGGCAAAGGGTGCTCCCGTAATAATTGGGATGGCAGTAGGCGGTACCTTCATGCAAGAGATGATGGGTAAAAAAGTATGGCACCCCACAGAAGATGATTTGAGTAAACAAGGATTTGGAGGCCATTGTATGTGTGTTATTGGTTATGACGATTATATGGAGAATGGTAGGGGTGGATTTCAAATTATGAATAGCTGGGGCCCTGAATGGGGCGATAATGGGGTGGCGTGGGTTTCTTATAAAGATTTCAGATACTTTGTAGTAGAAGCTTATGGATTAGATCCATTGATATCAAAATCAAACCCCAACAACACCAAGTTGGGTATCACTGTAGGGTTGATAAGCAAGGATTTGAAAGGCTATTATGGCCTGCAACATGAAGGAGATATTTTCCACACAGCGCAAACTCTTTCAAAGAAAACTAAATTTAAAATTGAAGTTACCAATACCATCGAATGCTATACCTATGTTTTAGGAAAAGATACCGACCAATCGAGTTATGTATTATTTCCTTATACCGAGAAACATTCGGCTTATTGCGGCATCACTGGAACCCGCGTGTTTCCGAGAGATTACAGCATGGTACTCGATGAAATAGGCAATCAGGATTATATCACCATCATTATTTCTAAAGAGCCATTGGATATAAAAGCAATCAATACTGCGATGAATACCAACAAGGCAGGCGATTATAAAAAACGTGTGGAAGTTGCTATCGGTAATCGATTATTGAAAGGACTAAACTTCACAGGTACCAACGGAAAGATTGCTTTCCAAACCGAAACAACGGAGAAAAATACTGTGGCGATGATTATTGAAATCAATAAGCAATAATAGAATTGAATAACCTTTATTCTGTAACATTCCCATTTGAATGGTTGTACAACCTTACATGCTATACTAAATTGTATCGAGAGATGTATGCGAAGAAAAACTAAAACAACAATTTTCTCATTATGCCAAGGTGCGAACCGAATATGCTCCCTTTAGACAAATACAAGTAAAGAATTTAGGTGGAGTGATGCCATGATCCGTGATGGTGATGATTGAGATACAGATTTCAATACATGTATCACTTGTAAAGAGGCAGCTATCATAACTTTCAAAAATGCCTTCGACGAGTCATTTTCAGGACAACGGAGGTGTGAAATAATCTTTCACCAACTTGGCCTTCGCCTTTCCAATAATATTTTCGAGCAACTCCAAAGGAGCTTCCTTTATTTTCTTAACCGATTTCAGTTCTCGAAGCAATTGCTCTGCAGTTTCAGGACCAATGCCTTTAATGGCTTCCAATTCATTTTTCAACGTCCCCTTATCTCTTCGATTACGATGATGGGTAATTCCGAAGCGATGCACCTCATCACGCATCTGTTGGATGATACGCAAGGTCTCACTCTTCTTATCAATATATAATGGAAATGGATCTTCAGGATAATAAATCTCTTCCAATCGTTTGGCGATGCCTACCACAGCAATCTGACCATACAATCCCAAATCCTTCAAAGCCTGAATGGCACTGCTTAATTGGCCTTTGCCCCCATCCACTACAATGAGTTGTGGAAATGGTTCTTGCTCATCGCGCAGTCGGCGATAACGTCTTGTAATGACTTCGTACATGGTAGCAAAGTCGTCTGGGCCTTCTACGGTTTGTACATTATAATGACGGTAATCTTTTTTGCTTGGCTTGCCATCTCTAAAACATACCATCGCACTCACTGGGTAGGCTCCTTGAAAATTGGAGTTATCAAAACACTCAATATGCCTTGGCAATTCTTTCAAGCGCAAATCGTCGCGCATGATGCCAAGCAAGCGGTCGACGCGCACTTCTGGATTGAGCTTTTCATATTGCTCTAGTCGGTCGCGCTTATAATACATCGCATTCTTTAAACTTAAATCGAGTAGCTTTTTCTTTTCACCAGCTTTAGGTATGAGTAATGTAAATGATGGGTCGCTCAATTCTAAATCAATGGGCACGATAATTTCACGAGCATCACTTTTATAAGTGCTTCGAATCTCTGCGATTGCCATCTCTAAAATCTCTGGACCACTTTCATCGAGCATCTTTTTATATTCAAGCGTCTTGGTTTGAATAATCATTCCATTCACCACTTTGAGAAAATTCACAAATGCATATTTCTCATCCTCCGCAATACTAAATACATCCACATTGGTAATGCTATTGCTTACGATAGTCGATTTGCTTTGATAGTTTTCTAATGTATCCAACTTGTATTTCATGCGCGCCGCTTCTTCAAAATTCAAGGCAGTGCTTGCTGCAACCATCTGTTGTTTCAAAACCGAAATAACGCTACCAATATTTCCTTTTAGTATATCACGAATCTGTACAATGGCAAACATATATTCCTCCTCCGATTGGGCGCCAACACATGGGCCTTTACAATTACCTATATGATATTCCAAACACACTTTAAACTTGTGTGCCTTAATATTCGCTTCGCTTAAAACCAAATTGCAATTGCGTGTTGGAATGGTGGTACGAATCATATCCAAGATGGTATGCATCATCGAGATATTGGCATATGGACCAAAATATTCTGATCCATCCTTCACCCGATTTCTGGTAGGATAAAACTTAGGGAAACGTTCGTTGGTTACTTTAATTGAGGGATAGGTTTTATCATCCTTCAGATTAATATTAAATTTGGGTTGGTGCTTTTTTATGAGAGAGTTTTCCAGAAGCAATGCATCAATCTCACTATCCACAATAGTTATTTCAATATTCTCAATTTTACTTACGAGCATGGCCGTCTTCCGATTATCGTGAAGTTTATTAAAATAACTACTGACCCGCTTCTTCAAATTCTTTGCTTTCCCAATATAAATTATCTTGCGCTCCCCATCGAAATACTTATATATACCCGGGTTGTCGGGTAAATTTTTCAGAATGGTTTGAAGATGTTCAGAACGCTCGGGAGTACTCAAGGTTTTAAAAGAAAATAAGGACACGAAGATAAAAATAAAAGAGTTGGTTGAGAAGAATAAACCATGTTCAAATGTAACTCCTAAAATTAATCGATTGGTTTAAAGTGAGGCGCAAAAGAATATCTATACTTTGCATCCTTGCATCCAAATTTTTCTATCTTTGAATGCCAATAATTATGCAACGCATCTCCTATTCACAAGCATCCGAATACCTTGCAGCTACCCAACAGTGGCTGATTGAGAAGGAGCTTGAGCATAATTTAATATTGGGGATTTCAAATGCCATTATCGCATCAGGAGAAAGCAATCCCAATCATGTTTTTGTCAACGTAATTGAAAATCAACAAGTATTGGCTTCTTCCATGAAGACGGCTTCAAGAGCCATTATTGCGAACTTTTCAAAAGATGATGAAGCTATTAAAATGCTCGCTGAATATTATCAGGAAATTTCTATGGCCTTGGATGGCGTGGTTGGCGAACAGTCCATAGCTAAGGCCTTCTCAAAATATTATGGTAAAGATCAAATAGCTGAAACAGGACTCTTGGTTCATCAATTACATTCTTTGAACCCAATCAAATTTGCACATGGAGAAATGAACGTGGCCACACAAGACCATTTTAATTTTGTATGTGGATGGACGCATAAATTCGAAAGAGATGCATTGATTGACCCGCCTAAAAGCAAGGAAGAAATTGCAAGAAGCACCCAACGCTGGATAGATGCTGGTCAGATATTTTTTTGGGTCATTGATGAGGTCATTGTTAGTATGGCCGCTATCGTTAGAACTACTGCCCATGTTGGAATTGTAGGCTTGGTATATACCCCTGCATCCCTGCGTGGCAATGGATACGCAACAGCCTTGGTACATGCTGTAAGCGAAACCATCCTTAAACAAGGATTTGCTTCTTGTGGGTTGTTTACCGAAAAAGCCAATCCAACATCGAATAAAATTTACCATCGTATTGGTTACGTACCCATCGCCGAATTTTCGGAGATTACCTTCCTCTAAAATTTTAATATCTTTCATTTTTTAATTGCTGTAAAAGCATCTCAAAATAAATTTTGCGTAACCAATTTATTGCATCGGGCAAAAAAACCAAAGTAGAAATAGCACTTTCATATAGCGATTTAGCCCAACTACAAAGACATTTAGAAATGGGCTTCGAAGCTGGATTCGATATAGCCTTGAACACTTTCGAAGGAATTATCTGATTTTATAATTTTGTAGGATGCCATTTCAAGCCTACCTCGAGAATATCGAAGCCAAGACTGGCAAGGATATCAACGAATTTAAAAAAAATGCAGAACAAAGAGAATTTCTTCAATAAGGAAAGTTGAACCTAGAAGTGAAAGCCGGTGCCATCGTGGCATGGCTGAAGGAACATTTCAATTTGGATCATGGTCATTGCATGGCCATCTTTGCAGCCTTCAAAGGGAAGAAAGAACAACAGCAACTTCTGTAAATTTTTTCTCGACCATTTCTATTACCTTCGAATCATGGCAACATTATTCGAACGCATGATACAATTGGCTGATGAAGTATTTGAGGTAAAGCACGACCCCAACCAATTGGATGTGAATGAAGCCGTGATTCAACGATTGCTTCAAATTCATCCAGCCACAGTTTCTGAGTATAATGAAGGAGAAGGACCTGCGGCATGGGTACTTATTTTTCCAACCAACGCTGAATTGATGCATTCGTTTTTGAAGGGAAAAATTTCTGAAAAAGAATTATTCGAACAAACTCCAATAGGTGTCTCCTACGATTGTATCTACCTTTGTTCGGCATTGGTATTGGAAGAATATCGCCGACAAGGAATTGTAAAAAATCTGAGCACACTTTCAATTCAAAGTATTTGCAAAGTCCATCCCATTGAGCATCTTTTTGTTTGGGCTTTTAGTGCTGTAGGGGATCAATGTGCTACACAAATTGCGAAACGAGCTTCCTTGCCTTTATTAAGAAGAGAAAATCCAAAACACTAATGTCTAAATATTATTTATTGTTGCTAATCTTATTGGCCGCCTGCGGAACCAACCCTGGTGCCTTGCCCGAGCAACCCGTTGACTTCTGCACCAGTATTCATCGCAACGATTCAATAAGCTTAACCAAGGAGCTTGAGCCATTTGTAGAGCAGATGAAAACAAAAACGGGTGTCTATGTATTGGAAGATGGTGGCAATTCCATGATTGCACGTGCATGGCTCTCTGAGTATGCCGAGAAAACAATCGATATACAATACTTCATTTTCTCAACCGACAACGTAGGACTAATTGCCTGCGACTACCTTGTACGTGCCGCCGATAGGGGGGTTAAGGTTCGTATCCTCATCGATGATATTATGGTAGAAGCTGGAATTCATGATTTGCTTACCCTGGATTCACATAAAAATATTGAAATTAAAATTTATAATCCCGGAGTGAATTTGGGCAAAAATATTTTTGATAAACTAAAAAAATATGCCACCTCTTATAGCAATGCCAATCAGCGCATGCATAATAAAACATTTACAGTTGATGGGAAAGTTGTCATCACTGGTGGCCGAAATATTGCCGATGAATATTTTGATTATGACCATGAATATAATTTTCGTGATCGTGATGTATTGTTGTTAGGCAAGGCCACCGAAACAGTAAAAAACTCATTTGAAAGTTTTTGGAGTAGTTGGCTCTCAGTGGATGTGACAAAACTTATTTCGGAAGAAGACCAACAAACCGAGGACTCCACTCGCTTTGAGCGCTTGCATCGCTATGCATGTAATCCTGAAAATTTTTGGCCACAGGTTCGTAAACGTATAGAAACATTACCTGCTACATTTCAAAAAATTCGTGAATCGGGCGAATTGCTATGGTTAGATAGCGTAAACTTTGTATCGGATATTCCTGGAAAAAATGATGGAAGCAAAGGCCTCAATGGTGGTGGCGTTTGTACCGATGCTTTGATTGCCCTCGTTAATAATGCACAATCCTCCATCGATATTCAATCGCCCTATTTAATTACCACCGAATTGAGCCGAGCCCTATTTAATGCCGCTACCCAGCGGGGTGTAAAAATCCGCATCCTCACCAATAGCCTGTCTTCAACCGATAACTTAGAAGCCTTTAGCGGTTATAAGCGCGATCGGAAGGCACTTCTTGAAACAGGAGTGCGTATCTTTGAATTCAGGCCCGATGCTGCCGAGCGTTTTCGAATTATGACAGGAGCCTTGCAAGAGAAATTAAACTATTCTCCAATCTTTGGATTGCATGCCAAGTCAATGGTTATCGATGGTAAAATTACTGTGATTGGTACGTTTAACCTCGACCCACGCAGTGCTAACTTGAATACCGAATGTGTAGCAGTAATCTATTCCAATGCCATTGCAGCCAGTGTGGGCCAGGGAATGGAAGAAGAATTCAAAGCCGAGAACTCCTGGGAAACCACCCTGGATAAGAATCCCGACGAAGAAGCAGGGAAAATGAAACGACTCAAAACGATGACTCGTAGGGTAGTACCCAAAAATATTTTATAGTCAGGTTATCAGCTACCTACGCAGGCATACCCGATTCTACGTTCGATTGCTTATTTTCGCATTTTTATCCCATGGAAAATCAATCGTATTCATTTAACTTTATCAATTTGCTTAAGTTTCTAGTTCGCTGGTACAAGCATCTTTTAATTATCACGCTTATTGCTGGCATCCTCACATTTATCGTATGTAAGTTTGTTATTACCCCGCAATATCAGAGCTCCGTGGTGTTTTACCCAAGTACGAATAACTCCATCTCCAATGCTTTGCTTCCCGGTATTACAGGTAAGGAGCGCGATGTGCTTGCCTTTGGAGCCGAAGAAGAGGCGGAGCAGTTATTGCAACTCCTCAAATCGGAGAAATTAAAATGGGATATCATCGGTCGTTTCGATTTGATGAACCACTACAAGCTCGATGCTTCCCAAAAAAATGTATATACCAAACTTAGTAAAGCATTTGATGCCAATGTAAGCTATCGACGTACCGAGTATGCTTCACTTGAAATTGGGGTAACCGATGAGGACCCACAAATGGCTGCGAATATGGCCAATGGAATCGCCGACATGCTCGATACCGTGAAGATGAATATCCAACGCGAATGGGCATTAAAAGCTTTGAAAATTGTAGAAGAACAATACGAAAATAAAAAGAAACAAATTCAAATCATACAAGATTCGTTGAAGTCGCTAGCGGCATTGGGAGTATATAACTTCGAAGAGCAAAGCCGTGGTTTGGCAGAGAAAGGCTCGAATGCTGACCCACGCACGGTGGAGGCATTGCAAAAATATGGCGCAATTCAATTCTCATTCCAAGAGCGATTGAAACTCGAGAGTGAAGCCCTGGGTGATTTGCAAACCAAATACGAAAAAGTAAAAATTGATGCCGAACAATTCTTACCATGTAAATTTGTTGTAAACAGCGCAGGAAAATCGGAAGAAAAAGTTTACCCTCGTACCATCATCACTACATTGGCCATGATGATGACTACCTTCTTTATGTGTTTATTGGTTTTGATTGCCTTCGATTATTTCAAGAAAAATAATATCATCGCTCAGGTTAACGCCAATGAGTAATCATTCTTTTTTACCTACTTCCCTTAATCTAAAATGGTTCTATGGCCTAGGACTCGCATTCATTTTGCTGAGTTTGGCTGGACTGCTTTATTTTGAATTTGAAGTAGGCATGGTATTTCCTATTGTTCTGGCCATTGTTTTGGTGGCCATTTTAAGAAGCGATATTTTAATACTTGTCATCACCTTTTTAGTACCCCTTTCCATCAGCATTAAAGATATTGGAGAAGGAACAGGTTTTGGGATGAACTTTCCATCGGAACCAATCACGTTTGTGTTGATGGTAGGCACTTGGATTAAATTTTTTATCGATGGACAAATTGACCGAAGGATTTTAAAACATCCACTCACCAAAGGAATTTTATTTTATTTGGGATGGATTTTATTTACTGCCATCTTCAGTACCCGCTTCGAAGTAAGCATCAAATTCTTCATCAACAAGCTTTGGATTATCACCGTATTTTATTTTTTAGCTGCGCAATTATTTTCAAAAACCATAAATATAAAACGATTTTTATGGTGCTATATGGTGCCCATGATTGGCATTGTGGTATATACCATGATCAATCATAGTCAGTTTAATTTTCTGCAGAAAGATGCGTATTGGGTATCCAAACCTTTCTATATCGACCATGGAGTTTATGCAGCCTCTATGGCCTTTTTTGTGCCTGTGCTTATAGGATTTTTAGCCTATAGTGGCACATTCCGTTTCAGCAATTTTATGCGATTCGTCATCGGCTTGTTTCTCGTAATTCTGATTATGGGTGTGGTACTTTCATTCACTCGTGCCACTTGGGTTAGTTTGGTTGCAGCTGGTATTTTTTTTATTGCCCTCCTACTGAAAATGAAATTGCGCAACATCATTATTATCGGTGCATTTAGTGCATTTATCTACCTTAATTATAAGGAGCAAATTAGCATGGTGCTCCGCGATAATAAGCAAGATAGTGCCAATGATTTTGGTGGACATGTGAAAAGTATTTACAATGTAAGTACCGATGATAGTAACCTAGAGCGTATCAATCGCTGGCATGCAGCATTACGCATGTGGAAAGAGAAACCCATACTGGGCTGGGGACCAGGGGTTTATAAATTTGAATATGCCCCGTATCAAGTATCCTTTGAGAAAACAAAAATCAGTACCAATTTTGGGATTGGAGGAAATAGTCATAGCGAATATGTCGGGCCATTATGTGAAACCGGTTTCATTGGCCTAGGATCGTTCTTATTGGTTATTATTTTATTTACATCTACAGGGATGCGATTTATTTATCATACCAAAAACAAGGAACATAAAATCATTGCCACCTGTTTACTGCTGGGCTTAACTACCTACTTTGTGCATGGCTTTCTTAATAACTACAGCGACAGCGATAAAGTAGGTGTTATGATTTGGGGCTTTATGGCCGGGTTGGTTGCCTTAGAATTACAGGAAAAGAAGAGCGCGGAAGGGTTGGAATCATAGGCATCTTATTATTCCATTTTAGTAAATAATTTTTTAATTAGATAATCCACTTGCCATTTGATTTGGTAGCCAAGAGGTAGCACCTGCCCCAATAATTACGCAAAAATTTTATGCTTCAACATTCCTAACTTACTTTTATATTTGCGGTTCTCAAAAAAACATACAAAAAGCAATGGCTGTAGTTATAAGAATGCCCAAAATGAGCGATACCATGACCGAAGGGGTTATCGTGGCATGGAACAAAAAAGAAGGTGATACGGTGAAAGTTGGTGATATCCTTGCCGATGTGGAAACCGATAAAGCCACTATGGAATTGGAAAATTTCGAAAAAGGCACCCTTCTTCATATCGGTATTAAAGCTGGTCAGGCAGTTCCTATCGATGCCATCATCGCCGTAATTGGTGAGCCTGGAGAAGATTGGAAAGCGTTGCTCGATGCTCCTAAAACAGAAGCAACTAAAGAAACAACCCCTGCTGCCGTTACGCCAGCAGCGACGAATACCCCTGCTGCAATAGCAACTCCCGCAACCCAAATAACCGTTGTGGCTGCACCAGCCCAAACCGCCGACGAAAGTCGTATTAAAGCCTCTCCTTTGGCCAAATCAATTGCCAAAGAAAAAGGAATTGCCTTAACACAAATTACAGGTAGTGGTGAAAATGGTCGTATCGTTAAACGCGACCTCGAAAATATTCAATCGGGTAGCAGCACCCCAAGCAAGCAAGTTACAGTTACTGGAAACTTCATGGCCGAAAGCTATGAGGAAATTCCTGTATCGCAAATGCGCAAAACCATTGCCCGCCGATTACTCGAAAGCAAGAATGGTGCACCACATTTTTATCTTACCATCGATATCAACATGGATAAGGTATTGGAAAGCCGCAAGAGCATCAATGCCAATGGAGAGTTTAAAATATCGGTGAACGATTTCATTGTGAAAGCATCTGCTGAAGCACTCACCCGCCACCCCATGGTAAACAGTAGCTGGCTGGGCGATAAAATTCGTATCAACCACCATGTAAATATTGGAATTGCTGTTGCAGTTGAAGATGGCTTGCTGGTTCCTGTTGTACGCTTCGCCAATGGCAAGAAATTATCTCAGATAAGCAAAGAAGTAAAAGAGTTTGCTCAGAAAGCAAAAGATAAAAAACTACAACCATCCGATTGGGAAGGAAATACTTTCAGTATATCAAACTTAGGAATGTTTGGCATTGAAGAATTCACTGCCATCATCAATCCACCCGATGCATGTATCCTCGCCGTGGGAGCTACACGCGAAACAGTGATTGTAAGCAATGGTAACTTTAAAGCAGCCAATATGATGAAAGTAACCATGAGTTGCGATCATCGTGTTGTTGATGGCGCTACCGGTGCAGCTTTCCTTAAAACATTAAAAGATTTACTGGAAGATCCGATTCGTATTATTCTTTAAGAGAATACTTACCCTTTATTGATAATCCACCAGGGCTTCAACATGATAGCCATTCTGATCCCAGTCGAGTACTGTTGGGTAATGGTTTCTGCGTAGATAATCATAATCTACATTCACCGAATTCAATACCTTATCATTGAGTCCTAACTCATCGAGCCATAATTTGAAAGTGAAATTATCGAAGGTATAAAAATGGTCGTTTACTTTATAACTACCAACATCTATATCACTCGGAAAATACCATGTAGCTGGATATTCTTTATACAAATAAATTTTACTCAGTAAATTGCTGTTATTATTATAAAGCATTTCTACATACAATGGTGTTCCCTTGTCTTTGGATAAGGCCTGACTTCCACCATATACCTTAAACCTTGTGAATACAATGCTTCCGGGCTCATTGGCAATACTTATATTTTGCGAATAGGTAGCTTGACGGGTTCCACATTTACTGCGAAGCAATACAGTATAATTTCCACCACTGGTATAGGTATGAGTTGGGCTGGTTAACGAAGAGGTGGTACCATCGCCAAAATCCCATACAAACTCCCCCGCGAATGCCGAATAATTATAGAAGGTGATAATTGATGGTGCTCTATAACTTCCTTTCTCTGCATAGTAACTAAAATTGGCGATGATTGGTTGTAAAGTATCGAGCTGAATTACAATCTGACGAGTGCCTTCCTCAATGCCGTTGATGGCTTTCACCAACACTGTATAACTCCCACTAGCATTAAATACATGATAAGGATTTTGATCAGTAGAAGTAACCCCATCTCCGAAATTCCATT
This sequence comes from Bacteroidota bacterium, assembly GCA_947492885.1. Classification (GTDB taxonomy): domain Bacteria; phylum Bacteroidota; class Bacteroidia; order UKL13-3; family UKL13-3; genus CAINMV01. The sequence continues at coordinate 30,497 of CANLPK010000004.1, forward strand.
CATACTTTGTATCACATGATACATTGGTTACATTGGAACTGAAATACACACCATACGGTGGCTTGCAACTATTTGGATAATATCGTGCATAATCGATTATCGGTTTCACAAACTGGCAAGAGCCATCATCATTCTTTGCTCGATTATAATTCTTCGCGCATTTATTGGTACATCCATTTTTCTTACGGCAGGCACCAATGCCTAGCGTTAGGCTAATAGCAAAGAGCAACAAGAAGATTTTTTGCATAAAGTGGTTTTGTTTCTTACAAAAATAGCAGTTTTAGCAAACTAACCAAACAGTTGTGAGAATAAGGCATCGAGCTTGCTCACCGTTTGAATTTCAATTTTAAATTTATTCAAACTCAGACCTTTGGTATTGTAGCGCGAAATGAAAATTTGTTCGAAGCCTAATTTCTCTGCTTCGGCAATACGTTGTTCAATGCGATTCACACTGCGTATCTCACCACTCAATCCTACTTCGCCAGCAAAACAAATTTTACTGTCAATTACCATCTCTTGATTCGATGATACCAAGGCTGCTACCACACTCAAATCTACTGCTGGATCTTCAATTCGTAATCCACCTGCAATATTTAAAAACACGTCTTGGGTGCCAAAACGGAATCCACATTTTTTCTCGAGCACTGCCAGTAACATACTCATGCGTCGTAAATCGAAACCGGTGGCGGTACGTTGAGGCATACCATAGGCAGTAACACTTACCAAAGCTTGTATCTCAATGAGCATAGGCCTTAAGCCTTCGAGTGCGGCACTAATGGCAACACCCGTTACCGGTTCATCACGCTGCGAAATAAGAATTTCTGAGGGGTTATTTACTTGTCGTAATCCCGTTCCTTGCATCTCATAAATTCCGAGTTCGGCCGTCGATCCAAATCGATTTTTTATCGTACGTAAAATACGATAGCTATAGTGGCGGTCGCCCTCAAATTGAAGCACCGTATCCACCATATGCTCCAACAATTTCGGACCCGCGATACTTCCATCTTTGGTAATATGCCCAATTAAAAAAACGGGGGTATTGCTCTCTTTTGCAAAGCGCAATAACTCTCCTGCACATTCTCTAATTTGTGTTATGCTACCTGCTGTACTATCAATATTTTCACTGAAGAGGGTTTGAATGGAATCCACAATCACCACTTCGGGCTTCAGTTGTTTCAACTGTTGCGAAATGATTTTGGTATTCGTTTCGGTGAGGATATAACATTGATCGGGAATAGTACCAATGCGGTCGGCACGCATTTTTATTTGAGCTTCACTCTCTTCACCACTAACATACAATACATTTTGACTTTTAAGAGATAAGGCTATTTGCAACATCAGTGTTGATTTTCCAATGCCAGGTTCGCCTCCAATGAGCACCACACTTCCTGCAACGATGCCACCACCCAATACGCGATTGAGCTCAGCATCATTCGTTACTAGGCGTTGCTCATTACCCGCTTCAACTTCACTCAATGGGCGAACTTTGGGAATGGCTTTTTTCCCATTCGCATCTTCCTTCCATTGGGTACGTTCGTTTTTTTCTTTCACAACAACTTCTTCAACGAGGGTATTCCACTCGCCACAACTATTGCATTTACCCATCCACTTAGGAGATGAATAGCCACAGTTCTTACAAAAGAAAACGATTTGTTGTTTTGCCATGAATATTGATGGACAGGTCCAGTTTTAAATTTTTATTATCAATAACAAAAAGGTCATTACCCAAAAAGAATTGGCGTCGAAAGTGATTATCGTAAGTAATAATTCGCTAATGAAAACATCAGCGAATGAACTTACGCATCAATCATATTTCCTTCCTGACGTTGTATTTTATTGTCTTTCCACAAATCGGCCAATAATACCAATTGTTTCTTAAGGTTTTTTCTATGAACAATAAAATCGAGGAAACCATGCTCTACCAGGAACTCACTACTTTGAAAACCTTTTGGCAAATCCTTACCAATGGTTTCACGAATTACACGAGGACCTGCAAATCCAATGAGGGCTTCAGGTTCGGCAATATTAAAATCGCCCAGCATCGCAAAAGAAGCGGTTACACCTCCAGTAGTTGGGTCGGTAAGTAAAGAGATATAAGGAATTTTATCTTGAGATAGCAAAGCCAGTTTCGCGCTGGTTTTTGCCATTTGCATTAAGGAGAATGCCGCTTCCATCATACGTGCACCACCCGATTTTGAGATCATAAGAAAAGGCATTTTGTGTTCGCGGCAATAGTCGATACTGCGCGCTATCTTCTCGCCCACCACACTACCCATACTTCCACCGATGAATCCGAAATCCATACAGGTAATCACAAAATCGTGCTGATCAATTTTACCCACGGCACTGCGGGCAGCATCTTTTAAGCCCGTTTTCATAATGGTTTCTTCTATCCTTTTGGTGTATGGCTTACTATCCACAAATTCCAATGGATCACCACTAATGAGGTTCTCAAATAATTCTTTGTATTCGCCTCCATCAAAAAGGATATCGAAATATTCCTCACTGCCAATTCGGGTATGATATTCGCAATGCGGACATACGTATAAATTTTGTTCTAAATCGGTTTGTAATGTTACTTTCTTACACCGAACGCACTTGTACCAGAGTCCATCAGGAGTCTGTTTCTTTTCCTTTGTGGAAGTACGGATATTTTCTGTAAGTCGTTTGTACCAAGGTTCACCCATAACCGCAAAAGTAAAGTTTTTTTGCAGTTCAAAAAGCACATTTTTTTTAGTTCAAAGAAGGGGTCATTTCCGATACCGGAGTGCGGTGTTTACGTTCCCCAATTTGTTGCCTCCACATGGCATAATACAAGCCCTTTTCGGCCAGCAATTCTTCATGGCGGCCCGACTCAATGATGCGTCCCTGCTCTAATACAAAGATACGGTCGGCATGCATGATGGTACTCAAACGGTGCGCAATTAAGATGGTAATAATGTCCTTATTGGCATTAATTTCCTTGATAGTATCGGTAATTTCTTCCTCAGTAATTGAATCGAGTGATGAAGTAGCCTCGTCAAAAACCAGCAAATTGGGGCGACGAAGCAAGGAGCGGGCAATGCTTAATCGTTGTTTTTCACCCCCACTCACTTTCACGCCGCCTTCACCAATAACGGTATCGATGCCTTTATCGGCACGGGCCAATAACTTATCACAGCTCGCTTTCTTCAATACATCGCTGATGTCGGCATCGGTAGCTTTAGGTGCTACAAACAATAAATTTTCTTTGATGGTTCCCGAAAATAATTGAGTGTCCTGGGTTACAAAACCAATTTGTTCGCGTAACTCGTTTTTATCAATTTCCATACCATCAATTCCATCATAAAGTACTTTACCTGTGATGGGGTGATACAAGCCTACCAAGAGCTTCACCAAAGTAGTTTTTCCACTGCCACTCGGGCCAACAAAGGCAATAGTTTCGCCCTTATTAATTTTGAAACTGATATTCTCCAAAGCTGGATGCTTCGCACTTTGGTGCTGGAAACTTACATTCTCAAATTCGAAACTCACCAACTTGTTTAATACCTTAGGTTTCTCAGGTTTAAATTCAATGGGGGTATCAAATATTTTTTGAAGGTTATTGAATGAAACTTCTGCTTCGCGGTGTATTAAAATGATATTACCTAGTTCTTGTAATGGATTAAAGATAAAGAATGAGAAGAACAAGAATGAGAAATAATCGCCTTGTGTGATACGTGTTTGATAAACCAAAAACAAAAGCAATACTACCATACAACTGCGGGTAAACTGAATGATGGTACCTTGCACGAAACTCAAACTACGAATGTATTTCACCTTCTTGAGTTCGAGACCTAAAATTTTGTAAGTAGTATCGTTTAATCGCTTAATTTCTTGGTTGGCCAATCCCAAACTCTTTACTAATTCTATATTACGCAAACTCTCGGTAGTACTACCAGCCAAAGCTGTTGTTTCTTTCACAATCGTTTTTTGCATTCCCTTGATTTTGCGACTTAGGTATTGGCTCAAAAATCCAACGATGACCACGCCACCAAAATAAATCAAGGCGATATGCCAATCGCGTTGAATCGCATACCAAAACACAAAGATGATACCTACTAAACTAGTAAATAACACCCCTACCAAAGCACCGATAAATTTTTCGCTATCGGTACGCGCCTTTTGTAAAACTGATAATGTTTCTCCACTACGTTGGTCCTCAAATACCTGATAAGGCAATTCGAGTGAGTGCTTCAAGCCATCGGCATATACATCGGCACCCAGTTTTTGAATCACCACATTCATAAAATAATCCTGAATGTTTTTGGCAATACGTGAAACCATGGCTACGCCTACACTGCAGGATACCAAAAATATTATGGTGTGCCAAAATTGATCACTGCTCAAAGTATGTATTGGAACAATTACCTGATCAACGAGCTTCCCAATGATGATGGGGTCAATCATGGTAAAAACCTGACTGATAGTTGCTAATAATAATGTAATAAATACAGTGGATTTATATCTTTTTAAGTACTGAAATAATAACTTCATTTGAATAATTCTAAATAAGGGCACAAAGGTAGTAGAATATTCGAAAAAATTAAGTTCCAAAAAATTTTTTTTTAGGTGCGACTAAATTATATTTTTGCACAATCGAAATTATTCATACCGTATGTCAAACTTGAGCATTTCTGAAGAAAATTACCTGAAGGCCATCTTCCATTTATACAAGCCTGGAGAAGGTATTGGCACCAATGCTATTGCCCGACATTTGGATACCAAACCCGCATCGGTAACCGAAATGCTGAAGAAACTGGCCGATAAAAAATTGCTCACCTACGAAAAATACCAGGGGGTAATTCCAACCCGAAAAGGATTTACTTTGGCATTGGTGGTAATTCGAAAACACCGTTTGTGGGAATACTTTTTAGTAGAGAAACTCAAACTAAAATGGGATGAAGTACACGAAATCGCGGAACAATTAGAACATATTCAATCGGACTTACTGGTGGAACAACTCGATGCCTTTCTTGGGTTTCCAAAGCTCGATCCGCATGGGGATCCCATTCCAGACAAAGAAGGGAAAATGTGTGCAATGAATTGCTGTTGCGTGAGTGAAATAAAACCCAATTCAAATGCTAGAATATTCGGAGTTAAAAATCACACCTCGGCATTTTTAAAACATTTGGAAAAGCTCAATCTCACCATTGGCAAGACTTTCACGCTGGTGAACAGAAACGATTTTGATCAATCGGTAGAATTGGTTCTTAACAAACAAACGATGCATATCAGTAAAGAAGTGGCAGAAAATATTTTGGTAGAAAAATTAAAGTAAAGATTCAACCATGTCAAATTCAAGCTTAAGCGAAGTCAATCAAACCGTAGCCACCAACAATTCGAATATCTGGTGGAAGCGTTTGTTTGCCTTTATTGGTCCTGCCTACTTAGTAAGTGTAGGCTATATGGATCCGGGCAATTGGGCAACAGATATTGCAGCCGGAAGCAAATTTGGGTATTCCCTCATTTGGGTTTTGCTCATGAGCAACTTAATGGCAATTTTATTACAGTCGTTGAGCGCCCGACTGGGACTCATTCGTGGGGTAGATTTGGCCCAGGCTTCCAGAGAAAGTTTCCCAAGATTCATCAATGTCCCATTGTATTTATTGGCAGAGATTGCCATTGCCGCCTGCGACCTGGCCGAAGTAATAGGAATGGCCATCGGTTTAAATTTACTCTTTGGCTTGCCTTTAATTTGGGGAATCGCAATCACAGTGCTTGATACGTTTCTGCTTTTATTTTTATTGAATAAAGGAATTCGCAAACTTGAAGCATTTATTTTTTCGCTCGTATTCATTATTGCTGTTTCCTTCTTCTTAGAAATACTCATTGTCAAGCCCGTAGTTTCCGAAATCCTTGGTGGTTTTACTCCGAGCATGATTGGAGGTGATGCCTTATATATAGCCATTGGAATTATTGGTGCTACGGTGATGCCACATAATTTATATCTGCATTCTTCCTTGGTTCAAACACGTATTGTACAGCGCAATGAAAAGCACTTATGGCAAGCACTAAAATATAATTTGATCGATTCTACAATTGCTTTAAACCTGGCTTTCTTTGTTAATGCATCCATATTGATTGTTGCCTCTGCAGCATTCTTTAAAGCAGGTTATAATAATGTGGCTGAGATTCAAGATGCTCATCAATTATTGCGTCATATTTTCGGGAAGGCCGCTCCAGCACTGTTCGCCATTGCCTTGATCGCTGCCGGACAAAGCAGCACGGTTACTGGCACATTAGCAGGTCAGATCATCATGGAAGGGTATCTTAATTTACGTATTCGACCCTGGTTGCGCCGAATTATCACCCGATTATTAGCCATCATACCCGCAGTTTTTTGTGTACTTTATTTTGGAGAAAATAGTCTGGGGCGTTTACTCATATTAAGTCAGGTAGTGCTTAGCATTCAACTTGGGTTTGCGGTAGTTCCACTTATTCACTTTGTGAGCGATCGAAAGCGAATGGGTGATTTCACTATCAAGCTTTGGATGAAAATATTATCGTGGGTAGTTGCTATTATTATTCTAACTTTAAACATTAAACTCGTCGTTGAGCAAGTAATGGATTGGTTAGAAATTTCGGGCGATAATGCTATCTATATTTATTGGATTGTAATTCCAGTAATGGTGCTCTGTGCCTTGCTATTGCTGTATATCGTATTTGTACCCTTGGTGAAGAGTTCGCTCGAAAAAGAAACACGTACCCCACATGATACCTTTAAAGAACTCGATTTTACTTCACTTGTTCAATATCAAAAAATTGCCGTGACCATCGATTTTGGAAAGATGGACCAAAAAACAATTAATGGTGCGATGAAGCAAGGTGGCACGCAAGCACAATATTATTTGATACATGTGGTGGAGAGTGCCAATGCCCGTATTTATGGAAAAGATGCGGATGACTTTGAAACGCAAGCCGATATTAAATACCTCGAGCGTTACGCCTCTGAATTAAATGCGCAAGGATTTAAAACTGAAACCCGTATTGGTTTTGGTAACCCTCGCGAAACCATTGCCAATATTGTGAATGAGCTCGAAGCAGACCTCCTAGTGATGGGAGCACATGGGCACTCAGGCCTTTACGATTTAATTCTGGGTGATACCGTTGATAAAGTGCGTCACTCGGTGAAGGTTCCAGTTTTCATTGTTAAGTAATCATGATCTACGAAAAGAAAAATAAAATCTATCTCATCGGATTCATGGGCAGTGGAAAATCAACCCTTGGGAAAAAATTAGCGCGCCTACTTCATTACGACTTCTCCGATTTGGATCAATACATAGAATCTACGGCAGCGGCTTCGATTAGCAATATTTTTGATTTGCATGGTGAAGATTATTTCAGGAATTTAGAAAGCCAATGCTTGAATGATTTCAATAACGAAACCTATAAAGTGATTGCAACGGGTGGCGGTACACCGTGCTTTCACGATAATATGAATTTAATGTTATCTCATGGTTGCTGTGTTTACATACGAATGCCTGAAGGAGCATTATTAGAACGCTTACGAAAAGCCGCCCCAAAACGTCCCTTACTAGCTGGAAAAGAGGAGACGGAATTGCGCACCTTTATTCATGATACTTTGAAAGCCCGCGAAGAAACTTATCTAAAAAGCCATATAGTCATTGATGGCGTTAGTTTGAGCATGCCCTCCTTGGCACAAATTCTCAAAAGCAAGATGCTGGAAAGACCCCATTAATTAATACTTTGCACTGTTGTTTTAAATCAAAATGTATCTTAAGAAAAGGCATAAAACGACGAAAAGCGATAAAATTGTCGATTATTTTCAATCTGTTATCTTTGTCTCCCTAAAAAAAGATAACCCACCGCATGAAAACCATTGATAACTTTAATTTTGCCGGTAAGAAGGTACTCCTTCGCGTTGATTTCAATGTGCCTTTAAATAAGGATTTCAGTATTGGCGATGACGCACGTATTCAAGCCGCCATACCTACCATTCAAAAAATCCGCAAAGACGGAGGTGCTGTAATTTTAATGAGCCATTTAGGTCGACCAAAAACAGGACCTGAAGAAAAATATTCTCTCAAACATATTGTTAGCCATTTAAGCCAGGTGCTCGATTGCACCGTGAAATTTGCTGATGATTGTATTGGCGAACAAGCTGTAACCATGGCGGCAGGACTCGAAGCCCGTGATGTACTTCTTTTGGAAAACCTAAGATTTTACAAGGAAGAAGAAAAAGGAGATGCTGCCTTCGCAAAGAAACTCGCCGATTTGGGAAATTTCTATGTGAATGATGCTTTCGGAACAGCCCACCGTGCCCATGCGAGTACCGCCATCATCGCTCAATATTTCCCTGAAAATAAATGCTTTGGTTATGTCATGGCCAAAGAAATTGCTAATGCAGAAAAGGCGATGCATAATTTCGAACGCCCTTTCACTGCCATCATGGGAGGAGCAAAGGTGAGCGACAAATTGCTCATCATTGAAAGCTTAATGGATAAGGTAGATAATATGCTGATTGGAGGAGGAATGGCCTATACTTTCTTTAAGGCCATGGGTGGGAAAGTAGGAAAATCGCTGGTTGAGGAAGATCGTATTGAATTATGCAAGGAGATACTTCAAAAAGCGAAAGATAAAAATATACAGTTCTTATTACCATTCGATAGCATCACAGCCAATGCATTTAGTAATGATGCTGTTTTGGGTGAAGCCGATAACATGAATATTCCGGAAGACATGATGGGATTGGATATTGGCGCCATGGCTCGCAAAAGCTTTTATGATGTTATTGTTAAATCTAAAACTGTATTATGGAATGGCCCTATGGGTGTTTTTGAAATGAGTAATTTCGAGAATGGAACCAAAGCAGTGGCTGTAGCTGTAGTTGAAGCCACCGAAAAGGGGGCTTTCACCTTAATTGGAGGTGGTGATTCGGCAGCAGCGGTAGCCAAATTCGGTTTTGAAGAAAAAGTGAGCTATGTGAGCACTGGAGGTGGTGCGTTGCTCGAATATTTCGAAGGCAAAGAATTGCCAGGTATCGCCGCAGTGAATGCCTAAATTTCAAAACCTTATTTTGAAAGGTTTTATTTAATCCTTCCTTTTGTTATTATTCTCAAAAACAGTTTGGGTATTTAACAAATTACGGATATGTTTGTAGTGTTTAAAAAAATTAATTTTTCAATCATGAAGAAATTATCTTTAGTCATTGCCTTTCTTATTGCCCTTGGTAATATCACCTTCGCACAGAAAAGCAAAAAAGGTGCAGGTCCGGAAATAGATGTTCCAACTCCTGTTCTCAAAACTTTCAACACCAAATATAAGTTGGCCACTAAAACCAAGTGGGCTCAAGAAGAGGACAACTATCGTGTAGATTTCAAATACAACGATCTAAACATGGCTGCTGCATATAGCGGTGATGGTAAGTTGCTTTATACTGAAAAGGAAATGGCCAAAGCGCAATACAACAAAACTGCGTTGAAATACATCTCTGAAAATTATGCTGGATATAAAATTTCTTATATGCGCAAGCGAGATACTTACGATAAGAAAACAACTTATATTGCCATGCTAAAGAAAACTAAGGAAATGCTTGAAGTAGAATTCGATAAAAAAGGCGGATTCATTCGTGATGCTGATAAAACTCCTGTAACTGCTAGCAAGAAGAAAGCGAAGAAAGAAGAGGATGAGGAAACCTCTACTGACGAGGATACACCAGCTAAGAAGGACACCAAAGCTAAAAAATCTAAGGATAGCGAAGACAATGAAGATGAGGAAGAAGCAACCCCTCCTCCTGCAAAGAAAGAAACCAAAGCAGCTCCTAAGAAAAGCAACGATGATGATGATGAAGAAGCGACCCCGCCTCCTGCTAAGAAAGAAACCAAAGCAGCTCCTAAAAAATCGACCAGCAAAGATGATGAGGACGAGGAAGAAGCAACACCTGCTCCTAAGAAAGAAAAAGCCAAACCAGCTCCAAAACCTAAAAAGAAAACCAGCGACGACGACGAGGATGATGAATAATTCTGTTGTCTGCCAATAAAATTAAAACCCTGCAGTATTGAACTTGCAGGGTTTTTTTATGATTTATAATTTGGTTTACCTCTATGACTCCCACACTCAATGGACTTTCTAATCTAAATAGTAAAGAAGCTACTAATAAGTTTAAAAGGCTAGGGTAGAATGCGTTCACGAAACCCTGGAGGGCATGCGTATCGTACTGAAAAATTCCATTATGCAAACAATTAATGTATATTTGTTATTCAAATTTTAACACTTATCAATATGAAAAAAATTCTTTTGACCCTCCCGCTATTTCTTTTATTCTTCTTAAATAATAACGTAAAAGCTGCTGATATTACTTTTACATATTCTTCTACTCCACAATACATGAGTGCTATAAATGGTTGTGACAACATTATACTTGATCGAGGTGCATATGTTATAATTAGTGGTGTTACAATAAAAATGAATCCAAACAAATCAATAACTATTAATAAAGGGGCTGTCTTGAAAATAGAAAACAGTGGTGCGGATCGCGGCCTGATTACTCATACTGGAAGTGGCACCAATTATTGGAGTGGAATTGACATTATAGGTGATAGAAATTATGCTCAAATGCCAGAGAATATTTACACTAGTAATTTCCTTAGCAGTAATAATGCTACCAATTACCAAGCCATGAATCAAGGATTACTCTGGGTGGAAAATAGTGATATCATGTGGGCAAACATCGCAGTTAACTCTTCCTGGGGCACTGGAGGTGGGTATTTCCTGATAAACAATGCCGGATTTGATAATAATAACTATTCTATTGTTTTAAGAGGTTATTCAAAATTTGATCAGTTATCAAGTGTACACGGATCTTTATTTAATTGTTCTACTTATTTACCGTCAACCAACTACGACTTCGCTCATATCTTAATCCAAGATTGTTCAAAAATAAATAACACTGGGTTTTATATTGAAGGTTGCCTTTTTAGAAATAGCAACTTGTATTCAAATCTAGTCGGAGTCTCGGCTCTTAACTCATTTATTAGTATTATAAAGGAAACCAAATTTTATAATTTGAAAATTGGAGTCCTTTCTGAAAAGGGTACCTATGTAAACAGCGGAGGGTATTTAGGTAGTGCAATTTTTGAACATTGTGATAGAGGAGCCGTGGTATTGGGTGCTAATAGTTTTATCGCAAGTTACTGCTTCTTTGGTGTTGATAGAAAAGTAATTTACGGTAACTTCAGTAAATTGGTTCCTGCTAATGTGCCTGTGGGACTTTTTATTTCTGGTGCCGCTTACTATCGTGTTGATCATTGTTTCTTTGATAAGGCCGCTGCACAATCCATACCACCTTACACTGTTTCAAATTATGGAATCATCGTTGATAATAATGCCAGCCTTGGATTTAACCTTATAGATAATAATACGTTTATTCGAGAATGTGTAGGAGTCCAATCTCAAAATGAGATCAAATCAACATTTTTGCAATGTAATGATTTTGGTATGGGGACAGTTAGTTTAGAAACCATAAACTACGATATTACTGTACCAAAAGGCACCTTACGACAACATTTCGGATGTGGAAGTTCAGGCGCCTTCTATGATAGACTTCCTGGAAATAAATTCAGTACCAAAGTTCAATTTGAACATAATATTCATATTATTTCGCCCGATTATACTATTCTAAAAAGGTTACAATATAGATGGGGAGGTGGAACAAGGCAACAGCCCCAAGCTGCGAACAATTTAATTAAATCAAATTCAGGTTGTAGCATACCTGGTTGCAGCAAAGGGGAAGACGATTCTATCCGTGCTAATAACTTTCTCAAAAGTTTTGTTAGTTACTATGGATCGGCATCGATTTTAGATTCATTAACGAATGTGAACAGCAATGACACCGCCGAAGTTGAAATGGCGATATATTTTAAAAATCATTTTTTAAATGAATTGGTAAGTAGTATTTCAAATGCTGAGCAATTAGATACCGCCTTAACTGTTCTGAGAAACGATACATCGCTTACAAGCGCCTATCAATTAGTTATTTTACAACTCAATAGTGGAAATTACACCGATGCTCAAGGTACTTTAGATAATATTTCTTCGACAACACAAGAAGCATTAAATTTTAAAGGGCTTTATAATATATTAATTCCAGTTTATAATTCTGGCACTTTTGAAAGTTTAGACTCAGTTAGAAACTTAATTGACTCCATTGCCTCTGACTCGGATTTTATTGCCAAACAAGCAAAGTATCTGGTTAATTATATTGATGAAACCAATTCAATAATAGACAGTGTTGAATTTACTCCTGTTTATCTTGACAGTATCTTACCCGATGAAATTATAGATACTGGTGCTGTTGAAGGTAACAACTATGAAATCGTGGTTTACCCAAATCCAATTCAAGAAAATTTATATGCAGATCTTACCAATAATTCTGGATCTGTTGGGAACTACACTATGAAATTATTCAATTCCTTCGGTACTTATATAAATGAAAACCAAACTATTATTAATAATACAGAGACCCAAACCTTACATATTGATACTTCGGGTTTAGGTATTGGATTTTATTATCTTTTATTTTATGATAATGATAATGCAGTAATTGACAACAGAATTATTATAAAAACCCCATGAAAAAAATAATTTCTATTTGTTTTCAACTAGGTATAGTGCTATTGGCCAATTCACAATGTACCCGACAAGTAACGCATACTTCAGGGACGATGAATATTGGAGGTATTAATATAAATGTAACATCTTCAGGAATAGTTGATACTATGACTACCTATTGTACAAGTACCTTCCCATTTGTAGTTGGAGGACATTGGCCAAACATAAGCGGGATTGGTAGATATATGTTCAGCTTTTCCCCCCCTATTGATTCCCTCACTTTAAATTTTAGTCAAATTAATGATGCTAATGATACAAATGAACAAGAAGTAGTTAGGCTCTATATTAATTCTGTACATTACTCAATACCATCTCCCGGTACCAGAAAAGGTTGTGATTCCTTCGCTGTATTAACTCCGTATGGTGATATAACAGGATGTAAGAACTGTGGGGTTGCGGGATGGAATGGTACTACAATTCGAGGTAAAATTTCAACCTTAACTGTGGTTGACACGACTGGAGACGGACTTGGTTTTGGAGGCTCCCTATTTTCACTTTTTATTTCCAGTCCTTGGGGTAACGGCATAAAAACTAGCAATAAAATTTCGCCTGCCGTTTTTTATCCTAATCCAATTACAAACAAAACCCAATTAACCGTTCCCGATTTTATTCCTGCACAGGTAATAATATACGACCTACAAGGCCTTGAATGTAGGCGGCAGTCATTTAATCATACCATTATAATAAATATGGAATCATTGCCTAAGGGTATTTATTTTTACCAAATAATGAATGAGCAAGGCGAGGTGCAAATAGGTAAAATTCTAAAAGAATGAATATATTTAAACATCACTATCACCAAAAATAAAAACTCCATGAAAAAATTAATTTCTGTTTGTCTCCTTTTAGGAATAGTGCTATTGGCCAATTCACAATGTACCCGACAGGTAATGCATACCTCTGGGTCCTTGAATATTGGAGGTGTTAATATTACTGTAACTTCATCTGGATTTGTTGATACAACAACGACCTATTGTCTAAACACAATTCCATTTCTAATCGGTCAACATCAGCCTAATCAATTTGGATTCGGAAGTTATTTTTTTACATTTTCCCCGCCAATTGATTCTCTTACTTTAAATTTTAGTGGAATAATGGATGATTTAGATACTAATTTACAAGAAGTAGTAAAGCTTTATATAAATTCGATTCACTACCCAATACCTATTCAAGGTATTAGGAATGGCTGTGATTCGATGGCTATTTTAACACCTGCTGGTGATATAACAGGATGTAAAAATTGTGGAGTTTCTGGTTGGAGTGGTACCACGATTCGTGGTAAAATAGCCACATTAAAAGTTGTTGATACAATAAATAGTCAGTTTGGAGATGGAGGGTCATCTTTTTCACTTTTTATTTCCAGTCCTTGGGGTAATGGAATAAATACTAGTAATAAAAATTCGCCTGCCGTTTTATATCCTAATCCAATTACAAACAATACCCAATTAACTGTTCCCGATTTTATTCCTTCACAGGTAATAATATACGACCTACAAGGCCTTGAATGCATGCGGGAGTACTTTAGTCATTCCGTTATACTAAATATGGAATCATTGCCTAATGGTTTTTATTTTTACAAAATAATGAATGAGCAAGGCGCGGAGTACACTGGCAAAATTTTGAAAGAGTGACATTTTGAAGGTTTGAAAATTGAATGAGTAATTCATTACGATTTGTTCAAAATCAATTCCCTGAAAGTTCCGATCAACAATAGTCAAATTTATACCTATGGGGCAAATGATTCAAGATTCAACAATTTCAACTCCGCTGGGGTTGTAATGCATTTTTTAGCAATTAATTAAACAACCATAAATTGTAATTATGTTCCGATTTCATTCCATATTGTATCCTAATAAATTCTCTAATTTGTTTATTTCTGGTTGAACAAGAGGGTAGTTAAACTTTACTTTGATGTCTCATTAATTCATTTTGGGTTGTGCCGATAAGGAATTTCTCAGAAGCATTTGCATTATATTTATGAAAAATTTCACCACGCACCTGCTTTTGTATTGCACACCAATAGAATTAGATAACAATCGAAACGATATTCATATTGAATCGGCTCAAAGTTTCACTTAAAAATATGTTTAGGTAAGATGTAAAAAATTTAGACCCGAAGGTAGTGCTTGTAATAGGACACAACGTTTGATTAACGAATTTAATAAATATCTTCGCACAACGATTTCAGCGATTCAAGCGATTAGTATTATATGAACAAAAGACGTGTCTTATCACTCCTGGCCATCTTATTATTGGCAGGAATTTCAGTTTTTATTTTCCGTAAAAAAATCTTTAGAGAAAATAGTATTAGCGATTTCGCTGTGCAGGATACCGCCGCTATAACACGTATATTTTTGGCCGATAAAAATGGGCATCAAAGCACCCTCGATAAAACGGCCGATGGGCATTGGCGCGTAAATAATAAGTTTGATGTACAAGAAAGTAAAATGCAAACATTAATGGATGCCATCTATCGTGTTCGCGTAAAAAGCCCTGTACCTCAAAAAGATCGAGAGGATGTAATAAAAATTTTAGCAACCTCCGTGAAGGTTATGATATACAAAGGAGAGGATCTTCTTAAAGTATATTACGTGGGCAGTGAAACAGCCGATTACTTAGGAACTTATATGGTTATTGAAAATGCAGAATCACCCATGATTACCGAAATTCCTGGTTTTAATGGCTTCCTGACTCCCCGTTTTATGACTCGTGAAGAAGATTGGAAATCGAATTCCATAGTGCGTATTCGGCCAGAAAATTTAGAGACTGTCTCGGTGAGTTATGCAAACCATCCTGAAGTATCTTATACAATTAAAGGGAGTAACGGCAATTATGAAGTGCATTCTCTGGACCCTTCAATTAAAGTGGTATTTAACAACCAGCAAAAAATTTCAGAGTATCTGCAACTCTTCTCCAATCTTTCAATGGAGGGTTATGATAACCGTGCCAATAAAGCATTTAACGATTCCCTCAATACATCCGAGCCATTGATGTCGATTAACTTAAAAGAGGTGAATGGAAATACATCATGGATACATGTGTACTTAAAAATGTTACCCGTAGGCAACGAGCGCATCGATGAATATGGAAAAGCCACAAATATTGACCCTAACAGATACTATGCGATAAGCAGTACTGAAGGCAGGGTAATGGTAGTGCAAGCAGCCAATTTTGGCCGCGTCATGCAGCGTTTCGACTTCTTCAAATAAGTATCCGATTTAGTTGGTGGTAGTAGGATGTAAAGCCCTCCACTGTTCATTAAAACTTTTCTCAGCCACAATGGGTGTTTCGCGTTTATCACCCCAAGTTTCTTTGAAGAAGTATTTCATGAATTGATTTTTGAGGCCACTACTTTTATTCATTCGGCTGCGTTCCATCATACCCCAACGCCATAGTTTCCAACCGTTATTTTCCGTCCACTTATTCAATTTGCTTTTCACCGCATCTCTTCTATTAAAAAGAAGCAGGTTATGGATATCAATTTTTACTGGGCATACTTCGGTGCAATTACCGCAAAGTGTAGAAGCATAGCTAAGATGCTTGTATTCTTCCATCCCTCGTAAATGAGGCGTTATTACCGAGCCTATTGGACCTGAATACGTTGTTTGATAACTATGCCCTCCAATATTTTTATATACCGGACAAGCGTTTAAACACGCACCGCAGCGAATACATCCCAAGGCTTGTCGTTGCTCGTGTTGCGCCAATAGTTCGGTACGTCCATTGTCGAGGAGTAATACATACATCTCCTTCGGTCCGTCGGCTTCCTCTTTGCCTGCTGGCCCACTAATGATGGTATTGTATGCGGTGATTCGCTGACCGGTACCCGCTGTTGCCAGCAGAGGCAGAAACAAATCAAGATCGGTTAAGTTTGGAATTATTTTTTCGATACCAACCACCACGATATGTACTTTGGGAAATGCAGTAGTAAGTCGAGCATTTCCTTCATTCTCGGTAATGGATATACTTCCAGTATCGGCAATTAAAAAATTAGCTCCGGTGATTCCCACTTTTGCTTCCGTATACTTATCGCGAAGAAGCATACGTGCATGCAAGCTCAATTGCTCAGGAGTTAAATCGGGTGAGGTGCCTAGTTTACGAGCAAAGAGATCGGCAATATCTTCCTTGCTTTTATGCATCGCTGGAGTAACAATATGGTAAGGTTTTTCTCCATCGAGTTGTTGTATGTATTCACCCAAATCTGTTTCAATGCTATCTATTCCCTGATGCTTGAGAAGTTCATTGAGTCCTATTTCTTCGGTGGCCATCGATTTGGCTTTCACAATCATCTTAGCATCGTTGGCTTTTAGAATGCTCATCACCTCTTTCTGTGCACCTTCCACATCTTCACACCAAATTACCTTCGTTCCCTTTCTTTGCGTATTGGCCTCAAATTCTAAAAGGTATTTATCTAAATTTTCAAGCACCTTCCATTTAAGCATGGCGGCACGTGTTCGGGCAAGTTCGTAATTGTCGTATTGCTTCCGACCATTACTTACAGCCACTTTATATTTCCCAATATTATTATTGATTATCTGGCGGTGACGCGTATCGAATGCCTTGGCATCAGAGGCTTCCAGAAAGGATTCTAATTCTTTTTTTGACACGGTGTGTTAGTTTAAAACCAAGTTGTCAATCAATCGCACCTCATCAACAAAGGCGGCACAAAGTGCAACCGCAGGCTCTGCTAAGGAGTGTAATGGCAACAAGGTTTCTGCATTCACAATATTAAAATATTCTGTTCGGTATAATGGCTCCTCATCTAGCCAACTTTTACACCGTTGCTCCAACATTGTAATATTTTGTGTACGGTAATGCGCTTGTGCATATTGCAGCGCTTCATAAATACGAATGGCTTTATCACGTCCATTTTCACCCAATCGAGTATTTCTAGAACTCATTGCCAATCCATCGTTTTCTCTTAGAGTAGCTTCGAAATGCAATAGCACGGGAAGTTTCAGGTCGGCAACTAATTTTTGTATCAGCATGCATTGCTGATAATCTTTCAATCCGAAATACGCATTGGATGGATTTACAATCATGAAAAATTTATGAACCACGATGGCCACTCCTTTAAAATGACCTGGTCGCAAAGCCCCTTCAAATACGCTATCTAGCGCACCTACTTCAAACTTCAATTCGGGCTCCTTCGTATCTGGATACATTTCTGAAGCATCGGGTGCAAATAAAATATCACATCCTGCACTAACCAGCAAGTCCATATCGGATGGCAAGGTGCGAGGATACTTTTGTAAATCGTTCGTATTATTAAATTGTAATGGGTTGACGAAAATACTGCATACAGTAAATTCATTTTCTTCTTTACTCTTTGCTATTAATGACATATGGCCCGCATGTAAAGCCCCCATGGTGGGCACAAAGCCGATAGTACCGGTGCGTGTTGAAAGATGAATTTGAAGGTCCTTTATTTTTTTAAATAACAACATGATGATGTTTTATGGGGTAACTTTATCCAATAACTTTTTCAGCTCAAAAGGGAAAAATCTTTTTACATACAACGGAAACGTAACAGATACGCCCAATTTGCGCAATTGCACATTACCATTTAATTGAAGCGGCAGGGTGATTATTCCATCATTAAGGATATTTAGTAAATGATCTTTCAATGCTTCCTTGATGGCTAATGCATCCAATACCACAGGGATGGTAACTGTAAATAATGACTTTTTCTCAATTTGAGTATTCAGGCGAAGTTGTGTGTTTCCAATAAGTATATCCCAGCACCTCCAATCCATTGAAATTTCGCGAAGTGTCACACCAATCGCATTAGGG
Organism: Bacteroidota bacterium; assembly: GCA_947492885.1. Classification (GTDB taxonomy): domain Bacteria; phylum Bacteroidota; class Bacteroidia; order UKL13-3; family UKL13-3; genus CAINMV01. Next base: position 48,941 of record CANLPK010000004.1, read on the forward strand.
TTTCGAAGTGTAACAGTAAATACGGTGGGTAATTTCCCTTCATGTAAATCTCCAAATTTTAAATCATCAAAACTCACCCATTCTGGTGGTTTCGGTTTTAAGCCAGAGGTGATGTCGGAGAAGAAGGAAGCCATATGATTATTTTAGTTAGTTGCTTTTCTTAAAGGCACCCTCCCATTTACTTACCACAACCGTAGCAATGGCATTTCCTACTACATTGGTAGCACTGCGTCCCATATCCAATATTTGATCAATACCTATAAATAATAAGATGCCTTCTGTTGGGATTCCAAAATTGGCGAGCATGGCGGTAATAACTACCAAACTTGCACGTGGCACACCAGCAATGCCTTTACTGGTCACCATCAGCATCAATAACATCGTGAGCTGTTGCTGAAATGATAAATCAATTCCATAGATATGACCGATGCTAATACTTGCGAAGGTCATATACATCATGCTACCATCCAAATTGAATGAATATCCCAAAGGCAATACAAAGCCTGTGATATTTTCGGGACAACCAAAACGATTGAGTTCTTCGATGGTTTTAGGCATGGCTGCTTCACTGCTCGAAGTACTAAATGCCAAGATGATAGGCTGACGAATATGTCGGAATAAGCTAATTACTTTCTTACCTACCGCTAAAAAGCCAAACCCGAATAAGATACACCATAATAGCCCCAGGGAAGCATAAAATGAAACAATATAAACCGCAAATTTATTTAATACTCCGATACCCAGAACTGCTACTGCTGCTGTCATAGCGCCAAATACTGCCAAGGGAGCCAGGTACATAATATAACTCGTTATTTTTAACATAACGTGCCCGGCAGTATCTAATGCACTCACCAAACTTTTCCCTTTTTCTTTTAAGGCGGCAAGTGCTACACCAAATAAAATCGAGAAGATGACAATTTGTAAAATTTCATTTTTCGCCAGGGCATCGAAAATGTTTTCTGGAAATATATGTGTGATAAACTCTTGAGGGTTGATTGCCGTAGCTTTAATGCCTGTTTCAGCACCTTTTGCTGGTAATGGCATATGAATGAGTTTGCCTGGATGAAATACGTTCACAAGCAGCATTCCTAAGAATAGCGACACGAGCGATGCAAACACAAACCATCCTAAGGCTTTACCTCCGATACGGCCCACTTGCTTTAAATCGCCAAGTTTAGCGATGCCTACTATGAGAATACAAAATACCAAGGGTGCAATGATCATTTTAATTAAACGAAGAAAAATCGTCGTTAATGTTTGATAGAAAATCAAGGCATTATTTTTTTCTTTTTCGGCAACAACTTTGGTCTTTTTAGCTTCTGCTATTTTAAGATGCAAGGCAATGGAATTGGCACTATCGGCCTGGACACTATCCTTTTGCATGGCCTGTATTTGAGTGCCCGTTTCATCAATTTTTTGAATGATGGCTCCAACCTTATTTACATTTAAATAGTATCCCATGAGAATACCTAGAAACATGGCAACAAAAATTACCGTGGTGAGATTCTTAAAACGCATACTGCGAAAATAATAGTTTACGAATTGACCGAGGCGATTTCTTTTGGCTTATAACTCACCAAATATACACCCGAGAAGATGATGAGCATATAAGCAACCTTCTCAAAGCTAATAGTATCGGTATTTTTAGCAATGGCGATGAGAATGGCAAGCACTGGTTGCAAATAAATATAACTGCCAACGGTTGCAGCAGAAGCTTTGCTAAGTGCATATGCATTAAGTAGGTAGGTGATGAATGTAGCACCTATCAAAATAAAAATGATATAACCCCAAATTTCGTAAGGAATAATACTGAAGTCGGTATGCTGCAAATCGCTCCATCCAAAGGGTAGTACAAATAAGAACCCAATGCCAAAGGTGTAAGCCGATAGTGTAATTGGATGATATTTCTTTAGTAATGGCTTTGCATAAACAAGATAAAACGAATAGATGATGGCATTTAGTGCCACGGCAATATCACCCCAAACATTTTTAGTATCAAAAGTAAAATTCATGCCTCCTAACAACAAAATAGCACCCATACAAGCAATACCAATTCCGATATAACGAATGATAGATAATTTTTCGCGAATAAGGAAAGCGGCAAATACTGCCACAAACACAGGAGTACAAGCCATCAAGATGGCACCATTAATGGGTGTAGTAATGGATAAGCCTTTAAAGAATAGGAGCATATTGGCGCCGCAACCAGTAATTGCACAAAGAATTATTTTCGGCAAATCTGCTTTCAAATCCACCTTCTGGCGAATAAAAATTAAACTGCAAAGGGTGAAGAGAATTCCAGCGGTACCAACCCTTAGTACAATAAAACCAAAGGGTTGCAAAAAACCAGGCATCACTAGCTTACTAAAGCTAAAGGTGCATGCGTAAATGAATGTTACGGTAAAAAGTGCGAGATGTACTAGAAAGTTTTTGATACCGTATTTTAATTAGCTTTGAATTGCCATTCGTAACTCGACCCGTTCACATTTTCGATAAGCCACATCGCCTTGTTTTTTAATTTCAAAATTTTAAAACGATGCAGTACCTGGCTGGCATTATAATTAATGATGATGGAATCTTGGTTGGCAGTAAAAGCCCAACTGCCCTTGATGGAGTTGAAGCCGTTGTCCTCTGTATAAGAATTATCGGAGCCATAACTATAGGTGTACTTCGAATAATAACCGGTGCTTTCTTGCGAATTCACCACTACCTTCTCCACTGCCCAACTTCCTGCTACACGGGCATCACGTGATTGTAGCGACAAGATAGGTCCTTCAGGATATTTTTTACAAGCACCTACGGTTAAAAGTACAACTAGAGATAATAATAGAATACGCATGAATTTAAAAATAAGCTGCGAATATAATTATTTGATATAGATGCTTGTAGTAATTTCTGATCGAACTGATATAATCATTAATCTATAAGCCGCCTTCCGAAGTTTCCATAACCTTAGGGTTGAATCTTAGCCGTGAAAAAATTGCGCAACAAAAGGTTCGTATTCCAGGAGTTTTATTCTCAATTAAATCTTTATTTTTGCCATCATGCATATACTATCACAAGTTTTATTTGCCGGAGTCCTGGGTGTTGCGGTATTTTATTTTACAAGAAATATTCAGCGCATTCGACGTAATATATTTTTAGGCCGCGATTGGGAAGTACAAGGTACTGCCGATATGCGATGGAAGAATATGTTTCGTGTGGCCTTAGGCCAAAGTAAAATGGTACGCAAACCTATTGCAGGGATTTTACACATCATTGTTTATGCAGGTTTTATTTTAATCAATATCGAAGTGCTGGAAATCATGATTGATGGGCTCTTTGGCACCCATCGTGTATTGAGTTTCTTCGGGCCACTTTATAATTTAGCCATTGGCTTTTTCGAAATACTCGCCTTCCTGGTACTTGCTGCCTGTGCCATCTTTTTAGTACGTCGTTATATTTTAAAAATAGGTCGCTTCAATCATATCGATTTGAAAGGATTTGCAAATCGCGATGCCGCCATTATTTTAACCACTGAAATTGTATTGATGTCGGCCCTCCTAATCATGAACGCAGCCGATCAGCGCTTACAAGCCTTGGGCAGCGAGCACTACCATCAGGCAGGTAGCTTTCCTGTTTCACAATACTTGGTTTCGCTTTATGGTGATGCAAGTGAAAATGCTTTAATGATTGCAGAGCGAGGCATGTGGTGGGCACATCTCATTGGTATTTTAATGTTCTTGAATTATCTGCCTTTCAGTAAACATTTTCATATCATCTTAGCGTTTCCAAATACATTTTATGCCCGGTTCAAACCCAAAGGTGAGTTTACCAATCCTGAGAATGTAACCAAAGAGGTGAAGCTTGCTTTCTTTCCCGATTTACCCGTTGATGAGTCGAAGGAGCTTCCTAAAACCTTTGGTGTGAAAGATGTTCAGGACCTTACCTGGAAAAACTTGATGGATGCATACACGTGCACCGAGTGCGGTCGTTGTACAAGCCAATGCCCGGCGAATATTACTGGCAAATTACTATCGCCTCGTAAAATCATGATGAGCACCCGCGACCGATTGGAGGAAGTAGGTAGAAATATTGATCAAAAAATTACTGACGAGAAATCCTTGCATGATAATATTAGTGCTGAGGAATTATGGGCTTGTACTAGTTGCAATGCCTGTGTTGAGGCTTGCCCGGTAGAAATTAATCCATTGGAAATAATTGTTGAAATGCGTCGCTATTTGGTGATGGAGCAGAGTGCAGCTCCTCAGGAACTCAACCTCATGACCACCAATATCGAAAACAACGGTGCACCATGGCAATATGCTCAAAGTGAGAGAATGGGCTGGACACAAGACTAGTATTTCTCGCTGCACTCATAATAAAGATTATATAGGTACGAACTGTCTATGCACGTATAACCCCGATTTGCATTGCTTTTTAAATGTGAATCAAAAACTTTGATTGTATTCTCCATCACCTAGTTTTTTACGAATACGTAGGTGAAAATTCCTGCCTGAAAGTAATATAAACCCGAAACTAAGTTGTTAATATCAAGGGTGTTTACAGGTGAATTTAAATAGCCAGTCATAACTTCAATTCCTAAATAATTAAATATACTAAATTGCAAATTAGCAGGTTGACCTTCACTTTTAATATTTAGGAAATTTAATGCAGGGTTCGGGTAAATTGTTATTTGACTGGGGCTACTTATTTTCGAGCTAATCCCAACAAATTGATTCCCGCCTCCATTGGTAGTTCGCAAAATAGTGCCGATATCCCCAACGATAATTCCTATCCTTCCATCCTCCGTAAATTTAATATCATTGAGTGGAGCGGTTACTGGGCATCGTTGTTCTTTCCAAGTAATACCTCCATCAAAACTTTTTAAGATGAGGGCTTTGCCATTTTTACTGCCTACAACATAACCAGTATCCCTATTTACAAACCAAACTTGATTAAAATTACAATTGTTATTGGTATATTCTATTTTCCAATTAGTATAATTATCGCTCTTTGCAATAAACGTATCTCCAATAATAACTCCAGCAGTATCATTAAACATATATAGCGATTTTGAATACGGGAGATTTGGAATATTATCAAATTGAGATTGGTTTGGTGTTATTTTTTTTAATTTCACGTCTGACAATTGCGGTATAGCTTTTCTGTAAACCAGGTTCATAATTGTTTAAAACAAAAAAGGTGCTATTCTTTTGAAATAATGCCTTAAATACTAGAGAGTCGTACCAAAAATAACCTCGGCTAAATCCTCCTTTATATACTACATAAGGCTGAGTTATGGCAGATACAACACTATACTGATTGGTCAACCGTCTTATATTTCTTTCTTGAAATACCCAAACAATCGAATCTTCATACCTCAAGGTAGAAAAGTTATAATCACTCAGAAAGGAATTAAGTATTGTGGTATCAATAAACTTGGTATTAGGTAGGATTTTAAAATATTTTTGATGATAGTAATAATTGGAATTTAGATTATTGTAACTTGTAACATATACTGTATCTGCGTTTCTGAACACATCATTGAATTTGTTGATAAAATCATACCCCGCGAGATAAAATGTTTTACAGGAATCACTCGAGCCATATAGATAATTATTACCTAAAATATAGAAAGTACTATCTAATTGTTTTATTCTTTCTAAAGAAGAATACACTCCAGTAGATTTATTGAACCACTGTGCTTGTAGGTTATTGAATAATAGTATTAGAATTAATGTATTTAATAGTTTTTTCATGGTCAATAATTAATGATAAGCTTTTATGTATTCAAAACCAAATTGGTTTGGTCCCTGAATTAGAATTTATTTCAAATTTAACAGATTCTCTTCTTAAAAAAAATTCAAAATCGCTGCATACTACATCATACACATTTTACTTATTCACAATAATAACCTCAATAGGTCGTTATTATTCTCCCGGGGCTTCCTTTACTTTTACGGATTACTAACTCCCGCGTTTCATCTCATTTAAGGTGGCTAAAAAAATACAATCAAAAGAATCAGCAAAGAGCGATTTCGAAAAAGAAAAAGTGTCGAAAGAAAAACCAAGTGTAAGTGGTTTTGTTGGATTTCTGCGCAGTGAAAAATTTCGTCGCATCCTCGGCTTTCTCTTCATCGCATTTGCTTTGGCCTTACCGCTTGCATTCACTTCCTTTTTGATTTCATGGGAATATGATCAGAGTGTCGTCACTGGATTATCCTTAGGGAAGCTATTTGAAATAAATCCGGATGCTGCCCAAAACTGGTTAGGTATAGGCGGCGCATGGATAGCCCACGTAATGATTTATAATGGGTTTGGAATTGCGGCATACAGCTTTTCACTCCTCTTCTTTCTTATTGGAATAAAATTATTTTCAGGTACTTCCCTCCTTCCCATTGGTAAAACATTTGCCTATACTTTTTTCGGAGTTATTTGGTTGAGTATTTTATTGGGATCCATCTTCACTACTCATTTCTTTAATGCGGGTGGCTCTTTTGGTTACTTTGGTTTTCTCTGGTTAAAAAGTATTGCGGGTTATATTGGTGTTGTGCTCTTCCTCATTGGATACCTGGCCATCTTTAGCATCGTTGTATTCAATACCGATTTCTCTTTCTTACTTACCCCTTTTCAAAAGCTGGCAAATATTTCGCTCAAAAAACAATCTCCACTATCCAACGAAGAGCTCGAAATAACACAACCTGAAGTAGCTGCTGAGATGCCAACGGGTAACGTGATAACATTCAGCCCCGATTCATTTGAGAACGAAGCCAATAGTTTTAAAGAGCATTTGGAGGATACCAGTGAAGAAGAGGATATCAATGAAGAAGAAATAGCACAAAGTATTTCCTTATCGAAAAAAACAGTTCCTGTGATGAAACAAGAACTCACCTTCGAAGTAGAAGACACTACACTAAGAGAAGAAGAGGTAGCCGAAATTGTTGAAGAGCGCCCCCGCACTACCGCAGAGGAACTGGTAGCCGAGTTTGGTCTCTACGACCCCACCCTCGATTTGAGTAATTATGTGAAGCCTACGCTCGATTTACTAAGCGATTACCCAAATATAAAATCGCAGGTGGATGTGAAGGAGCTGGAAGAAAAGAAGAACATGATTTTAGATACTTTGAAGAATTACAATATCGAAATTCAAAGTATCAAAGCAACCATAGGACCCACGGTTACACTTTACGAAATTGTGCCTGCAGCAGGCGTACGTATTGCTAAAATTAAAAACCTGGAAGATGATATTGCATTAAGTTTGGCAGCCCTTGGTATTCGGATCATTGCGCCCATGCCAGGCAAAGGTACGGTGGGTATTGAAGTACCCAATGCACGCCCGGAAATGGTACCGATGAAAACGGCATTGATGAGTCCGAAGTTTCAATCATCGGATATGGACCTTCCTATTGTGATGGGAAAGACCATCACCAATGAAGTATTCGTTGCCGATTTGGCGAAGATGCCGCATTTACTGATGGCAGGTTCTACAGGTCAGGGAAAGTCGGTTGGATTGAATGCACTCATCGTATCGCTGCTGTATAAGAAGCACCCCGCCGAATTAAAATTTGTGATGGTCGATCCCAAGAAGGTGGAGCTTAGTTTGTACAAGCATATTGAAAATCATTTCCTGGCCAAACTACCAGGCGATGCAGATGCGATTCTTACGGATACCTCATTGGTAGTAAACACCTTGAAGAGTTTGACTTTAGAGATGGATCAGCGCTACGAACTTTTGAAACATGCCGAAGTTCGTAACCTCAAAGAATACAATAAGAAATTTTTAGAGCGCCGATTATCTCCTGTTGATGGGCATCGATTCTTGCCATATATCGTTTTAATTATTGATGAGCTGGCCGACTTGATGATGACCGCTGGTAAAGAGGTAGAGCTACCCATCGCTCGTCTTGCACAGTTGGCTCGTGCCATTGGAATTCATTTGGTACTGGCTACACAACGTCCGAGTGTAAATATTATTACAGGAACAATTAAAGCAAACTTCCCGGCGCGATTGGCTTTTAGGGTAATTAGTAAAATCGATTCACGCACCATTCTTGATTCGGGAGGAGCCGATCAGCTCATCGGAAAAGGAGATATGCTTTTTAGCACTGGCAACGATTTAATTCGTTTGCAATGCCCTTTTGTAGATACTCCTGAAGTAGAACGCATTGCAACCTTTATAGGGCAACAGCAAGGCTATGCGCACCCAATGCATTTGCCTGAAAACTTTGAAGGCGCTGAAAAAGAAAAAGAAACTTTCGATCCCAAAGAACGCGATCCATTATTTGAAGATGCAGCCCGCATCATTGTTCAGATGCAACAAGGATCTACCTCATTGCTTCAGCGTCGTATGAACCTTGGATATAACCGTGCTGGCCGCCTCATCGATCAGATGGAAGCTTGCGGTATTGTGGGACCCAACGTAGGAAGCAAAGCCCGCGATGTACTGGTGAAAGACATGGAGATGCTGGAACGCATGTTGGAGAATATGATATAGTAGTGTATCGCTCCAAAAACTAAATTCAGAAACATTTTTAAAATTTCTAAAATACTCCTCAATTAAATGGAGGCAACTTCTCATCCGTATAGCGATTGAAATACATCGACTGGCCAAAAATCGTGAGCCATACAAAACCAGTAACTTTTAAGGTATTGGCATCCTTAAGTATGATATACGAATCGTACTTCTTTCCTGAATTCAAATCATAAATTTCACCATTTTTCCATTGATTTCCAACATAAGAAAAGTGTTTCATCACAACATAATTTAACCATTGATCCTCGGGTACAGCTACATTTTTCCCATGCTCATTATCATAGTAGTTTTTGTACCAAACAATTTTCCCGTAATACAGGCCATTTACTTTATAACAACTAACAATTAAATCCTTCTTGGGGCTTATCCAATTGCCAATAATTTGATCGCACGCAGGTACTTGTGAAAAGGCCACGATATTATTAATGAATACTGCAATAAAAAAAAGTATTCTTTTCATCTTTAGAAAAATTATTGAATTACGATTCTTTTAACGAGATTGTGTTGATTATTTTGAGTTATTACTATTTGATAAATCCCAGGAGCAAAATCACTGATATTATAGTGACGCTAATTTGAAACTTCACTAAGCTTTTGTTTTTCACCCAATGTATTGATGAGAAATACTTGTGATTCCTCTTCAATGCCTATTAAGGTTATTTCATAGGATGTTGGATTTGGAAATATTTGAATTGATGAACTACTAACGAAAGTAGGGATACCATCAATGCTAGCACAAGCTTCATTGCTAAAAGCACTATTGCCAACATTATTAAATGCCAAAACTTTAAAGCAATAATTATTACTTACTAAATTAGAATCCAAATAATAATTAATATTTGTAGGAGTAGAATCTATCATGATATAGGTACCTCCAACCGTATTGCTTCTAAATATTTTAAATCCTTTTTCATCGTTGCTGCTATCCACCCAATTCAATTGAATATTTTTTTGAGTCACCTTCTGCAAACTCAAATTCACTGGGGCTTTCGGAACGGTGGGCGCGGGTGCAACAATCGAATCCTTGATTGCAAGCCATATGGTGGTATTCATAATTAGCAATTGATGATTTCCAGAAGCATCTACAAAATATCCATTATAAAGCTGGTCACCGGAATCGCCGCTACCATCATCAAATGGTGAGCTATCGCCTATTGCGGCAACTTTACCTTTGCCAAATCGAGCATATACCACCATAGCTTTACTATTGTTATTGGTAATACCATTACGATAAACAGCAATTTTCACGTTTGGATTTATGGTAGGATCCACCGTGATATCACAACCATTAAACCATTGAATTTTACTCACGTCGCCAAAGGGGCCATGTATTAAACTATCGGTGCTAATAGCATTAACACTTGTAGAAGTTTCTGAGATATTGGTTAGATTAAAAGTAATGCCCATACCTGAACCTGATAGTAGGTCGTTCCAAATTGCTGGCGAATCCCAGCCATCATTATTTCTATCCGATTGCGTATGATCGGAAATCATGTATAAACTACCGCCATTTTGCACAAAAGCCAAGATAGCAGATTTCTCGGAGGTTGTAAAGCGGATATTGGGTTCGCACACCACAAAGATTTTATACCTGGAAAGATCCTGTGTGTTACTTGTATTGTTATGGGTAATTGAACCATTGTATGGCAGGGTTTCTACGGCGTACCCTCTCTTCACACAATCGATTCCCCACGATGAAAGTGCTCCCGACCAAAATGTTTCGGCCGTGCCAGATATAATATTTGACTGGGCAGGTAATGGAATTTGTTGCGCATTCGATTCCGTTCCACCATTCAAGCTGGCATTGGGGTTCCATCCTAAGTTGTGAGCATCAGCATCGATAATCCAATCAGTATTATTGGCGGTCTCGGCTTTGGTGGCATCGAATAAAATTTTTACTTGCTGTGCATTCAATGCAAAACCGAGTAAAAGAAATATTTGTAGAACTAAAATTCGCATGCCTGACTTAATCATTATATTTTTTACGTAAAAAAGATATTAGTGTCGGAGGTTTTTACTTAGAAATAAATTCTTAAGATATTGTCATCAAAGATAGTACATTCCTTTCTCTATTAATTTTACAGTATTAATAATCATGAAATGAATTACAACAAGAAAAATTTAGTTCTATCTTTTAAAGGCTTGCATCACGGGTAAGGCTCTTCGATTAAAATTGAAGAGTGCCTGATTCTCCCAAGATGATCCAGTAGTAGAAACAGGTCCCTTAAATGCAACCCATTCGCTACCCCAGTAACAAAATCCCATACCCAATTTATTCTGCTCAAGGATGGAGCGAATCTTTTTCAAAAAGTTCAATTGGCCAACAGAAGTGGGTTCATAGGTACTAACAAGTTGTGAAGTGTCACCTATAATATTATTGGTATAATCATTCCATCCAAGTGTGAATGGATAGGATGTTTCGGCAATCACCACCTTTTTTCCTGTTAGTGAAGTTAATCGTTTTAAACTTTGTTCTAAAGTGTCTAAGTTGCGCCCATGCCATATCGGATAATACGAAAGTCCCATGATATCGTAATCCAGTTTATTGGTTTGTAATAGGGTATAAAACCATTCTGAATTATTGAGCCCGGCGAAGTGAATAATTATCTTACTTGCTGGCAGTGCATCGCGACATGCCTTACTTCCCGCTTTCAATAAATCAATAAAATTGCTTTGATTATTTATACTTCCTATATTCCATAGTAATCCACCATTGATTTCATTTCCAATTTGCACATACTCGGGTTGTATCGCACTCATCACTCTTTTAGTGTAGGTATACACTGAATCTAATAAAACGGAAACACTTAATCCATTCCATGCACCTGGTAATGCTTGATGGCCTGGATCAGCCCAGGTATCCGAATAATGAAAATCAAGCCAAACTTTCATCTTGTTTTGTTTGACTCTTTTGGCCAACTCATATACTTCATCAAAACTGCTGTGTGTATTCCCTGGATTCACCCATAGCCGAATTCTCACTGTATTGCATCCGGCAGATTGCATGATAGATAATACATTTCCCCCTACACTATCAATATTGTAAAACTGGGTGCCCGTCTGTTCAATTTCGGGCAGGAATGATAAATCGGCACCACGAATAAACGTGTCTTCAACAATGGTAATAATGGGAGGAGTTATCGGTGGAATTGTTTTCTTGCGGCAAGCAAAAACCAATACGATGGAAAGGAGTATGATTAAATATTTATGCATTGGCTAAGCGCCTGCAATTTACTCAACAAAATACATATCAATATCCCCTTTGTTTTTGGCGGCTACCTTGCCACGGTATGAGCATTTGATATCGTCTTTCACCAATTCGTAGGTAGTGTTAGATATATTAATTCTATTGGTATCGCCACTTTCTTGCATACGTGCTGCAGTATTTACCGTATCTCCCCAAATATCGTATGCGAACTTTTTAATCCCTACAACCCCTGCCACCAATGGACCGGTATGAATTCCAATTCGAATATCAAAGGCTACATTGGCATTTCCTTCACTTGCTGTTTTTAATTTGTTTACTTCATTTAAAATCTCTTGCGATAATTGCACCGCACGAATGGCGTTGTCCTTAGTTTCCAATGGAATACCCACTGCACAGATATAGGCATCACCCACCGTTTTTATTTTTTCTGCACCAAATTGCCCTACCAAATTATCAAAGATTTCATAGTACATATCAATAGTAGAAACTAATTCTTGAGGACTCAATTTCTCACTTACCTTCGTAAAATCTTTAAAATCGGCGAATATCACCGAAACCATTTCGTAATGACGCGCACGAGTTTTACCTGTGCTCTTCAATTCCTCCATCACCTCGGCAGGAAGAATATTAAGCAACAATTCATCACTGCGTTGCTTCTCTTTATCCAGTTGTTTATTTTTTTCATCCAAATTCTGTAATGCTGTATTTTTAGTATTTTCAAATACCAAGGCAATTAAAAAAATGAGTACTCCCAATCCGTTGAGGTTAGAGGTATTAAAAATAATTAGAATTGATTGATTGGTTTCGTCCGCAAATTGAAATCCATTCAATGTAAGTGCTCCAATAAATGAAATGGTGAGATAGGTGACGATAGTCCAAATCCATCCACTTCGTTTATTAATGAGCATGAGTGATGCGATGGGTAAAACAGCGAGCCAAGGCAAACTCGTAGAAATAAGACCACCAGTATAAAAAACAGTAACCACCACCCCAATCGTTCCGATGAGGATATACCCATTGGTAAGCACCTTTAAGGGTAGTAAATCGTGTTTTAATAAAAAGGGTAAAAGTAGAAACCCTATTACATTAAATGCCATGGCCCAAAGCACGTGTGGCATCCCCGCCATGTAAGAAGTGAGGAAATAAAAAGATGAAAATAAACTTGTAATAAAACAAGTTGTAACAAAAAGTCTGACTTTCCGAAATACCTCTTCATCATTTCGGTATTTATCAGGAATAAAGTTCAGTATAAATTCTTTGATATTCATATTTAACCAATAAAATAAAATGCTATGATACATGCAAGCCACATCACCAATCCCTGAATAATACCTAGTATTGGAACCCATTTTAATGCAATGGTTTCGCAACGATCAAAGAGGTCGGGGATGGTTAACATCAAAAGCCCTTCTGCAATAAAGATATATATTGGAACTACACCCCACATTGGTGCATTTTCATAATGCCACCATTCAGCATGAATGGCAAGGTATTCATATAGCGGGATAATCATACATCCTAACAAGCCTACAATTAGAGAAGTGATTAACAAATTATATTTCTTGTTGATTAAGAATCCAATATATCCAATTTGTGTTAGTACAACAATCCAACTAAACGGCATATAGGCTGGAGATGCATAGAGCATGGGCTCATTGGGAGGATAAAATAAAGTATGGGTTACATTCACCAACCAATTGTCGGGTAACAATTCGGTGAAACCTGCAGCTGCCGAGAACAATAGAAACCGCAGCAATATTTTATCATTAAACAAAATAGCATATAATAAATAAAGGCCAGAGAAACCATAGCCCCACCATGCTGCTCCTTCCCATCCATGATATTTCCAAGCCGCCAATACCAAGCAGCCAATTGCAATGGGCATGCTCCCTAAAATAAACCAGGCTCTGCGTTTATCGGCATTTAGATCGGCATTATCGGGAAATATTTTTTTAATGATAAGCTTCACAAATCCTTCTACCAGGCAGAAGGCACTCCAAAATACCATCGTAATTTTTAACCACAATGGAATATGCATCGTCCATGGTAATCCTTTCTTCCAGCGCGATTGATCATACAGCTTCATCGGTTCTAAGAACAACGGTTCTTCTAAATCCCATATGGTGCAATCTTCTGTATTGCTCTTATCTGCATCGAGTAAGCAGTTTACGGCTCTTCGGGCGGCCTCATTGGCGCCTTCCATTGTGGCCAAGTCGGTGAAGGTTCTCACATAATCGGCAGCAAAAAATAAATTGTTGATTTCACAATTAGCATCAGGGCGCAGATTCCAGGTATTAACATTGTTCACCAATAAGGGTTCAATATTTTGAAGTTTATTATTCGGGTCGTTCTTCACCGAAAGTAAATCAAAAATTCTTTTACCACTAGGGTTCCCATCCTCATAAGCCGCTATCGTTGTCTTTGGACAGATATCACGATCGAGATACCAATCCACCAACATATCATCTCTTAGAATAACTTGTCCATCCACATTGATACTATTACATAATTGTGCCCATACCTCATCCTTTATTTGTTTGGCATTACAATCATCTGCATGCAAGGTAGTGGTGAATTTACCCGGAGCAAACCAATCGCTAATATCCACACTTAGTAACCCTTTCACCTTTCCATTGCCTCTGGTGGTGATATCAAAATCGTCCCAAAATTGAATTTGAGATATACAGGTTACAGCCCATTCACTATCACAACAAATGATATGGCCATTATTCAAGACCACTTCTTCATTCAAATAAAATTGAATTCCATTCATCCAACTCACACTCGGAGCTAAATCTCGAATATATTGCAAGGTGGCATCTGCTTTCACCATCTCATCTGAAATTAGCGCTGCAGCTCGCTCCACTGGTGTAGCCAAAATAAAATAGTCACCCGTCACTTCGAAAGTCGATTTGTCTTCACGCATCACTGTAGCTGACGTAACTTGTTCTGATTTATTGATATTAATCGCTACTACTTCATTACCTAGATGATACTGTACTCCTTTTGATTGAAGAAATGTAAGCCATGGGTTTAGCCATCTATCGTTGGTAGGACCATCCAATACCCTATCGGTATTAATTGCAGGATTGGTCATGCAAAATAAGAGTTGTAAAAAAATATCACCTCCCGTTTTGGTACTCGCTGTTTCGGCTCGAGCAGCAACCAAGGTACGTGTAAGCCCTTCTACCAATAAGCTTCGATAAGTATCACTAAATCGATCGGCTTCTAAATATTGCCACCATCCCAATCGCTCATAATCATTATTACGGCGCAACGTGCAACTCGTCATCAATTGCCATGTGCGCTCTGCAAAAAACTTTTCTTCCTCTTTGGTAAGTCCCGTATTGGTTCCAAAAATATCTTTCATCAACACTTCCAAGTCGGCCAAACTTTTCGGGAAAGATGCATTGGCAACAATGGGAGCCATCCCATATCTCGCAATCATAATTCGGGAAGTGGGTGTCAAATTATCGTATACCGTAGATTGTTTTCCATTATTATTAAATGGAATACGCTTCATGGTATCGATGATATGTTTGTAAAATCCAGGAAAAAAACGGAATCCATGTTCGCCTGGAAGTGGGGTTGGGTAAGGCTTATTGGGGTCGCCAAAATAATCAATACTTCGAGCTTTACCACCTACATAGGTGGTGTTTCTATCGTAAACTTCAACGGCGTAACCGCGCTCAATGAGTTCGTGGGCAGCACTCATACCAGCTACACCACCGCCTAGGATGACAACTTTTTTTTGCATTATTTTTGGAATGATTAACTAGTATAGTACTTCAATTCGTTGGTGAAGGTAAAATTAAAATGCAATTATGAAAAAATATTTATGACCTAAAAATTACCCGCCTTTTTCTCTTTTAATAATTTCCTCTCAATTTCCTGATTAACAATATCAAACAGAAACCTAGTATGACTAACCTTAATTAAATTAACCAATGCATCCATTCTTATCTATTCTAGTGCCATTTAGCCCATTCCATAAACTCTTGAATTCAATTTTCCTACACTTTAAAAATAAAAATTATTTTTGCTAAGTGATGCAGCCATATATTGTAGGAATTACAGGAGGTAGTGCCTCCGGAAAAACAAGTTTTTTAAATGCGTTAAAAGAAGGTTTTACGCCAGAAGAGGTGTGTTTGATATCATTCGATAATTATTATAAACCCTTGGCTCAAGTGCCTTTGGATAATAACGGGCGCCCCAACTTCGATGAACCCGAATCGCTCGATATAGAAGCCTTTGTTAACGATTTAGAGAAACTAAAAAATGGGGAATCATACGAAAGAGCCGAATATAATTTTAATGTAGAAAATTGGATTCCAAAAATTATCAATCATCGTTCGGCAAAGATTATCATTGTAGAAGGTCTCTTTATTTTTAGTGAACCCGATATTTTAAAGCACCTCAACCTGCGCATTTATGTTGATGCCAACGACGTATTACGCTGGCACCGTAGGGT